>JBKPCD010000017.1:0-20657 GCA_046727175.1 Acidobacteriota bacterium | reverse complement strand
GGCTCGCTGTTGCCGCTCACGTGACCCGCAAGTAATCGCATCGATCGACACGAGCTGTCAGGTCGTGAGTGTCGTCTCCGCATGCACCAACGAAAGATTGTGGTAGCGAGACGCGCCGCTGCATAACGAGAATCCCGCTGCACGGAGAGCGGGAGGTGTTGGTGCGGCGGAAACAGTGGGCGGGAGCAAGGGATCTCTCGTCGGTGCCATTCGCGCGCTGATTTCTCAACCGGCCGAGAGCCGTGCGCCATGAGCCCAAAGCCGATTGCCGGATTGCTCTGACGCGTCCGCCCCGGGTATCCTGTCTTCTGCGCGTGAGAGGACGCGCCCCGTCCGCGGGAAGGGATGCTCCCCACCTCGACCCCGCGCGCGGACTCCGCGCGGCGAGGATCCGGTTTACGCAGCCTGACGAACCTCCAGCCCGTCTTCGCGGACAGCGGGCACAAACCTTCTACGGGAGGTGTCGTCATGGCGTCCGAACAAGATCGATCTGCGTTCGTAGAACCCCTGCCTGCCAGACCGAACCTCGAGATGCAGCACAAGCGCGCGAAGGAGTTGCTGCGCGCTGCGTGGAACGGGGACGCTGAAGCCCTGAAGCGCATTCAGGCGCTTCACCCCAAGCCGCCATCGCGCGACGCGCTCGTGCTGGCGGATACGCAGCTCGTCATTGCGCGCGGCTACGGCTTCGAGAACTGGCCGGCGATGAAGCGCAAGATCGACTCGCTCACCAAAACGCCGGTGGAACAGTTCCTCGATGCGCTGCATGCGGAAGATCTCGACCGGGTCCGCGAGCTGCTCGAGACCTACGCTGAAGTTCGCGCGGCAGTGAACGCGCCAATCAGTCACTTCAACAGCCGGCCGGTCGCGCGGGCAGTGAAAAACCTGCCGTTGCTCGATCTGCTGCTCCAATACGGTGCGGATCTGAATTTGAAGAGCACATGGTGGGCCGGCGGGTTTGGCATTCTCGAATACGGCATCACGCCGGAGCAGGCTGCGCCGCTGATCGAGCGAGGGGCAGTCGTTGACGTGTTCGCTGCGGCGCACCTTGGAATGTTCGGCCGGGTGCGAGAGCTCGTCGAGCGCGATCCCTCACTCGTGCACGCGCGTGGCGGCGACGGAAAGACGCCGCTGCACTGTGCTCGTACGGTCGAGATCGCGCGATATCTGATCGACCATGGCGCCGACATCGACGCTCGCGACGTCGATCACGAGTCCACGCCGGCACAATACCTCGTGCGCGAGGCTCCTGATGTCGTACGGCTGCTCGTCGGCCGCGGCGCATGGTTCGACATCTTCATCGGCGTCGGCTTGCGCGATGGGATGCTGGTCGAGCAGTGCCTGAGGAACGATCCGGCCGCGCTGGACCATCGCACCGGTCAAGGGAAGTACTCCGTCGCGCACAACGGCAAATGCGCCGCGACAGGTGACGAGATCGGCGACCGTCGTGGCGATATCTACCGCTGGGTGTTCGATCACAACGCAACCGTCGTCGACGCCGCGCGGCAGCTCGGCTACGCAGACATGGTCGAGTTGCTGCTGCGTCATGCGTCTCCGGCCCAGCGTCTGCTTGCCGCGTGCGCGGCAGCAGATCGCGCCGCGGCGGAGGCGGTCATCGCGACACATCCCGACGTCGGGTCGCGGCTCACGAACGATCAAAAGAGGCTCATTGCCGACAAGGCTCACGCAAACGACGCCGCGGCGGTTGCGCTCATGGCTCGCCTTGGGTTCGACACACGCGTGTCCGGTCCCGACCTCGCCGATCCACTGCACTGGGCAGCGTTCCACGGCAACGTCGAGATGATTCGAGTCCTGCTGCAGCACGATCCGCCGATCGGCGTCCGCGAGACGAGCTACGGCGGCACGCCACTCGACTGGTGCATCTACGGCTCTTTACACGGATGGTCGGGGACCCGAGGTGACTATCCGACCTCGATACGGCTACTTCTCGACGCGGGTGAAACCGCAGACCCGACCAACCTGCCGACGGGCCGCGATGATGTCGATGCGGTGCTAAGAGCGCATCTTGCGGCGTCGCATGATCGACACTGAGGGGTAGTGTTCGGAGAATCCCGCCGGTAGCTCGGTAGTTCGCTGGCTCGGCAGCTCGCGGTTCGAATCGGATCTCCGGGAATTGCGAGCTACCGAGCTATCGAACTGCCGGCTCTGTGACGACTAAGATTTGATTGACCGCGACGTCTTTCAAGATCTGCTTCGTGCCACTCGGCCACAGGATCTCGATCCGCTGGATCGCCTTGGCCTCAGCGAGTCCGAAATGGAGACGGATGTCGTTGCTGCTCTGGTAGCTCGCGACGTTGTTGATCTCTTTGACCTGTACGCGGCCTGATGCCTCCAATTCCACGCGCGCGCCCAGGCCGAAGCCGTTGCTCTTCGTGCCCTGGGCGCGAATCAGCAGCCAGTTGCCGTTTCTTACGCCCTGATTTCGCAGGAGCAGCGGCGCCTGCCCGACGTTCGAGATCGCGATGTCGACGTTCCCGTCGTTATCGAAATCGGCGACCGCCAAGCCGCGTCCGACTCGCTCGATCTGCAGCGCTGGTCCGCTCTCGGCGGAGATATCGCGGAATCGCCCTCCGCCAACGTTCTCGTAGAGCAATGGCTTCTGGGCGTAGGTGAAGGCAGGCTTGTACAGCTGGACGTTGTCGATGACGTGACCGTTCGTCACGTAGATGTCCAGGTCGCCATCGTTGTCGAAGTCGAACAGCTTCGTACCGAAGCCTAACGGAATGTAGCCGGATCCCAGACCCGCTTTCGTCGAGACGTCCTCGAACGTGCCATCTCCGTGGTTCTCGTACAGCGTGTTCAGTTCTTCCGAGAAGTTCGTGACGAAGATGTCGGGCCATCCGTCACCGTTGAAGTCCGCACAGTCGACACCCATGCCGGCCTGGGGTTTTCCGTTCAGGTCGAAGCCAACGCCAGCGGCATAGGCGACGTCCTTGAAGGTGCCGTTTCCGTTATTCCGGTAAAGGAAATTGCGAACGAGATCGTTCGCGACGTAGACGTCCACATTTCCATCACGATCGAAGTCACAGAAGGTGACGCCGAGGCCCTTTCCGGCGGGATTCGCGATGCCCGCCTGTCGCGACACGTCGGTGAACGTTCCGTCGCCGTTGTTGCGAAACAGCCGACCGGCCATCCCGTCGAACGTCGTCGGATTGCAGTACATCCGGTATCCCGGTTTGCGCAGGCCGCAGTACGGATTCTCGTCGAGCCGATAATCGAGGTAGTTCACGACGTACAAATCGAGATCCCCGTCTCGATCGAAATCGAAGAATCCGGAGCTCGTGCTCCACTCCGACGGCCCTCCAGCGACACCCGCAGCAGCGGTAACGTCGGTGAACGTGCCGTTTCGGTTGTTCCGATAAAGAATGTTTGGACCGAACGCCGTCACGTAGAGGTCGAGATACCCGTCATTATCGTAGTCGCCGACTGCAAGGCCGGTCTTGTACGACTTCGCGGCAGTGTCGGCGGCCAGGCGCGCAAGACGTGTGACGTCGGTGAAGGTGACATTCGCGTTGTTGTGGTAAAGCGCGTTGGCTGCCCCTGGTGCGCCGTTCACGAAGTACAAATCGGGGAAACCATCGTTGTCGTAATCAATCGACGCCACCCTGACCCGAAGGTCTCCACCATGTGCTTTTCGGGACTCGCGCCCGACTTGTGCACGAAACCAATCCGCGATTGCGCACTGACGTCGACGAACGGCGCCAGCCGGCCGGGTAACTGTTGACCTGAGACAAACGCGGAACCAAAGCAGGATGAATACCCACTGGGGTGCGATCACCTGAGCTCTGTTGCGCGGGTCAGCCACGGCGTGAGTTTGTCACAAACGGCAGAGCCAGAAGCACATCCATAAATTGTCGGTACAGATTCGAGCTCGTCGGTGTAAACTTTCCTTCACCCCCCAGCAACTCAAGGCGTCCAGGGCCCGGACGTCAGTGCCTTCGGTTCAGCCGAGTCAGAGTTCGTCGCCCAGCTCGGCAGCATGTGTCGGTGGCACGCATCGGACGCCTTCACGGCGTCAATGAAATCAGACAACCCGGTTCGAGGACGAAGGCACCCTGCGCCGAGCCGCGCGGCTCAACAGCGGCTCTAAAGAGGGGAGATCACTTTGCGTACGCGGACAACGGCACACCGGATTCTCGGGGCGTTCCTGTTGCTCGCCGCCATTACGTGTCCGGCGGCTGCGCAACAGTCCACCGGCAATCGGAAGCTTGATCCCCTCGCGCGGATTCAGGCATCCCGTGGTGTTGGGTGGTCCCGTGTCATCATTCGGGCCGTCGACGGCGCATCGCTCGAGGACGTAGCTCCCGCTGTCGAACACGGAGGCGGCAAACTTGGCCGCCGTCTCGGTCTCATAAATGGCCGCTCGGCGTTCGTACCGAACTCGGCTTTGGAAGGGCTGGCGGACAATCCGTTCATCAGCGATATCTCGTTCGATCGCATGGTGCAGGGCACCCTGGAGCGCACTGGCGCGACTGTCGGCGCAACTTCGGTGCGACAGCAGTTCGGGTACGACGGCTCCGGCGTCGGCGTTGCGATCGTCGACTCCGGCGTCACCGCCTGGCACGACGACCTGGCAAGTGGATCGAGCCAGCGCGTTGTGCAATTCGTCGATTTCGTGAACGGACGTACGTCCCCGTACGACGATTACGGCCACGGTACTCATGTCGCTGGCATTGTCGCGGGCAACGGATTCGATTCCAGTGGTGCGCGATCCGGCATCGCGCCGGGCGCGCGGCTGATCGTGTTGAAGGTGCTCGATTCCACTGGCGGGGGCCGGATAAGCGACGTCATCGCTGCTCTCGACTACGTGTTCCAGCGCAGGAATGCGCTCAATATCCGCCTCGTCAATCTGTCAGTGTCCGCGGGCGTGTACGAGTCCTACGACTCCGATCCGTTGACACTCGCGGCCAAGCGCCTCGTCGACGCCGGTGTGACAGTCGTGGCGGCTGCTGGCAACGGTGGTCGTGATAGCGACGGCCGTACGTTGTACGGCGGCATCGCCGCTCCGGGGAATGCGCCGTGGGTCCTGACGGTCGGCGCGTCGAACCATCAGGGAACGATCGATCGGTCGGACGACACGATCGCGTTCTTCAGCTCGCGCGGACCATCCGCGATTACCAACAACGCCAAGCCGGACATCGTCGCGCCCGGTGTCGGTACCGAGTCGCTGAGTGATCCTTTGAGCGCACTCTACTCGAGTCGCTCGGAGTACCTGCTGGCCGGGACGGTCTCGACTTCGTATCTGCCGTATCTCAGCCTGAGCGGCACCAGCATGTCCGCGCCAGTCGTGAGCGGCACGATTGCGCTGATGCTGCAAGCGAATCCCGCGCTGACACCGAACGCGGTTAAAGCCATTCTTCAGTACACGGCTCGAGTCTACTCCGCGTACGACGGGCTGACACAGGGCGCGGGCATGCTGAATGCCCGCGGTGCAGTGGACCTGGCGCGGTTTTTTGCGGCGCCGTCGACGACTTCGTTTCCGTCGTCGGGCGATTGGGGGCAACAGCTGATCTGGGGCAATCAGCGGCTGCGCAAGGGTCGGCCGATGCCGGCAGTCAACGCGTGGGGGACCGACGTGACCTGGGGTGCGGTGCGCACGCCGTCGGGCGAGAACGTCCAGTGGGGCGTCTCCGACGACGGCGCCGGCAAGGCGTGGCGGACCAAATGCCTGGACTCCGCTTGCACCAGCGTTCAATGGGGATTCAGGTCCGAAAACGTTGTCTGGGGCTGGACGTGTGGCGGCGACGATTGCCAGCAAACCTGGAGCGCCGGCACGAGCGGCGCCGTGACGGAGACGAATGCAGCGACCGTCGTGTGGGGCAGCACCGTCGTCTGGGGCAGCACCGTCGTGTGGGGCAGCACCGTCGTCTGGGGATCCGGCGAAGCAGACACGATGGTCTGGGGCTCCGCCTGCATCGGCAGCGAATGCGACATCGTGTGGAACCCCGCGATCAGGTGACGAATGGGTAATGCAGCGTTAGGCAATCTGGAGCACATCGGCGATCTGGCTGACGAGTCCGTCGGCATCGCGGCTTCACCACGTTCGGGTTCGACGTGGCGCAGGCTGCCGCTCTCCGCTCAGGTGTATGTAGCTCTCGTCATTGCCGTTGGTTCGAGTGCGCTGATGCTCTCGCGGCCGACCAGTTTTCCACAGCCACTGCTGTTTGGCTCACTTGCGGTCTTTGCGTGCCTGACGTCGGCGTGGAAGGTCAATCTGCCCATCGCCGTCACGAATGGCTCGACGCTGTCGGTGTCGGACGCGGCGAATTTGATGTCATTGCTGCTGCTGGGTCCGACGCACGCAGTCCTCATTGCCGCCGCGGGCGCCTGGACGCAGTGCAGATACAAGGCGAAGGAACCGTATCCGCTCCACCGCACTGTCTTCAGCGTCGCGACGGCCGCGATCACGATGTGGGCAACGGGAGCCGTGTACGGCTGGTTCGAGGGACCGATGCCGCCGCTGACGTCCTTTGCTCCCGCGAAGCCGCTCGTCGGTGCGATTGGCACCTATTTTCTGGTCAACACGGGCCTGGTCGCAGGCGCAATCGCATTGACGTCGAACCGGACGTTCGTGCAGACGTGGCGTCAGGATTTTCTGTGGAGCGGCGCGAGCTTCATGGTCGCCGGCAGCGCCGGTGCCCTCGCCGCCGTCGTAGTGCAACGCGGCGATCACTGGAAAGCCGTCCTGCTCGTCGCGCCGATCTACCTGACTTACCGAACCTACGAGCTGTTCGTGGGGCGACTGGAGGACCAGAAACGGCACACCGAGGAAGTCAAGCGACTGCACACGCAGACGGTCGCTGCCCTCGAGCAGGCGCGTGAGGCCGAACGAGCCCTCGCCGGCGAGAAGGAACGGCTCGGGGTTGCGCTCGCGGAAATGACCAAGCTCGAAGAATTGCGGCATCACCTCCTCGCCCGCGAGCAGGCCGCGCGCGCCAGCGCCGAAGACGCGAACCGTCTAAAAGACGAGTTCCTGGCGGTCGTGTCGCACGAGTTGCGCACGCCGCTCAATGCGATCCTCGGGTGGGCCGAGATGCTGTCCAAGGGCACACTCGATGGCGCGCTGCGCGATCGCGCGTTGCAGGCGATTCGGCAGAGTGCCAGACGCCAGGCGCATCTCATCGAGGATCTGCTCGACGTCTCGAGAATCATGTCGGGCAAAATGCGGCTCGAACGGACGCTCGTGGATCTGCGGGAAATCGTGCGCGATGCGCTGCTGGTCGCGCAGCCGAGCGCGGGCGCGAAGCGGATTCGCATCGAGTTCGATGGCGATCGACCGATTGGCAAGGTGCACGGCGACGGCTCGCGTTTGCAGCAGGTCGTCGCCAATCTGATCTCGAATGCCGTGAAATTCACACCCAACGACGGCGCGGTGCACGTGCGGTTGTGCCGTTCGGCCAGCTGCGTGGAAATCGTCGTGACCGACACCGGCCAGGGCATTGCGCCGGAGTTCCTGCCGTGGGTGTTCGAACCATTCCGTCAGGCGGACGGTTCGACCACCCGCACGCACTCCGGTCTTGGGCTCGGCCTGTCGATCGTGAAGAACCTGGTCGAAGCGCACGGCGGAACCGTCGGCGTCCACAGTGCCGGCGGGGGGAAGGGAGCCACTTTCATTGTGCGCCTGCCGATCGCGGTCGGCGAAGAGGCCACCGAACCGGCCACCGGCGAAGACGGTCTGACGTCCGCGACGGCTGCCGGCGCTGACAGATCGCTCGAGGGACTTTCCGTGCTCGTCGTCGACGACGACGATCAGAGCCGCGAAGTGGTGGCGACGCAGCTGCTCGGGTATCACGCCGTCGTGCTGACCGCCTCGTCCGCGGCTCACGGGTTCGAGGTGTTGCAACGCGAACACGTCGACGTCCTGCTCGCCGACATCAGCATGCCGGACGAGGACGGCTATTCATTCATCAAGAGAATCCGCGCGCTGCCGCCGTCTCGCGCTGGATCGATTCCTGCTGCGGCACTGACGGCATTCGCACGCGACGAGGACCGTCAACGGGCGCTGCAGGCCGGCTTTCAGATGCACCTGGCCAAGCCGGTGGACGAATCATCTCTTCTCGCCGCAGTCGCGACACTCGGCAGGATGAAGTTCGGCGCGTCCGAGCGCTCGGCGCTCGCCTGATTGAGCTACCGTTTTCGCTTTGCTGATCATCCTCGGCGGTCTGCCGGGCACGGGAAAAACGACAATCGCTCGCGAGCTTGCTCGTCGTCTCGGGGCAGTGCACGTGCGCATCGATTCGATCGAGTTCGCGATTCGGCAATCCGGCGTAACGGTCGTGTCGCTCGACGATGCGGGATACCGGGTCGGCTACGCGATGGCCGAAGACAATCTGCGTCTCGGGCATACGGTCGTCGCGGATTCGGTCAATCCGATCTCCATCACTCGGCGCGCCTGGCTCGAGGTCGCTCAGCGGGCGGGTGTGCAGTCTATTGAAGTCGAGGTCGTCTGCTCCGATCCGCAGGAGCACAGGCGCCGCGTCGAGTCACGCGTCGCGGACATCCCAGGACTTCGCCTGCCGACGTGGCCGGAAGTTGTCGCCCGTCAGTACGAGCCGTGGCCGACCGCGGGGTTGGTGGTCGACACGGCCCAACGCAGCTTCGACGGCATCGTGACTACGCTCGTTGCTGCCCTCCGACGATAGACGGAGGAGACGGAGGTCACGGCACAAGCTTTCACCACAGAGTCACGGAGCACACAGAGAAATAAAGGTTTTCTCCGCGAGCCCCGTGGCTCCGCGTGAACGAATCGTCCGTGATCTCCGTGGCCGCTCATTCCAGTCGCAGCGCCCGAACCGGATCACTCGACGCCGCCGCGCGCGCGGGGATCAGACACGCGACGAGCGCCGTCATCGCGAGCAGAGCCAGGACGATCGCAATCGTACCCGGATCGGAAGGAGTAACGCCGAAGAGCAGTCCTCGGACGACGCCGCTCAAGCTGAGCGCCAGTGCAATCCCACCAAGAAGGCCGAGCGCGACCGGAGTCATTCCTTGCCGAATCACCAGCAGGAGCAGATCAACCGGCTGCGCGCCAAGCGCAAGGCGCAGTCCCATTTCGGTTCGCCTGCGCGCGACAGAGAACGACACGACGCCGTAGATGCCGAGGCTCGCGACAGCCAGGGCCGACGCCGCGAAGAGCACCACGACGATCAATTGGAATCGCCGCTGCGCAACTGCGGCATCGACGACTTCGTCGAGCGTCTTCATACTCCGGATCGGCACTCCGACATCTGCGTCCTTGATCGCTGACCTCGCCACCGGCGCGAGCGTCATCGGATCTCCGGTCGTCCGTACCACGACAGACGTCGACGGGAGAGGAGTCACCCAGTACGGGTAGTACACGATCATGACCGGCTCGCTCGTCAGCGTCGTCCGCACGTCGGCGACAACGCCGATGACGGTCTTCGGGTTCTCGCCCGGGCCAACGAACCGCTTTCCAATCGGATCCTGACCGGGCCATAGCCGCTCGGCGAGCTTCTGCGAGAGGACACCGTAGTCGTGCCCGCGATCGGCCTCCTCGAACGATCGTCCGTTCACGATGCGGATGCCCATCGTCCGGAAATACTCGGGGCTGACGAATCGGTTGTTCGGCATCAGGCGCTGGAACACCGGCCGCGTATCACCTTCGACGGCGATCGGATCGATCCAGCTCTCCCCGCGTGTCGGCAGCGCGCTCGCGACCGCGGCCGAAACAACCGTCGGGGTGTCGCGCAGTGTCTGAAGGAGTTGACGAAAGAACCGTTCACGGTGATCGTCGTCCTGATACTTGTTACCCATCAGCGAGAGATCGAGCGCGAGTACGCGCTCGGTCTCGAACCCCTTGTCGATGTGCAGCACGCGGACGAAGCTCGTCGTCAGCAGGCCGGCGACCATCAACAGCGCCGTCCCGAGCGCGACCTCGACGCCAACGAGTGCGTACCGCATCCGAAGGGAACCGGCCGTCGCCGTAGCCGTGTGGCTTCCGGATTTCAGCGCGTCGTGCGGGTTCTTGCGGACGATCATGCACGCGGGCAGCAGCCCTGACAGGACGGCCGCGGCAATCGACACCCAGGCCGCAAACGCCAGCACGACGGTGTCGATATGCACCTGATCGAGCCTGGGTAAATCGGCAGGCGCCGTCCTGATCAGCAGATTCACGCCGAGAAACGCGAGCGCGACGCCGATGCTTCCGCCAATCGCGGAGAGCAGAGCGCTCTCCGTGAGGAACTGGCGCAGCTGACGAGCCCGGCTCGCCCCCAGGGCTGCCCGAATGGCCGACTCGCGGTTCCTTGCCATCATCCGTGCAATCAGCAGGTTCGCGAGGTTGACGCAGACGATCAGCAGAACCGCAGCGACAGCTCCCATCAGCGTCCAGAGCTGCAGGCGCACGTTCCCAACGAACAATTGATCGAGTGGAACCAGTCTCGCTCCGAGCACGACGTTCTCGCCGGCAAGCCTTGGGAACTGCGCCTGAACGATGTTGAGCTCTGCGAGCGCGCGTTCGACGGTCGCGCCCGGTCTCAACCTCGCAATGGCGCCGTAGTTGAAGTTCCCCATTGGCCGCAGTTCGCGGGACGAGACCACGAGTGGTTGATAGATTTCAGGCTCTCTCTGCAGATTCGAGTACGGCTGCAGGTTGCCCCCGAACGGCAGCCGGAACTGCGGCGGCAGAATGCCCACGACCATGTAGCTCTGGCCGGTGAGGTCGATCGAACGGCCGACCACGCCTGGGTCGGCTCCGAACCGGCGACGCCAGAGCGAATCCGCAAGGATCACTACGAATTCCTTCCCGGGTTGTACCTCGTCGGGTCCGAACGTACGCCCCAGACGTGGTTCGAGACCGAGCGCGGCGAAGAGCTCGGGGTCGACTCGCCCGCCCTGGATCTGCTCGGCTTCGCCGTTCGCGAGCAGACCGAACGCCGTCAGCCGTACGGCGGCGACGCTCTCGAGCGACGGACATTGCTTCTTCCACTCGCGAATGTGGAGCGGGTTAGCGGGACTGGACGTAAGGTCCGCATTGACGATCGCTTCGCGGACGGCAAACAGCCTCCCCGTTTCCTTGTAGGGCAGAGCGCGAAGCAGGACGCCGTTGACGACCGAAAAGATGGCCGTATTGGCGCCGATTCCAATCGCCAGCGAGAGCATCGCGACGATCGCGAACCCCGGGCTGCGCCGCATCCCGCGAAATGCGTAGCGAAGATCCTGGCCAACGACGTCGAAGAACGGGAGCCTGCGCTCGTCGCGATACCTCTCCTTCAGAGATTCGACGCTGCCGAACTTGACGCGCGCGGCCCGCGCGGCGTCGGCCCACGACATGCCCTGACGCACGTACTCGTCGGCCAGCATCTCGATGTGCGACTCGATCTCTCGCTGGAGCCCGGCCTCGTGAGAGGACGGCCTCAAGCTGTTTGCAAGACGCGTCCACGCCCGTCGAATCGGCCTCATGACGTGCCTCCTCCTTCACCGGGGGACTTCGTCCCCCGGACCCCCATAGGCACCCCACCGCGCACAGTCCGCGCGGCGGGGACCCCGCTACACGCTCGCTCGCGGGAGCCCGCGATCCCCGCTTCCGCCTCCGCCACGGCTTCGGCGGACGCGCCGTAGCGCCTCCGGCGCGAAGGCGGGCCGCTCGCGTGGCTCACTCGCTACGCTCGTTGGCTGGAGAGCGCCGCAAACCGGCGGACGATCGTCATCGCCTGCTCCCACTGCCGCATCTCGGACGCGAGCTGACGACGTCCCGCTTTCGTGATCGTGTAGAACTTCGCTTTGCGGTTGTTCTCCGAGTTGCCCCACACCGACTTCACGGCCCCTTCCTGCTCGAGGCGAAGCAGCACCGGGTACAGGGTGCCCTGGTTGATCGACAGCACGTTCTCGCTGGTCTGTTCGATGCGCCGTGCGATCCCGTACCCATGCAGCGGGCCCATCGCGTCGAGCGTCTTCAACACCATCAGCGCCAGAGTGCCTTGCCAGACGTCAGCTTTCGGCTTCATGTTTTGGTTACCAATAGGAGTGTGCCGTCTTTCCGTTGGGAAAGCAACAGGAGAACAGATATCTAATCACATTTGTCGTCGAGGGGTGATCAGGTCAGATCGATGAAGGGGTTTTTCGTTCGCACGCGGCCGTAGAGTCTGCCGTGCTCGAAGTCTTCGGACCAGATCGTCTCGAGACCGAATCGTTCTGCGTAGGCCCAGATGTGCGCGTCGAACCATGGAAGCTGGTAGGTTGCGGCGCCTCGAATGGCGGCCCGCAGGACTTCCTCGTCGGGATACAGCACGTCGAACTGCACGAGCATTTCTTCCACTTCGCGGCGCGCGTCCTCAGGACGGAGTAACGAGCGTCTCTTGCCGTTCAGCGGCTTCGTGGTGGCGGCAACGAATTCAATCAGCGCCTGGTGAGGCACCCGAACCGAGTCGTCGGCAATTCCGGCCCGGAGCAACTCGGTTGCTCGCGCTTGCTTTCCAGGAAATCGCGCGTCGAATCTGTAGACCAGGACGTTGGTGTCAACGAGTGCGGCCACGTCGATACAGCTCCTCACGGGTCCAGCCCCGCGATCGTGCCGGCCGGACCCGAAGCCTCCCTTGCCGGCTGCGCTGTCGCGCGGTCGCCTGATCGAAATGTGCGAGTCGTTCGCGCCGCACCGCACCTCCAGCCAGGGGATCGAGCTGAATCGATCGGCCGTTCGAACGGACCTGCAACTCGTCGCCGATGCGGATCCCACACTGCTCGGCAAGTGCCTTCGGAAGCGTGATCTGGAACTTGCCGGTGACCTTTGCCATGATATCGATGATGGCATTCATCAAGGATACCGTCAAGGACTGGTCCTTGACGATGAGACACACTGGAGGGTTCATGAGCTCACGGTTTGGTCGGGACGCGATCATGGTCGCGCTCGGCGCGTGCCTCGCCGCCGGTGCGAGTGCAGCCGGTGCGGTCCAGGCTCCGCGAACGTTCGTCAGTCCGAACGGCGGCAGCGAGTTGAAGGTGCTGCTCGACAAGGAGAACTTCGGCGGGAGCGAGCTGGACATCGGGGAGTTGACGCTGCCGGCCGGCCTGGATTCGGGCGAGCACGCGCATCAGTCCGTCGAAATCTTCTACGTCCTCTCCGGCGAGCTGGAACACGTCGTCAACGGCAAGAGCGAGCTGTTGAAGCCGGGGATGGTCGGGTTCGTGCGTCCGCCGGATAACGTGCGGCATCGCGTGCCGGGCACGACGCCCGTGAAGACGCTCGTGATCTGGACACCCGGCGGCGAAGCGGCGCGCGTAGCGGGTCGGTGGAAGCCCAAGCAGTAAGGGCCCCAAAGCCCGAAGCCATGAGCCCAAACGCTGGCTCGGGCTGCATCAGTCCTCCGGCGGCTCGCCGCTTGGCGCCATCTTCACCAGCCGCGGCTCGAAGCGGGCGAGCGGCTCGACCAGGTCGCTCTGCGCCGCCATTACTTCGTCGATGTTCTTGTACGCCATGGGAACCTCGTCGAGGCCCGCGGAGAGGAGCGTCACCCCGCGCTCGCGCAGGAATCGCTGCGCCATGTCCCACGTGAAGATTTCCTTCGCCTTGGTGCGGCTCATGCGGCGACCGGCGCCGTGCGACGCCGAATTCAGCGACGCGGCCACACCCTTGCCGCGGACGACGTACCCGGGCGTGCCCATCGAGCCGGGAATCACGCCGAGCACGCCGGCGCCCGCGGGCGTTGCTCCTTTCCGGTGCACGATCACGTCGGCTTCGGAGCCGTCCGGCAGTTTGTGCCGTTCGCGCCACGCGAAGTTGTGGTGGTTCTCGACGTCGAGCAGCACATCGAGGCCGAGCGCGTGTGCGACGTGTGCGTGAATCAACGCGTGATTCGCCGCGGCGTAGCGCCCCATCAACTCCATCGCCGCCCAATACTCCTGACCCGCTTCCGTCGACAGATCGAGCCACGCGAGGTGCGACAGTTCGCGTGGAAGCTCCGGGTGGAGGTCGCGTGCGACGCGGCTATAGTGCTGCGCGATCTGCGCCCCGGTGCCGCGGCTGCCCGAGTGGCTGAGGAGCGCGAGATACCTGCCGCGTCCGAGGCCGACGCGGTCGTCGAGCACTGTCAGCTCGCCGAACTCGACGAAATGGTTGCCGCTGCCGCTCGTGCCGAGTTGCGACCACGCGCGGTCCTTCAGCTTGGCGGTCAGACCGGTCACACGCCAGTCCGCGTCCATCACCTCGTGGTGACGCCGTGACCGGAACTCGGCACCAACGCCGAACCGCGTTTCGCTCTCCACCGCACGGATGAGGCGTTTCCGATCGTTCTCGATCGCGCTGACCGGCAGATCGAGCACGGTCATTTTCATGCGACACGCGATGTCGACACCGACAGCGTAGGGGATCACCGCGTTGCTGGTCGCGAGCACACCGCCAATCGGCAATCCGTATCCCTGATGCGCGTCCGGCATCAAGGCGCCCGCAACCGCGACCGGCAGCCGACACGCGTTCTTCAGCTGCTGGACCGCAGTGTCTTCGAGGTTCTCGCCCCAGATACGGTACGGCGCATCGCTGGCGCGCGGACTGAACGAGCGTCCTGCAGCCGTGTGATCGACCAGCAGCTGCGCTAGGTGCCCGTAGGTCGAGTCCTGCACGAACGCCGCCGGAAACTGCGCGACCCGTCGCAAATCTTCCAGCACGGACAGCATGCCTCGTTTCTCCGCGTCCGCCTGCTGGAGGACCTGCTTCGCTGCTTCTGCGCAAGGCCCTGCGGGAATGCCGATCCTCACGAGATCTCGGGTTTTCATGACGTGATGCCTTTGTTGTTCGAGTTCACAGCGACCCAGTACGCCTCACCGCCTTCGTGCTCGATGCCAATCGACACATCCAGGAACTGTCGAATGACATCCGCGTTCGTCAGCGTGTGTGTACTGGGCTTGACGGTCCGAAACGTCCCTGGCCGGCGAGCGCGAGCGGAAGGAGCAGCTGGTCGGCGAGATGAAGCCGACCGGCGCGTCCGCAGCCAGGTAGGCCTGCGCTTCGTCGCATGCCGCCCCGGCTACCTGTTCTGCGCTCAGCCTCTCGGCGGCCGGCCGCGTACTCTCCGATCGATCGCGTGCCCGGAAGAATATCGCGAATGACGCGGACCGACTGCGAAAGTACCTGGCGAGGTTCGAGCTCGAATGGAGCGTCGGCAGATTTGAAGGTGCAGGGGCGGTCAGCGAGCCGCCCCCCCATTCTCCTGCACTAAGCCGGCAGGATGTTCTGGTTCAGACAGAACAGGTTCTGGGGATCGTACTTCTGCTTCAATTGAGCGAGGCGTTGATATGCGGGGCCATACGCGGCGCGAACACGATCCGCGCCTTCCTCGTGCAATTCATTCACGTACACGCCTGAGGGCAGGTGGGGCGAAAGCCTGTCCCAGAGCCCGCGCAGCCAGCCGATGTTCGCCTGGTCCTGGTGCGGATCGTCCCAGCCACAGAGGAGGGTCATTGTGTAAGGCATATCGCGGTAATAGTACGCGGTCGCATCCGCCGGCACTCGCTTCACCGCTGCGCCAATCGCGACGATGATGATGGCATTGAATGGCGAAGGAGTTTTCGCGTACTCGTCGACGCACGCGTCGATGAAGCCGTCGTTCAGCGTTTCCACGAAGTTCGACCGCATGTAGAACCGGCGGCCCGGGACCGCGGCATCGTTGAACATCGTCTGCACGGCGGTGTACGGCATCGGGCCAACCTGCTGCATGACCGGTGTTCCCAGCTTGCGGAACGGTTCGATGACGTGCGCGCCTGCCGCAGGGTCGCCGGCATAGCACGGAAAGATCCCGACCGCCGGATGACCGTCGGGCGTCGTCAGCGCGACTGCCGTAACGGTGAGCTCGTCGGGACCGTTTGCCATCGCGTGGCGATACCCGCTGAGGACCTGTCGCCAGACGCGCCGCACCTTGTGGTAGTCCGCGTCTCCTTCGGTGAGGACGGACCCGCGGATGGTTTCACGAAGGCTGGTCCCATTGAGTGTGGTGGTCATCGAAGATCCTTGTGTTTGAGGACGTGAGCGGGATGTCACGAGATCGGGACTCATCGTAGCAGCATGAGGTCCCTTCGAGCGAAGAGATCAGAAGTGTGCGGAAGGAGTGAGCGCGCCCCATCCGATCTGATAGGGCACGTTTGCGAAGAATCCTTCGGCGGGTTGCTCAGTCTTCCAAGGGCGTCATCGTCGGAGAAAACGAGAAAGGGATAGGGAGGACGATGCCGCCTGTTCCTTTTCCCTTTCCCTTTCCTTCTTACCTCGAGTGCGTCGGTTGCGACACGCTGCTCACGACCTCACCCACGTCTCGCTTGGATACCTTACTCGTGGTTGCGATATCGGCTTGAGCGATCACGCCGACGAGTTTTCCGTTGGTCGTGACTGGAATCCGACGGACCTCTCCGCGCTGCATGGACGCCATCACCGTCTCGACGTCATCGTCTTCCTCAACCGTTTCGAGCTGGCCGCGTGACATGTGCGATGCCACGGTGCAATCGTCCTTGTGCCCCTCGGCGACGTGACGAATCGTGATATCGCGATCGGTGATTACGCCCGCCAACGTCCAGCCGCTGCGATCGTTCACAACGGGGACGAGGCCCACGTCGTAATCGCGCATGATCTGCGCAGCACGGCTGATCGGATCCTGCGGCGTCACGACTTCAGGATCACGGGTCATCAGTTCGCGCGCTTTCATGAGCTTCTCCTTTCTGATGGAGTTCCCCCCGAATTCTGCAAAAACGTTGCCGCTATCGCCGGCCGCGCCCGGCGGAGGAGACGGAGGGCACGGACAAGGCTTTTACCGCGGAGCCACGGAGTAAACGGAGTCATTTCCTTTTTCTCCGTGGGCTCCGCGACTCCGCGGTGACGGCTTGTTCCGTGATCTCCGCCTCCTCCGATGGACTTACAGGCAGAAATCACCGCCGTTTGCTGCGGCGCCGCGATCGGCCCGGTAACTTCATTGATCCGACAGAAACCACCGCGCAATCGCGTCGAGCTGACGACGCCAGCCGTCGACCTTCGGCGTCGTGGCAACGTTGAACGAGTGGTCGGCGCCGGGTGTGCGCTCGTACGTCACGGCCTTGCCGCGCGCCACGAGTTGCGCGAAGAGCACGTCCGCGGAGACCGGGGCGACCGCTCGATCGTCGAGCCCCTGTGCGACGTAGATACGTGCGGACGTGGAGCCGAGCTCCTCGAGCGGAGACGTGCGCAGGAACGAGGACCACCGGCGATAGGCGAACCCGAGAAAGAACGTGTCGGCCCTGTCAGGTTCCGCCTGAATGCGCTTCCACTCGTCGAGCACGTAGTTCACTCGCTTCTCGGGATCAGGGGAGATCTCGCGGAACAGCGTACCGGTTCGGGCGAGCTGGATCAGACTGAACAACTGGCTTGGCCCTTCGCCCGCGAGGAGCGCGACATGCGTGACCGCCGGCACGGATCGCGCGAGCCGTGCGGCGACGACTCCGCCCTCAGAATGACCCGCCACCAACAGGCGGTCCTGCGCGATGCCCGGCAGACCACGAGTGGCGGCGAGTGCGTCCGACAACGCGTCAGCCCACCGCTCGAGCGTGTGCTGTTCGTTGAACGTCGTGAGCTTCTCGCATTCGTCTTGCTGGACGAAAGGCTCGACTCCTACCTTCTCGACAATCAGCACACGGGCGCGCCCGGTTAGCGCCTCTACGAACGTGCCGTGTCCACTCGTCACCACGACCTGCGATCCCCGCTTCGCAAACAGTGACCCGCAGCCGGGCCCCTGGATGTAAAGAACGAGCGGCACGGATTGCGTCGTCTTCGGCCGCTCGGACACGTAGATCGTGAGCTTGTGACCTGCGCGATCCTGCAGCGCGAACTGCTCGTACGGCTGGCCCGGCACCTGGCCGAGCGACTGAAGCGATCCCGGTGCGGGCTGCGTCATCCGTGCGGTCACGAGGAGAGTGAAGAAGACGACCGTCAGCATGCCAGCGAGCTTACCGCATTGCTACCGCGACTCGGGGTTCGGGATTCGGGGTTCGGGATTCGCGGTGCTTGGCAGCTGCTCAGAACGCCGCGCCGATAGCGCGATCGCTCGGTGCTTCGGTAGCTCGCTCAGGTGCCCGGGTTCCGGACTCGGGGTTCGGGATTCGGTATCCGTGGTTCTGATTCGAGATCCAATGATTCAGGGATCGAAAGATTCGAGGATGTGTGATTCACGATTAGCGATTAGGGATTCGATCTGAGTGCCTCGAGCGGCGCGATCCGCGTCGCGCGTACCGCCGGAACGTACGCGGCGATCAGTGCGATGAGGCTGAGTAGCGCCGCAACGGAAATAAAGACGACGGGATCCCACGTTTTCACGCCGAAGATCAGATTCACCATGAACCGCGTCAGCATCAGCGCGGCGACCATGCCAGATGCGACCCCGGCGAGGGCGAGCCGCAGCCCTTCCAGCAAGACGAGCGTCTGCACCTGCCCGGGAACGGCGCCGAGCGCGATTCGGATGCCGATCTCCTGCGTTCGCTGTTGTACCGAGAACGACATGAGCCCGTAGAGACCGATGATCGCCAGCAACAAGGCAATCCCGGCGAACGTCGTCAACAGCGCCATGAGAAGTGCGGCTCGCTCGGTCGACGCCGCGATGATTTCCTCCATGGTCCGCACGCGCGCAGCCGGCAGGCCACCGGTCGCGGACCGCAGCTCCCGTTCGACCGACTCAATGAGCGGCCGCGGATCGATGCTCGTGCGGACGGACCAGGTCAAGGGGAAGAGACGATTGTTCCGGCTGGTGATCGGATCGCTGACCTGTGCGAGAGGCAGATAGATAGTCGGTTCGTCGGATCGATTTGCGTCGGTGTCCTGCACATCGTCGACGACTCCGACGACATGTCGCATTGGATCTCGAAAAGCGGGGCCTGCGTCGGAGCCGATCGTGAGGCGCCCGCCAATCGGATTCATGCGGTTCCAGAACTTGCGTGCCATTGCGTTGTTGATGATGACGACAGGCAGAGTATTGGTAGTGTCGTGATCTGTGAACGTTCGACCGCGCAGCAGGCGAATCCGGTACAGATCGAAGTATCTCGGCGAGACGCTTCGCCAGCTTGCGACGATGGACGTGGGCGCTCCGTCGACCGCGACCGTCATGCCAAAGCTCGACTCGACGGGGAGTGCGCGCGATACGGCGATATCCGACACCGCGGCAATCGTTTCGAGGCGCTGCCGCGCATTGCGGACGAGCGCGTCGATGCCGTCCGCCGTATCGAAGGATGTGCCGCTCAATGACACGTCGAGCGTCAGCACGTTGCGGGGATCGAAGCCGCGATCCATCGTCCGGAGCGCCATCACGGTCTTGATGAGCAACCCCGCCCCGACGAGCAGCACGAGCGCCAGCATGACCTCGCCCGACAACGAGTGCGGACTGTGCGCGATTGCGGCGCCATCCCGGTTCGGAAGCAGCCCCGCTGTCCTTGAATGCCGCGCTCAGGTCGACGCGCGAGGAGTGCAGCGCAGGAATCACGCCGAAGACGCAGCCGGTCACGAGCGGCGAGGGAGATAGCAAAGACGAGCACATTGGGATCCAGCGTGACAGCCGAGCCTTCGGCGCCAACCCGCGGCACGTTCCACGAGCTGATCGACAGCAGTGCGCAGACGCCGGCGTGCCCGGCGAACAGCCCCAACACTCCTCCGGCGAGTGCGAGCAGCACGCTCTCGGTTAGGAGCTGAGCGACGATGCGTGTCCTGCGAGCGCCCAGTGCCGTGCGCGTGGCGATCTCGCGACGGCGCTTGTGGCCGCGCGCGAGCAGCAGATTCGCGACGTTCGCGCACGCGATGAGCAGCACGAAGATCACGGCGCCCGAGGTGAGGCCGAGCGCCGGTTTGACGTCGCCAACGACGATGTCGCGGAGAGGCACCACCGAGAAACCTTCGAGCGGCGCAAGCACGAGCGGGAATTTGCGTCTGAAGATCGGCGTCGTGGCGCCGACCTGGAAACGGGCCGCGCGAATCGTCGCCTGCGGCGCCAGACGCCCTGCCACTCGGACCGTGTTTGCCTGGTCCATGCTGAAGTGGTCGGGCTGAAGCGGGAGGAAGATATCCGCTGGCGGGTCCGAGGAGAACCCCGAGTGCGTGATGCCAATCACTTCGTGGAACGACCCGCCGAGCGCGATCGTTCGGCCCACAATCGATGGATCGCGTCCGAAGCGCCGCACCCAGAGCCCGTGACTCAAGATCGCCGCGTGCGGACCATGGGGTCTGTCTTCGTCTGGTGTGAATGTGCGGCCGTACGCGAGGCGTGCACCGAAGACTGCGAAGTACTCGCGCGATACGTGCATCGCGCGGAGGTCGTCGGGGACGTCGGCGCCCGTGAGGCTGACGCCGGGGTCGCTCACCTGGTAGGCGGCAAGCGCTTCGAACACTCGAGTGCCTTCGCGCCAGACGTTGAAGCGCGGAATCGACGCGAGGGTGGAAATCCCGACCGGGGATTGCGTGACCAGTTGCAGGATGCGATCGGCCTCGGGGTACGGAAGCGACCGAATCATGACGGCGTTGACGACTGAGAACACCGCGGTGTTCGCACCGATGCCGACCGCCAGGACCGCGATGGCCGTGACCGTGAATCCGCGCGTTCGCCGGAGCATGCGAAGGGCGTAGCGCAGGTCCCGCGCGAAGTCCTCGAGCCCTTTCATCCGGCGCCGCCATCCTGCCAGCACTGTGCCAGTAG
>JBKPCD010000016.1:0-18916 GCA_046727175.1 Acidobacteriota bacterium | reverse complement strand
CTCTCGGCTCGAGGCTGTGCGCTTTAAACTGCGAAAGCCGAAGCCCAAAGTCCTGAGCCCAAAGCCCAAAGCCCAAAGCCTGGAGTGACGATGGTTACGCACGAGATCGTTGGCGACGACATGCAGGCCGTGGTTCTGTCGCTTGCGCCCGGAGACGAGGTTCGGGCCGAGGCCGGCGCGATGATGTACATGACCGACGGCGTGGAAATGGACGCCAAGATGGAGGGAGGCTTCCGTGGTGGCCTGACGCGAAAATTCCTGGCGGGAGAGAGCTTTTTCATCACGTACTTCCGCAGCACGGCCTCCGCAGGTAAGGTCGCGTTCGCCGGCCCGTATCCCGGCAAGATCATCGAAGTCGAACTGCAGAACCAGCAGCTGCTCTGTCAGAAGGACTCGTTTCTCTGCGCGGTCGGCCCGATCGATCTGAGCATCGCGTTCACGAAGCGCATTGGCGCGGGCTTCTTCGGCGGCGAGGGGTTCATTCTTCAGAAGATGGAGGGGACGGGCAAGTTGTTCATTCACAGTGGTGGCACGATTGTGCCCATGCAGCTTGGGCCAGGGGAGCGGCTCAAGGTCGATACCGGCTGTCTCGTCGCCCTCGATCCCACCGTCGACTACGACATCGTCCGCGTCGGAGGGATAAAAACGTCGCTCTTCGGCGGTGAAGGACTGTTTTTCGCCTCCCTGACCGGACCCGGGCGCGTGTGGCTGCAGACGCTTCCGTTCTCCAGGCTCGCGGATCGCATCCACGCCGCGTATCAAGGAGATCGCGAGGACGTGAAGCGCGATTTCGGCGGCATGCTCGGCGGCCTCGGCGATCTGATTGGCGGGGACCGGTGATTTGCCCCTTCGCGGCTGCTGGTCACGAGAGGCAGTCCGGCGATTCGCGATTACGGATCAGTGATCAGGGATTCGAGACAGCGGCCGGTGCCGATCCCGAGCTCCGAATCTGTTAGAATTGATCTCCCCGGAGGGGCCGAATGAAGGTACCTGTGGAGAACGAACGCATGGATCTTTCCCCGTACAAGGATATGTTGCTGCGAAAACGCGGCGAGATCCTGGCGGCAGGCGGCGGCGTCAAACCGCTGCAGACTTCCATGGAGAACAACTCACGGCAGGGAGACCTGGCTGACCAGGCGAGCGGCAACAACGAAGTGCATATTCAGCTGAAGTTGAAGCAGACCGACGCGAAGATCCTTCAGGCGATCGAAGAAGCGCTGTGGCGAATGGAGAAGGGTACGTACGGCGTCTGCCGCGACTGCGGTGAGCCGATCGCTCCCGCGCGGCTGAACGCCATTCCGTGGACGCGCGTCTGCATCACCTGCAAGGAAAAACAAAGCGCGTGAAGGCGACGGAGCTTCTCGCGCTTCTGACCGAGTTCTACCGTGAGAAGCTCGCGCTCCGGCAGCGGCGCGTCGCCGCCGCGCGCTTCGTCAGCAACTACGACTTCAACAACACCTATCAGTACATCATCGCGCGCGAGGATCTTCAGCTCAACTGGCTTCGAGACGCGGTCACCGACATGGGCGGCAGCCCCGTCGATCTGCCGGAGCCCGAGATCAAGCCGCAGGGCAAAGGGGAGGCGGCACAGAACTCCGTCATCGCTCAGGATCGCGACAGCGCTCAGGCGTTTCTCGAGAAGTGGGAGCCTCGCGTCGAAGCGCTCACGCACGCGCGACATCAAACGATGCTGCGCGTGATTCTCGGCGAGACACACGAGCACAAGCGGTTCTTCGAACAGATGCTCGCCGGGCGAGACGACCTGCTCGGCCGCCACGCTGACGGCGCAGGAACGGGTGGGGCAGTCCTGCCAACACGCTGGGTCGAGTAGAGACGAGATCCGGATCCTGCTATCGCTCTTTCTTTATGTCCCGTCGTGTTGCGATCGCGCTCGGAAGCAACATGGGCGATCGAGCTGCGGCGATGAGTTTCGCCACCGAGCGCCTCTCCACGGTTCTGACCAACCTTTCCATCTCGACCATCATCGAGACGTCGCCCGAAGGCGCGGGGCTCGAGAACCAGCCGGCGTACCTCAACGCCGTCGTCGTGGGCGAGACGCCGCTGGGCGCGCGCGAACTGCTCGACGAGCTCCTCGCGATCGAGCGCGAGTTCGGCCGGGAGCGTCCGTACCCGGCCGCGCCGCGTACGCTCGACCTCGATCTCGTGCTGTTCGGAGACGTCGTCGTCAACGAGCCGGGCTTGCACGTCCCGCACCCAAGATTTCGCGACCGGTTTTTCGTGCTGGGTCCGATGGCGGAGATCGCGCCGGAGCTCGAGGACCCGGTAACGGGGCTGCGAGTCGTAGAGCTGCTGCGAGAGCTGCTCCGGAATCAGGAGAGATGAAAAGGGCCGGAAGCACTTGCTCCCGGCCTGCGTGCGTCAGGTTGTTCCTGAGCGCCTAGGTCGTCTTCTTGTAGGTCGTCTTCCCTGAGCCGCGTGCGCCCGTCCGCTCGACGACGAGGTTGCCACCCTCGAGCGACCAGGTCTGCGTATTCTCACCCTGATCGGTTTTGGTCGTGATGACGAGCTTGTTACCATCCCACTTCGCGGAGGCCTTCGCGGTCATCTGGCCCATCTGAACGTCTGTTTCGGTTCCGTCCAGTTTGTACGTCGTGGTCATTTTCCCGTTCCGACCCTCGCGTTCGATCGCGATCGAGTCGGCCGTCTGCTTGACGGTCATTGGGCCAGCCATGCCACGGCCCCCACCCCCGCCGCCACCCGCCGTTCCGGCGGGCGGTGCACCGGCCGCCGGTTCCGGCGTCCACGTACCCGAGAAATCGGGCTTGCTCTGCGCGAACGCAACCGTCGCTATCGCCAGCACGGCGACCGCGATCATTCCGATCCTTGCCCGCTGCATGCGTGTGCTCCTTTGAAGAAAGTATCTTTTAATCCCCGTCTGCCTACTCGGCTGCAACCCCGACTGATCTCTTTATAGCTGTCGATCTGTAACGACCGACCAGCGAAGATCGTTTCAGCACAGCGCGCTATTCGAACCGCAGAGCTTCGATTGGATCCAGGCGCGCCGCTTTCAGCGCCGGATAGAACCCGAAGAATACGCCAGTCACCGCAGCGAAGCCAAACGCCATCCCAATTGCTTCCGGCGGAATCGTCGTCGGCCACTGCAGGAACGTCTCTGCTGCACCGGATAAGCCGTACCCCATTCCGATCCCGAGCAATCCGCCGAAGAGACTGAGCACGACCGCCTCGACGAGGAACTGCAACAGCACGTCCTTGCCTCGCGCGCCGATGGCCATGCGCAGACCGATCTCACGCGTACGCTCGGTCACTGAAACGAGCATGATGTTCATGATGCCGATGCCGCCGACGATGAGTGACACGCCGGCAATTGCGGCGAGGAGCGTCGTCATCGTGCGCGTCGTTTCGGTGCGAATGCTGGCCATTTCTTCGAGCGTGCGGACCATGAAGTCGTCGGGCTCGTTTCCGACGAGCTTGTGGCGGAGGCGCAGGGTCTCGCCGATTGCCGTGGCAACGGGCGCGGTGTCTGCGCTGAACGCGGAGACGTCGATCTTGTTGATGTGCTGAATGCCCTGAAGCTTCTTCTGCACTGTCGTGTACGGTGCGAAGATCGTGTCGTCCTGATCCTGGCCCATGCCCGACGTGCCTTTCGAGGACATGACGCCAATGACTTTGAACGGCTGGTTGCGGATTCGGATGATCTGTCCGGTCGGATCGACGTCCGTGCCGAAGAGCGTATCGGACACCACCGTACCGAGAACCGCGACCTTCGCGGCGCTCGTCACGCCCTGCGGCGTGAAGAAAGCACCGTATTTCACCGGCCAGTTGCGAATCAGCGGCAAGTCGACGTCGGTGCCCTGAATCTGCGTCGACCAGTTCTGGTTGCCGGCAATGACCTGGCCGCGGCTGTTCACGCCGGCGGCGACGTACTGGATGCCTGGAAGCTGCCTGAGCGCCGCGGCATCTTCCGCGGTGAGCGTGGTCGACATCCCCTGACCTTGGCGAACGCCTCCGAACGAGAAGTTTCCGGCGTTGACCGTGATCATGTTCGTTCCGGCTGCCTTGACCTGCTCCTCGATCGTGGTCTGAGCGCCGCGGCCGAGCGCGACCATCGTGATCACCGCGCCGACGCCGATGATCATCCCCAGCATCGTCAGGATCGTCCGCATCTTGTTGCGATTGAGCGCCTTCAAGGCGATCCGCAAGGTCATGAGTATTGACATTGATCTATTTGCGGATCCGTGTTCATCCGCCTCCCGTGATTATCCGCACCCGTCCGTGTGTCACACTGCGCCTCCGTGATCAACCGGCGACGGATCCGCGGAAGGATGAGGCGTATCGGTGTCGGGCTCGGGCGGCGGCAACGCGGCGAGCTCCTTCGCGGCATCGCGGCGACTGGCGATCGGATGGTCAACCTGAATGCGACCGTCACGAAAGCGCACCAGCCGTGTGCCGTACTCAGCGATGTCCATCTCGTGCGTGATGAGGACGATCGTGATTCCGCGTTCCTTGTTCAATCGCTGGAAGATTCCCATCACCTCGATGCTCGTTCGCGTGTCGAGGTTGCCCGTGGGCTCGTCGGCCAGAATGATCGAGGGCTCGTTGATGAGCGCTCGCGCGATCGCAACGCGCTGCTGCTGGCCGCCGGACAGCTGATTTGGATAATGATGCGAACGGTCCGTGAGTCCTACCGCGGTCAGAGCGGCCATCGCACGGCGGTGCCGTTCGGCTGTTTTCATCTTGCTCCCGCCGTTGTAGAGCAGCGGGAGCTCGACGTTGTCGAGCGCGGTCGTTCTCGACAGCAGGTTGAATCCCTGGAACACGAACCCGATCTTGCGATTGCGCACCGACGCGAGCTCGTCCTTCGACATCCGTGAGACATCCTTCCTGTCTAGGAAGTACTGCCCGCTCGTCGGCCGGTCGAGGCAGCCCAGGATGTGCATCAACGTCGATTTACCAGAGCCCGACGGTCCGGTCACAGCAACGAACTCGCCGGCCTCGACATCGAGGTTTGCACCGCGCAACGCGCGCACCATGACCTCGCCGACCGTGTAGGTCTTGACGAGGTCCCGAACAGAGATCACAGGCATACTGATGAAAGGGTGTCATTGCGGATTGCAGATTGCAAACTGCTGATTGACGGATTGCGGCCTGTGAATTGTCGTCGCTCAATCTGCACTCGCCAATCCGTCACTCTGCAATCAGCAATCCGTCAATCCGCAATCTGCAATCTGCAATTTACCGTCCTCTTCCACCGCCGCCGCCGGGTCCGCCGCCTGGGCCACGGCCGCGCTGCGGACCCATCAGCGGGTTGTTGTTCTGTCCACCCTGCTGACCCGGCGTGACCCTCGGCTCGAGGCCGGTGATCATGCTGATGACGACTTCCTGACCTTCCTTCAAGTCACCGCTGAGGAGCTCCGAATACGTGCTGTCGCTGACGCCAAGCCGCAGGTTGACGGGTTTCAGTTTCTTGTCCATGTAAAGCCAGGCGCGCCCGCGCGTCTCGACCTGCGGAAGCGGACCGAACAGCTCGTCGATCGTGCTCTTGCCGCTGTCGTGTAGAGCTCCCGGCGCAATGCTCGCTGCGATACCACGGTTGGGGTCTTGCCGTGCGTTGGCTTGCTTCCCGCCCTGCTGATCGTGGTTTCCGCCAATGCCGTCTCGTCCGCCCGCCTCGGCTCGCCGGGCCATCCACCGCTCGCGCTCCTCGGGCGACATGTTGGCCATGCGCTCGTCCATTCGCTTGCGCCGCTCTTCCGGCGTCATGTTCGGATCGAACCCGCGTCCACCGGAGCCGCCGCCGGATTCGCCGCTCCCCGGGCGATCACCGCCACCACGGCCCTCCGGTGATCCGGGTCGATCGCCACGCGCCTGTTGGTTCGTCGGCGTCGGCTGATTCGGTGGCGTGCCTGACGGCGCGGACGTGCCGGGAGTCGTCGCCCCCGGTTGGGGGCCAGGAGCTGATGTACCAGGTGCGGCGTTCGAGGGTGGATTTCCGCCCTGGCCGGGCGCTTGCCCCTGCGTGTTTCGTCCACCACCAGCGCGGCCGGTTCCGAGGCCCCCACGACCGCGTTGCAGCTCGGGAGGCATCTGCTGATTCAGCACTTGAAACATCTCTTCGGTCGGCCGGAAACGAAGTGACGCAGTTGGAATCCTCAGCACGTTGGAACGCCGGGCGATCTCGACGTTGACGCTGGCGGTCATGCCCGGCTTCAGCTTGTAGTCGGGATTCGGCACCGAGATCACGGTGGAGTACGTGACGACGTTCTGCACCACCGTCGGCTGCAGTCGAACCTGGGTCACTGTGCCCGTGAATGTCTCGGTCGGGTAGGCGTCGACATGGAACGTGACCGGCTGATTGGGTCTCATCCTGCCTACGTCAGCTTCATCGATGTTCGCGACGACCTGCATTTTCGTCAGGTCGGCGGCAAGGACGTACAACGTCGGCGCCTGCATGCTCGCCTGCACCGTCTGCCCGACATCGACGTTCCGCGAGATCACGATTCCGTCGATGGGTGCCGTGATGATCGTGTGCTGCAGATTCACTTTCTGGCTGTTGAGGCTCGCCTGCGCCTGGACGAGTGCCGCTTCGGCGGACTTGATTTGCGCGTCCGCCGATTTCACGTTGACTTCGGCGGTCTCGAGGTCCGTGCGCGGGATCAGGTTCTTGGCCCACATCGCCTGAGCGCGGTCGAGCTTCTGTTTTGCGTCTGCGAGGGTCACGCGCAGACGTTCGAGCTCGGCCTGGGATCGCGTGACGTTGGCCTGCTGCTGCTCGATCTGCGTCTGAATCAGCGACGGATCGAGCTTCGCGATCACGTGGCCTTTCTTGACGATGTTGTTGAAGTCCGCGTACAGCTCCTGGACGATTCCCGATACCTGCGTGCCGACATCGACTGTTTCCACAGCTTCGAGCGTGCCGGTCGCGGCGACGACGTCGACGACGTCGCCTCTCGTGACTGGCGCCGTGGTGACCTGCGGTTCGGGGGCGCGCCGGCTTCGATAGTACGCGCCGACTCCCGCGGCAACCGCGATGAGCACGATGAGGGTGACAATGGTTCTCTTCATAACCGCGAATCCCGGCTGGTCGTCCGACCAGGCCTACGAGTGCTTGGGCGATCCGGAGCGCAGCCCTTTCCAGCCTTCCTCGAAAATCGTGTACACCGTGGGCACGAACACCAGGGTAATCAGGGTCGACGCCGTCAGGCCGCCAATCACGACACGCGCGAGTGGCGCCTGGAGCTCCGATCCTTCGCCGATCCCGAGCGACATCGGCACGAGGCCGAGGATGGTGGCGAGGCTCGTCATCAGAATCGGCCGCAGTCTCGTCCGGCCCGCTGTCTCGACCGCTTCGCGCAGCGACATCCCGTCGCGGCGGCGCAGCACGTTGGTGTAGTCGACGAGCAGGATCGCGTTACTCACGACGATGCCCGCCAGCATGATTACTCCGATGTAGGCCTGAAGACTGAAGGACGTTCCCGTCAGCTTCAGCGCGAGCACGACGCCTATTGCTGCTAGCGGCACGGAGAACATGATGATGAACGGATCGCGAAGCGACTCGTACTGCGAGGCCATGACGGCGTAAACCAGGACGATGGCGAGGATCAGCATCAGCTGGAGCTGCTCGAACGCTCGCGCCTGCTCCTCGACCTCAGAGCCGAAACCAAGCTGGAATTCGGACGGCACGCGAATCTCAGGCAGTCGCGCGTTGACCGCGGCAACCGCGTCGCTCAACGTCACCTCCGGTTCCGCCGTGACGCGAATGATGCGTTCCTGATTCTTGCGCTGAATCTCCGTGGGGCCGGCCTGATTCTTGAGCGTGAGGAGGTTCTTCGCCTGCAACACCTGACCCTGCGGGTTGCTGACCAGGATGTCGTTGATGTCCTCGACGCGTTCCCTGTCGGCTTCGCGCAAGCGGACGATGATCGGGTACTCGTTGCCGGCCTCCCGGAAGAACGCCGCCTGCGTTCCACCAACGTTCGTGCGGATTGAGTTCGCGACGCCCGAGACCGACAGCCCGAGGATGGCGGCCTTCGGCCGATCGACTTGAATCGCGAGCTCGGGCCGCCCGTCGTCGCGCCCTACTCGCGCGTTCCGCACCTCAGGAACGCGGTCCATGATGCTCTTGGCGGCCTGCGCGAGCTGGCGCGCCTGCGCGAAACCGTCGCCACGGATCTCGAGAGCCAGGCGCGAGTCGCCGGCGCCCCCGAGAATTCTGTTGAACTGCTGGTTGCCGCCCGACGCGCGGGTCGTGATGATAACGCCCGGGATCACCCCCGTGAGCTGCCGGTTCAAATCGCGTGCGATCTGCTCGCTGCTGCGCGTGCGCTGATCCTTCGGGACGAGCCGGATGTTCGCATTCGTCCGGCTCCCGCCCCCCATGGGTCCGAACCCGCCGCCGCCACCTGCCTGCGTGATGATGGTTTCCTGTTCCGGGACGTTGTCGTTGAGGAACGCCTCCAGCCGCAGCGCGACGTCCTGCATCCGCTCGATGCGAGTGCCGACGGGCAACTCCGCAGTGACGTTCACTTCACCCTCGTCGGCCTGGGGCATGAGCTCGAAGCCGATCGTCGGCAGGATAAGGAAGGCGCCGACGACCGCCGCGGTACCGACGCCGATGACGGTCGGGCGATGCATCAGTGCCCGGTGTATCAGCCGCCGATAGCCGTCGTCCATTCCGTCGAGGATTCTCTCGCTGGCGGTGTACAGCCGTCCGAGCACGCCGCGACGTTCGCCGGCTGGCGGCGGCAGCTTCAACAGGCGCGAGCAGAGCACCGGAACGATCGTCACCGCCACGAACAGCGACATCGAGAGCGAGAACATTACGACGATCGAGAGCTGCTTGAAGAGGATGCTCGACACACCAGTGAGGAAGAGCAGTGGGATGAAGACGGCGATGTGCGTCAGCGTCGACGCCAGAATGGCCGACCAGACTTCCTCGCTCGCGTCAATCGACGCCTGCATGCGATCTTTGCCGTGCTCCATGTGACGGAAGGTGTTCTCGAGCACGACGATTGCCGCATCGACAATCATCCCGATCCCGAGCGCCAGCCCGCCGAACGTCATCGTGTTCAGCGTGTAGCCCGCGAAGTAGAGCAGGGCGAACGTGCCGATGACGGAGACCGGGATCGAGGTGAAGACGATTAACGTGGCACGCAGATTCCTGAGAAACAGGAAGATGATCAGCATTACGAGGACGCCGCCAATCATCGCGTGCTCCTGCACCGCCGTGATCGATCGCTTGATGAACACCGAGCTGTCGTCGAGCGTGGTCAGCGTAATCCCCGGCACTTCCCGATTGATGCGCGCGATCTCCGCGCGGACTGCATCCGCGATCGCCACCGTGTTCTGACCCGACTGCTTGGTGATGCGAAGTCGTACGCCTGGCTTGCCGTTGATCCGAGTGAAGGAGCGGAAGTCTTCGGTCGAGTCGGCGACCTCGGCGATGTCGCGCATGTAAACCGGTACGCCTTCGCGCGTCATCACCACCATGTCGCGAATCTGATCGAGGTTCTCGAACTGTCCCTGGCTCCTGACGAGATACGTGCGGTCACCCTCGTCGATCTCTCCGAGCGGGATGTTCTGATTCTCGGTGCGCAGCAGGTTGACGATGCGATCCACCGGCAGCTCGAGCGCCCGGGTCTTTTCCTTCGACAGCGCGACGTGGATCTGACGTCGCAAGCCGCCCTCGACGCTGACCGACGCAACGCCAGGCACCCGCTCGAGCCGCGGCGACAATTCGTGCTCGCCAATCTCCCGCAGACGCACGCGATCGAAGTCTCCTTCGACGCCGACGCCCATGATCGGTTGCGCATTCGCGTCGAACTTGAACATGACGGGGGCGTCCGCTTCCTCCGGCAGGCGCCCTCGGACCCGATCGAGCCGATTGCGCACGTCGTCGGCCGCTTCGTTCAGATCGGTGCCCCAGGCGAAGTTCAAGGTCACGCGGCTGGAGCCTTCGGACGATGTCGATTCGAGCCGCTCGAGGCCGGCGACGGCGCTCATCGCTTGCTCGATCGGTCGCGTGACGAGCTCCTCCATCTCGAGCGGACCGACGCCCGCGTACGTCACGCGAACCGTGATGCTCGGGAAGGAGACGTCGGGCAACAGGTCTACGGGAAGACGAGCCAGGGACATCACGCCCAGCAGGATCACGACCCCGCTGATCATGAACATCGTGACCGGGCGATGAATGGCTAGCCGTGGAATGCTCATCGTGTCGAACCCTGTTTCTGGGGCCGCTGACCGTCGCCGTTGCGCTCCGCGCGATCGCCGCCTCCTTGCGGATTTGCCATTGGCACGACGCGATCGCCGTCCCGCAGGGCCCCGGCGCCCGTCGTGATCACACGTGCGCCGTCCTGCAACCCGGAAGTAATCTCAACCTGTTCACCCTCGCGAATACCGGTCTCGACCGGCTGGAATCGCACGGTCATGGTTCGAGTCTCGGTGCCTTGCGTTCCGGTCGTGCCTTGACGGCCTTCAGTCGCTGGCGAACCGGACCCGCGCGGCCGGCCGTCGCCGCCCTGTCGACCTTCGTTCGACGCGGCGACGAATACGCCGGCCTTTCCCTCGACATTGACCACGGCTGCGGCGGGGACCGTCAGGGTGTCCGATCGGCTGGCGACGGTGAGATGCACGCGCGCGTACATCCCGGGCTTGAGGCGGAATCCCTGATTCGGGACCTCGATCTCCATTTCGGCGGTGCGAGTCGCTGGATCGAACACGGGCGCCACGCGACTCACGCGTCCGATGAACTTTTCACCGGGAAACGCGTCGACTTCGACCGCCGCTGTCATGCCGGCGGCGACGTGACGAACATCCTTCTCGACCAGGTTAGCGACCATCCGCACGACGCGGATATCGACCACGGACGCGACCGGCGCATTAGTACTCGCGAACGCACCCGGGTCGAGGAATCGCTTTCCGACGAAGCCGTCGACAGGGGAGACGATCTGCGTGTTCGAGAGCGTGATCTTGAGCTCGTCGAGCCGCGCCTTCGCCTGCTCGAACTGGGCGCGGGACAGATCGACCTGCGCGAGAGAGGCCTGGTACCGTGCCTCGGTGTCGTCGAACGTTTGTTGGGGAAGGAGCTTCCTCTCGTAGAGGCTCCTGGATCGTTCGAGGTTCGTCGTCGCCAGTTTGAGGTCGGCCTCGCGCTGCCGAATCGTGGCTTGAGCCACCTGGAACGAGGCTTCCGCCTGACGCACTTGTTCGCGCAGTTCGAGGTCTTCGACGCGCGCGATCACCTGCCCCTTGCGCACCGGGTCGCCCAACTTCACGTCCACGGATTGCAGCCTGCCGTTCACCCTCGGAACGACCTGCACCGTCGCTGCGCCAATCAGATTGCCGACGACGAGAATCTGTTCCGCGACGGCTGCACGTTTCACCGTCGCGAACTCGACCGCCATCGGTGTGCGCATCCCGCCGCCCCGCCCGCCGCCTGTGGGTGAGCCCTGCGCGGGAGCAGTCCCGGCGCCGGGCTGCGGGTCCCCCTTCCGCGTGTACGCGAACACGCCCGCGAGGGTGAGCACGGCGACGATAGGGAGCAGGAACCCTTTCTTCATGAGGAATACTTCCTAGAAGCCTCCACCGCCACCGCCCGTGCCGCCAATGGCGCCGGTCCCAGTGCCGCCGGTCCCACCAGTGCCGCCGGTTCCGCCAGTGCCAGTCGTTCCAGTCGCCGTCGTACCGGTGCCGCCCGTGGTGCTGACGCCCGCGGAGACGTCGCGGGTGCCGACGCTCTGAGCGGTCTCGAAGGTCACGAGCGCCTTGCGGTAGGTGAGTATTGCGCGGAGCTCGTTGTTCTGGGCGTCAGAGAAATCGCGCTGAGCCTGGACGACCTCGTAGTTCGTCGCCATCCCGACTTCGAACTTGCTCTGCGCTGCTTCGAGTCGTTTCTGCGCGAGCTCGCGCGCCACGCCAGTGGCCTGCACGCTCTCGAGGGAGCTCTGAACCGTGAGCGCCGCGTTCGTCACGTCTGTGGCGATCTGCAGCTCGAGCGCCTTCATCTGGGCCTGCGTCTGCTCGAGGGAGAGTCGAGACCGAGCCACGTTTGCTTCCTGAGCGCTGCGGCCGAGCGGGTAAGCGAATACGAGCCCCGCCGTGAACGTGGGCGCATCGAACTGGCCGATATTGCGAAGGGCATCGAGATACCCGGAGTTAATGATTCCGGATTGCGCAAAGATCGGTCCGCCGAGACCTCGCAGCCCGTAAGTGGCCGTCAGGTTCAGCTGCGGGCGAGTGAGATCGACCTGGTTGCGCAGATTGATGTCGCTGATCTGGAGGTTGTTCTTCGATTGCTGGAGATCCGTCCGCTCATGAAGCGCGCGCGTGACCGCGGCTTCCAGATTGATCGGCTCGGGAGTCGAGGGCGGGCGGTCGACCGGATTGATCGATGCCGTCCAGAGCGGGTCGTCAGTGCCGCTCACGATCAGCCTCTTGAGGGCGAGCTCGGAGGTTCGCACCGTCGCCTGCGCCTGGACCAGCACTTGCCGTCGGTTGGCCTGTTCGGCTTGCGCGGTGACGATATCGATCGGCGCCAAGGTGCCGATTTCGACCCGCGCCTGGTTATCCTGCACGAGTTTGGTCGCGAGCTCGTATGAGTTCTGAGCCACCTCGACGGCCTGAATCGCGTACACCAGCTCCCAGTACGCGTTCCGCACGTTCGCCTGCGTCGTTATCGTCGTCGCTTGCAGCGAGATCTCATCGTTGCGTTGATTGATGCGGTTCGTCTGGATCGACGCCCGAGTACTATCAATTTTGAATCCGCGAAGGAGGGGCTGCGTCAGGTTCCCCGTCAAACTCGATTGCCACTGTGGGTTGCGAAGATTAATCGTTGCCTGCGTGTCGAGGCGGCTGTTCAACCAGTTCACGCTGTAGTTTCCACCGCCCCACCAGAGATTCTGAGTGATGCCTGCGGACCAGTTTTGCGTCGCGCTCCTCGTAGGCGTACTGATTCCCTGCGTCGTCACGCGTGGTAATTCAGTTTGTCTGTTGTTGTTGATGTTCGACGTCAGATTGACGCGGTAGTTCGCTTCGAGCGCGGCAATCGAGAAATCGTCGAGACGCGGCGTGATTCTCGCGACACCGATGTCGATGTTCTTCTCAACGGCGCGCGCGACAGCTTCGTCGATTTGCAAGTCCACGCGCGGCCCCGGCGTCGTAAACGCCTCGCCAGGTGCCGGCTGCTGCGCCCCCGTCTGCTGCATGGCCCGTTGAATCAACTCGCGGACGTGTGCCTTTTCCGCGTCGGTGCCCGGCTGCTGCGCCGCGGCGGGCACCGCGATGGCCGCAGTCAAGGCGGCCGCAATGCCGAATGTTGCGGTCTTCCTCACAAATACCTCCCGTGGTTCGGACGACAGTCGACCTCAGTCCTGGCGGACGTCAATAGCGGTGGGGCTTGTCCCCGTCCTTGCGGCGAGCGTCCTCGCGCCTGTCGTGCATCTCTTTGACCTTGGCGCGCTGTTCGGGGCTCAGGACAAGATTCATACGATAAAGCATCACGGTGCGGTTTCGATTCAGCTCGGCACGCAGTTTCTCGACCTTGTCGGCCTGCTGGTACACCGCAGTTGGATCGGCAGTGCTCTCCTTGATCGTCTTTGCCAGCTCGGCGTCCAGCCGCTCCACCTCGTGCCACAGATCGCGCTGCTTCGGCGCAACGGACTCGAAGATTTGGTCGATTTCGGCCGATTGCTTGTCCGAGATGCCCAACGCCTTGCGGCTGTCGGGATCGATCCACCATTTCTTGCGCGGTGGCCCCTCTTGCTGGCCCGGAGGCTTTCCAGCGGTCGGCAGCGGGCTCTGAGGTTGAGTCCCTTGACGATCACAGACTGTCGCCGCAGTTGCGGCGGGCGAACCTGCGAGGGTAAAAGCGAACACCCACGCGAGATGCCTTTTCATGGTGCCTTTCTCCAACCTGGGAATTACAGCCCGAATACGACCTCCGCTAGTAATGCGTTTACTGGATCTGCAATTCGGAACGTTTCATTCATGTAACATGGAATCCGGTAACCGACTGATTTGAGGCGATTTCAGTGCTGGCAGCCGGATTGCACCACCGTACGCCGCGATTCGACGAACGGTCGGGCTCGCGGAACTGGAGCGTCCTCGTGGGAAACCGGTTAACTCTCCTCGTCGGAGTCCTGCTCATCCTCATGGGCTTTGTCGCGGGTCGCGCAAGCGATCGGGACGAAACTGTGGTCACCGTCCAGGTCAGCTCGGCCGATCACGAGGTAATGGAAGGATACTTCGCGCTGGGCGACTCCATGACGCTGATGGCCAAACCCGGCAGCGACGTGTACCGGTTTCTCGGCCGGCAGCGCGGCCGCAAGATCAAGATCACGATGACCGAGGAGGGGGGGCCGACTCTATCCCGGCTCCAGCGCGACGGGCGCTGAGAGGCGCCAGAGCGCGAGAAACTTGCTACCAAACAGCTTCAAATCGTCCGTGGGACAATCGAGGCTCGTTGACTCATTCACAATTCACAATTCGTCTGTCGTGAAGCGGTCGAGCCGCTCGATGACCTGCCCCACGATGTTGTTTGGCGTCGAAGCGCCTGCGGTCAGGCCGACGACCACTTCACGGGGCGGTAGCCAGTTTTCCGCCACCTGCTCTGGACTCGCCGTCGTCGACGGCGCCCCCACCGGACGATAACGGATCTGCGTTGCGGACATGAGGCAGTCTGGATCTGCGATGTGGTACGTCGGGACCCTCGCGGCGCAAATCCGCGCGAGATTGCAGGTGTTGCTGCTGTTGTAACCGCCGACGACGAGCATGAGGCTGAGCGGGTGCTCGTCGAGGAGCTCCACAATCGCGTCCTGACGTTCCTGCGTAGCAGAGCAGATCGTATCGAAGGCGCGGAAGTGGGTCGGCAGCGCGGCTTCTCCATACCGCTCGAGCATCGCCGCCCGGAACATCTCACCAATCTCGAGCGACTCTGACATCAGCATCGTCGTCTGATTTGCGCAGCCAATGCGGACGAGGTCGGCATCCGGGTCGAAGCCTGGAGACACGGCCTTCTCGAATCGCGACAGAAATGCCTGTGAGCTGCCGCCCCGCGTAATGTACTCGCAGACGATTACCGCTTCAGCCCGATCGACGACCACGATATAACGGCCACCAGAGAACTTGAGGGCCTGCGACGCCGTTGCTCGAGTTTCTTCGTGTTTCACCTTTCCGTGGATGACGGCAGTAAATCCGTCCTGTGCGTACCGGATAACGTTCTTCCAGACGTTGAGAACTGATCCGCACGTCGTATCGACGAGCGTGCAACCCTGTTCCGAGAGGCGCGCCATGTCCGCGACAGTGACGCCAAAGGCTGGCAGAATCACGACGTCGTTCGGGCCGAGCGTGTCCCATCGTTCGCCGGGGTCCGAAAGGAAGCGAATGTCAGCGGCCCTGAGGCGATCATTGACGTGCGGGTTGTGGATGATCTCGCCGGTGAGGAAGACGTTGCGCCCGGGGAATCGCCGGCGTGCCTGATACGCGTAATCGACGGCGCGGTCGACGCCGTAGCAGAAGCCGAACTCACGCGCCAGATGAACCGTGAGCCGCCCCGAGGTGTAGCGATAGTCGTTGGCGCGGACAGTGTCGACGATGGAGCTGTGATACGCCGCCGCCAGCTCACCGGCGACCGCCTCCTTCATGTCCAGGCCCTTGCGGAAGATCAGGGGCTGCGAGCTCACCAACCTACCTGGACTGCTGATCGGTGTCGCGCATTCGCGGCGTGATCGCGTCGAGCGGTTGAAGCTCGGGGATGTCGGGGGCGGTCGCACCGTCGTAGAGGAGAATCGAGTCGTCGCTGGCCAGCGAGGGCGCACTCGCTGGCGGAACGTAATTGCGCCGGCCGCCCTTCTGCGCGACGTCCATCTCGTGAACCGTCGGCGCTCGATAGAAGCTCCGACGGAGATCGAGCAACTGCCCGGCCGCGAGCCCTACGATCAGCCCGGCTGCCGCGGCTGCGACCCAGCGCTGCGGCGCGCCGTGAGACGCCGTGACGGGTCGACCAAGTCGCGGGAACGCAATCACTCGCGCGGGCCGTTCGGCAGCTTCGAGACGGCGGAGGATATGCGCCTGCTGTGATGCGAGACGCTCCGGCGGGAATGCGTCGTCGGCTTCACTCACGCCTTCGTCGCGAATCTCCAATGCCCAGTTCTCGAAAGCCGCATAGCGCGCACGGCAGTGTGCGCATTCCGCCAGATGCACGTGCTGGGGGCCGCCATCACCAGGCGAGGCCTCGCTCCAGATTCTCGCGAGCGTGTCCTCGTCGAGATGCCGCGACACCAGCCGGTCAAGAATGGACACGGCGCTTCTCCCCCTTCACTGCGGAGCTGTCAGCGGCGAGCTGGTGGCTGAGCAACGTGCGCAGTCGTCTGATCGCGCGAAAGAGATGCACTCGCACGGTCGACTCGTTCAAGCCGGTCAGCGCGCTGACCTCACGTGACGTGCAGCCCTCGTAGTGACTCAACATGAACACCGACCGCTGCCGCTCGGGCAGCCGCACCAGCGCGGCGGCGAGTTTGTGCCGCCGCTCCCGCGCGAGCACCTGGTCTTCCGGGGAGGGACCCCTGCCAGCCACGCGTTCCGCGAAATCGCGCTGGCCAGCAGGTGCTTCGGGGACCGGAACGATCCAGCGTTCCCGGCGCGTCCTCGCCTTGATGCGATCCAGGCACCCGTTGATGAGGATGCGCGTGAACCACACCTCGAAGGGCAGCTCCTCGCGAAAGGATCCCAGGTGGGAGTACGCCTTCACGAATGCGTCCTGTACGGCCTCGTCCGCTTCCGCGGCGTCTCGAAGGTAGTGAAACGCGATTCGCGAGGCCCGGCGCTGGTGGCGCGACACGAGTTCGGTGTAGCGCTCACGCGCATCGGCGTGCCGTCCCTCGGCCTGGTACGCCTTGACGGCCGAAGCCGCCACACTATCTGCTTCGCGCGGCGGCAACGCCGCCGTTTGAGCTACTGTCATTCGGATACGCCTCGGAGCGTCAGTTGTTTACCGTGGTCCGCCCCTTGATTATACCCGGTGGGAGAATCTACCTGGGTTCGTGATTCAGAGTTCGGGGTCGGTAGCTCGGTAGTTCGGTGGCTCGGGGGTTCAATGGCTCGCTCTCGCGCGGGGGGCGGGGTCCCTGGGGCCGGGGTCCGGGTTCGGTATTCGGCGTTCGCGACCCGGGCTCGTGCCTCGGCGCATCACGACGTCATCGCGTAAACGACGATGTTGACCGCGAACTTCGTGTTGTCTTCCCTCTGGAATCGCTTGTTGCGCCAGTCGTAGTCCCACTCGCAGCCGTAGTCCTTGTTGCTGTAGAGCACACCCAGACGATTCTGATGCTCGATGCCGCGCAGATAGTCGTGAACGATTTCGTCACCCCAGCCGTTGAGCTCATGGGACGTCGTCGGAGGTCCCTCATCGAACGTGAAGAAGCTGCGATAAATCGGATGCTTCTTCGGAAGTTTCGGCATCGTCCCACCCTTCGGGAATGTGATCTTCATTTCCTCTTCGAAGCTGCGCGCGTAAAGCCCGTTCACATCGTGATTACAGTCGTCGGAAAAGAGCAAGCCACCGTGCTCGACGAAGGTTCGGAGTTGCTCGCGCTCGGCCGAGGCGAATCGAACGAGCTTGTGACCGGTCATGAACAGGAACGGAAACGAGAGCAATTCATCCGAAGACGCGGTAATGACAACTTCGTCGGGATATACCGGAATCTTCGTGTACTCCACGACTGAGTTGAGGACGTTCGCGGCAACTTTCGGGTTGTAGTCCCAGTCGCCCGAATCGTACCGGAGCCGCGCGAACACGAATTCGGAGCTACGCGGTTTTCCCTGAGCGATCACGAGTCAATTCTATTCGGCCGCGTCCGACATCCTGGCACCGAGCACGAAAGCGAGCCACCGAGCATCTTCTCAGCGCCCCCGAGGTTTTCATTCAATCTTCACGACCGACGTTCCAGGGAAGTAGTGCGCCAGCACTGACGTAAGGCTCTGGCCGGCCCGGAGGCGCGCGAGCGCGCCGGTCTGACAGAGTCCGACGCCGTGGCCGTAGCCGCGACCCGTGAATACGAACTCGCGTCGACGACGCGATACGCTGAACCACGTGCTGCGGAGCGACCTGGGACCGAATGCGCGCGTCAGCACTTCACGGAAGTCTTCGCCGCGTACCGTGGATGCCGTGTCGCCAACGAGCGTGACGCGCTGGGCGCGGCCGGCGACATCGCGATTCGCGATCGCAATCGAGCGGAGGTGCTTCCCCACCCGCGTGCGCGGATCCGAGTTGAGGACGCGCTGCAACTCGCTCGCAGTCGTCTCGTACTGCCAGGTCACGTGCGAGCCTTTCGCTGGCCCGTCGTCGGACTCGCCTCGAAGGTAGGGAGGATTCGGTCCGCCCCAGACATCAGACGCCGCGCTCGTGTGCCCTCCGCAATCGGCGTGGAACACCGCGTCAATCGGGCCGGCGTCGTACCACAGGATCATGCCCGCGGTTTGCTTGACTGCCTGAGCGGCCGCAGCAGCCCACTTCGACGTTCGGAGTCTCGCTGGTTCGTAAAGCTGACAGTGGGTCGTGGAACAGAGATCGAACCCTTCGCGCGTGTGCCGGCCTCGATGTGACAACGCGTACGTACGGCTGATGACGGCCTGGACTTCCAGCATTTTCTCGACGAGCGTGACGTCTTCGACCGCAGGATCGAATTCGCTGAGAATCGTCGCCTCGACGTAGTCCTCGAGAGGGACGTCGCGCAGAACTTCGACGCCGCGCTCGACAGCCTTGATCTTGAGCTGCGCTGGCGCGGCGGGCGCGTTGCGCGCGACTGGAGGTTGCAGCCCAAAGCCGCGGATGGTGCGCGTTGCGGGGAGGAGCCCCGCGCCCGAGCAGCCCAGTGTCAAGGCGGACAGGACTCCGATTGAACCTACCGAAAAGAATCGCGCCACGTCCCCAGTATCGGTT
>JBKPCD010000015.1:0-6966 GCA_046727175.1 Acidobacteriota bacterium | reverse complement strand
GGCTCACTCGCGGCGCTCCTTCGCTGGCGCGGGGACTTAGTCCCCCCCCCCCAAGGGCCCCCCACCCCCCATAGTCCCCGCGGGGGGGTCCCGCCACACCGTCGCACGCGGGGTCGCCACGATCCCCCCGGCCAGCGTCGGTCACTCGCTGCGCTCCTGCAGCGTTCACGCCGAGAGTGATATCCAAACATTCTACCGTAGGCGTACATGGCAAAGGGCCGGCGCGAACGCCGGCCCTTTGGACCGATTGCAAAGTCCGGTGTCGAGGCCGGACGCTAGCGGATGGGATTTCCCTCGCGCTGCACCGTGACCTGGAAGCCGCCCTCGTTGTCTTCCAAATGACCGTCGTTGACACCGAGAAAGAGCTGACCTGAGTCCGTCATCCGCACGCGCTGCTGGGTTCCGATCAGGAACGGCGCGCTGTTCCCGACCTTGCCAATCAGCGCACCAGCCGGTGCGTTCTGCATCGGAGCGCCAGGCGCCGTTGTCTGCGGATTTACGCCCGCCGGAGATGCCGTCGGGTTCCCGGGCCCGCCGATGCGGACCTCACCGCTGGCGTTGAACGTCACCCAGTCGCCCCTGCGCACCACGATTCCGGTCGGCGCCCACTGCTGCGTTCCGGATACCGTGATCCCCTGTGCGGAGTTCGCGTTCGTCGATCCCGACGTTGCGGTCGCGACGTTGTTCGGTCGAGCCATCAGAATTCGACTCACTTCGCTCGAATTGAAGTCGCGATCGCCCGAGTCGGTCTTGAAGCTTATTCGCAGAGGTGACGTGCCCCCGACGTCGGTGAACTGACCGGTGATCGCCTGACCGCTCTTGAGAACGAGCACGTGCTGACCACCACTGACCTTGTCCCAATCCGACTGGCTGATCGTCCCGGCAGTGAAATCAATTGCCGCGACGTCGTTCGTCGGAATCTGACGGTCCTGTCCGTTCACCCGAACGGTAAAACCGATGCCGCCGAGGTCAACGAGTTGTGCGCTCAACTTCTCACCCGACCTGAGCGTGATCGTCGCGTTTTCCTGCGCCGACGCAACACCAGCGAATGTCAGAGCTGCGACACACAGCGCGACGCATGTCCGTGAAAACATGACGTTTTCCTCCTTTCGCGTTCGGCCCCATCACGCTGACACCTGAGCGGTTGGGTTCGAAGTGATGGGCCGGATAGGTTCGAATCTCAAACTCCCGTCGCTACGCGTCCGTCACTGCGTCAGCAGGTGCAAGCGCCACGCCAGCCGCAGATCACCGCGAAATGATTGGGAATTTCCGCCGATTGCAGTCGAATACGACGCACCGTGTGTCGCAAAACCGCCCTGTATAATGGACGGATGCCCGCCTCGGCTGCCACCCTCCTGTCTGCGGTTCCCCGCGAATCGCGCCTCGATAACGGCCTCAAGGTCATCGTCCATCCGGTGCATACGGCGCCGCTCGTGTCTCTCTGGTGCTGGTATCGCGTGGGATCGCGCGACGAGCGGCCGGGTCAGACCGGCGTCTCGCATTGGGTCGAGCACATGAATTTCAAGGGCACCACCAACATCCCGCGCGATCAGATGAAAGGAATTGTCGAGCGGTTCGGCGGGATGTGGAACGGATATACGTGGATCGACCAGACTACGTATGTCGAAACGGCTGGCCGCGACGCGCTCGATCAGATGCTGTTCATCGAAGCCGAGCGCATGGGTAACGGGCTCTACGATCAGCAGGACTGCGAGTCCGAGCGCACCGTGATCATTTCCGAGCTGCAGGGCGGGGAAAACGATCCCGAGCAGCTGCTCGATACCGAGGTGACGGCGACAGCGTTTCGCGCACACACGTACGGGCATCCCACGATCGGCTGGATCGAAGACCTGCGCTCGATGTCACGCGACGATCTCTACGCGCACTACCGGCGTTTCTATGTACCGGCCAACTCCACAGTCGTCATCGTGGGCGATGTCGAACCGGACGACGCGCTGCGCCGCGTCGAGCGGGAGTTCGGGAACGTCGCTTCCTCGCCTGCCCCGGAGCGCACGACGGTCATCGAGCCGCCGCAAATCGGGGAACGTCGTGTGGTCCTCGAACGTCCAGGCACGATCGCGTACTTGAAAGCGGCATGGCACGCTCCGGCGGTCACTGAGGCGGACTTCTTCCCGATGCTCCTGCTCGATGCCGTGCTCACCGGGGCGAAGGGCGTCAACCTGTGGTCGAGTTTCCGTGGCACCACGCCACAACGCAAAGCGCGCCTTTACACCGCGTTGGTCGAACGCGGCCACGCGTCCTCGGTCAGCGGAGCGCTTCTTCCCACGGCTCAGCCGTTCCTCTACGCCATTTCCCTCACCGCCATGAAGGGCACCAGCCTTCAGACGCTCGAAGGCGCGCTCTTCGACGCAATCGACGATCTCCGTGCCAACGGCGTGACCGACGTGGAAACGGCCCGCGCACGCCGCCAGCTGCGGGCGAGGCTCGTGTTCGAGAACGACAGCGTCACGAACATCGCGCATCAGATCGGGTACTTCGAGACGGTCGCCGGGCCGGGACTCTTTCCCGAACTGCTGTCAAGGATCGAAGCGGTCACGCCGGAACAGGTCTCTGACGTTGCGCGCCGTCGCCTCGACAAGGCCGCGAGAACCATCGGCTGGTATCAGCCCCTGGAGATTGGCGCGTGACGACTGCGTTAGCACGCGGTCTTTCACCCACTCGCACGACGCTCCCGAATGGCGTGGTGATGATCGTGCAGCCCACATCGATGGCGCCTGCCGTGACGCTCAACGCATCGCTGCTGGCCGGTGGCGTGTACGAATCTCGCGAGCTCTCGGGTCTCGCCTACCTGACCGGCCGCCTGATGGATCGAGGCACCGAACGGCGCTCTGCTGAAATGATTGCCGAGCAACTGGACGATCTCGGCGTCGCGCTTCGCGTGACCACCACTCGACACCTGCTCGGCGTCTCGTGCACGTGCCTGGCCGAGGACCTCGACGATGTGTTGTCGATCGTCGTCGATGTGATCCGCCGGCCGACCTTCTCTGAGGAGGAGATCGCGAAGCGACGAGCCGAAGCAATCACAACGGTGCGCCAGGACGAAGACAATCCGGCACTTCGTGCGGCCGACACGCTCGCCGAGCTGCTCTATGGTCCGCACCATCCCTACGGCTGGCCGGCCAAGGGGACCGTCGAATCGCTCGAACGCATTCAACGACAAGACATCGTGGGCTTCCACGCCGAACGCATCCGGCCTGGTGTGCTGTCGCTTGCGATGGTTGGGGACCTGCAGCCGGACCGGGTCGTCGATCGGATCGCGCGCGAGCTCGAGGATTGGGCGGCCCCGCCACCAGACACCATCGAATTACCCGCAGTGTCCTTGGCGACGCCGCGCCGCACGCGGCTTATTGAAATGCCCGGAAAATCACAGAGCGACATCGCGTACGGGTTCATCGCCGTGCGCCGTCTCGATCCGCGGTACTACGCGTACTGGATGATGAACAACATCCTCGGCCAGTATGGTCTTGGCGGAAGACTGGGCGAGAACATTCGCGAGCGGCAGGGCATGGCGTATTACGCGTTCAGCTCATTCGATGCCAGCTTTGCCGAGGGTCCCCTCGTCGTCCGTGCAGGCGTCAATCCCGAAAACGTGACGCGTGCGCTGGAAGCAATCGATCACGAGGTACGTCGGATGGGAGAGGAAGGGCCGACGCCAACCGAAGTCGAAGCGACGCGCGAGTACCTCGTGGGATCGATTCCCCGGATGTTCGAAACCAATTCCAGCATTGCGGTGTTTCTGCAGATGATCGAACAGTTCGGCCTCGGGCTCGATTACGCTCAGCAGCTGCCCGGTCACCTCCGTGCGGTCACGTTCGACGAAGTCAGGGCGGCGGCAAGAGACGTTCTGCGGCCCGACCGCGCAGCCGTAGCGATCGCGGGTCCATCGATGGCGTCTCGTGGTTCCTGATGACGCGCGCGGTCTTCTTCGACGTCGATTTCACGCTCATCTATCCGGGTCCGATGTTCCAGGGCGCGGGGTATCGCGATGTGTGCCGGCAACATGGCGTGACGGTCGATGCCGATGCGTTCGACCGCGCGGTTGCCGCCTCGTCCTCGCTCCTCGACGCGCATGGCGGCACGTACGATCCCGAAGTGTTCATTCGATACACGGCGCGGATCATCGAGGAAATGGGCGGCCGTGGTCCCGACGTCGATGCCGCAGCCCGCGACATCTACGACCGATGGGCAGCCTGCCACCATTTCATCCTGTACGACGAAGTGACCGAGGTGCTGCGCGCGCTGCACGCGTCGGGGATCAAAATCGGTTTGATCTCGAACACCCAACGATGCCTCGCGTCGTTCCAGGAGCACTTCGCGTTGAACGGCCTCTTTGCGGTCATGATTTCGTCTTCCGAGCACGGCTACATGAAGCCGCATCCGTCCATCTTCGAAGTGGCGCTCGAGCAGGCGGGGGTGCAACGCGACGAAGCCGTGATGGTCGGTGACAGCCTCGCACACGACGTCGAGGGCGCTCGCCGGTTCGGAATGCGAGCCATTCTCGTCTCGAGGTCGGGCCAGCCAGTGGATTGCCCGCCTGACGTGCCTGTCATTCGCTCGCTCCGGGAGTTGCCTCGGTTGCTGTGAACCCGGAGGCCGGGGGCCGGGGAGCGGGGGGCTGGAGCCGGCGTTCGGAGACATTCCGAGCACGAACGAGGAACGAGAACTTGCCGCTACGCGTTTCGAAGCGGCACATGGGCCCGCGGCGCCCGGCCCCTGGTCCCCGGTCTCCGGCTTCAGGAGCGTTCGTGATCATCCGTTCCCTCACCACGATCGACGACTGCCGGAAGGTCGCCGAGCTCGAGCGAATCGTCTGGGGCTACACCGACGCGGAGGACGTCGTCCCACCGCCCGTGCTCATCGTATCGATCAAACGTGGCGGCATCCTCCTCGGAGCGTTCGATGATTCGGGCGACATGCAGGGGTTCGTTTACTCCATTCCGGGCCTGAAGCATGGTCGCGTGATCCAGTGGTCCCACATGCTCGGCGTCCTTCCGTCAGCGCGCGACGCGGGCGTCGGGGTTCGACTGAAGCTCGCGCAGCGGCAGGCCGCTCTCGATATGGGCATCGAACTGATCGAGTGGACCTACGATCCGCTCCAGGCAGTGAACGCCCACCTCAATTTCGCGAAGCTCGGCGTCGTCGTCGAGGAATACGAGGAGAACATCTACGGCGAGTCGAGCAGTCCGCTGCACCGAGGAACACCGACCGATCGGTTCGTGGCGGAATGGCGCCTGACGACTCCTCACGTCCAGCGCCGAATCGCGTCCGTCGGCCTGCCTCTCGCGCGCGATCGGTCGGTCATGGATGCGCCGATCGTGAATCCATCGAAGAACAGTGGTGACTGGCTCGCGCCGGGACCGCCAGATTTGTCGTTCGACGCCCGAAGGCTCCTTGTCGAGATTCCCGTCGGCTTTGGAGATATGCAGGCGCAAGATCCACAGCTGGCGCTCGAGTGGCGTCTTAGCACCCGTGAGGTCTTTCAGAACTACTTCGGCCGCGGATACCGAGTTGTGGATTTCTTCCTCGCACGCGAGCAGCGAAGAGGCCTCTATCTTCTCGCACTGTCAACGGAGGGATAAGGTCCTTGTCCTTTTTGCCTTTTCCCCTTCCGTTGTCCCTTTTCATCCCGGCGGCCAGTGCATGCTGCGGCCGCCCAGGAGATGCAGATGGATGTGGAAAACCGTCTGGCCGGCGTCGCGGTTGGTGTTGAAAACGATTCGATAGCCTCCAGCGGAGACCCCGCGATCTCTCGCAAGGGCCGAGGCACGACGAATCAGCTCGCCGACAATCTGATCGTCTTCAGGCGAGAGATCGTTAAGGCTCGCAATGTGACGCCGCGGGACGATCAGCACGTGCGTAGGCGCCTGCGGATTGATGTCGTTGAAGGCGACGACGTGCTCGTCCTGATAAACGATCGAGCCGGGGATTTCCCCCGCGATGATGCGACAGAACAGACAGTCAGCCATTGCCTCCAGCCTTCTTCAGCACGGCGGTTCGGGGTACTCCCTGCAGATCGGGTCTGACGCGCTCCACGATCCAACCATACTCGGCGGCGAGCTCGGCGACCACCGGCTGCTGATCGTATCCCAGTTCGACGATTAGCCGTCCTTCGCTCGCGAGCGCACGAGGGGCGTCCTCGAGCAGCTGTTTGTGGATGGCCAGGCCATCGTAGCCGCCGAACAGAGCGCCGTGCGGTTCGAAACGCACGACCTCGGGCGGCAGGGACCCACGGTCGCGGTCCGCGACGTAGGGTGGGTTCGAGACGATCAGATCGGCTCGCTCGACGATCCCCGAGAGCAAATCCGAATGGCGAAACTCGATCCGATCCGCGACCGAGTGTGCGACCGCGTTGCGTCGCGCGACCGCCAGCGCCCGCTCGGAGATATCCGCGGCAATGAACCGCGTCGACGTCAGCTCGTGCGCCAGCGACACGACGATGCATCCGCTGCCGGTGCCGACGTCGATGATGAGCGGCGCGGGACGAACGCGTGCGAACGCGAGCGCCTCTTCGACGAGCCCTTCGGTTTCGGGTCGCGGAATCAGGACATCCGGCGTGACCTCGAACTCGAGATCCCAGAACTCACGATGGCCGACGATATACGCGATTGGCTCGCGATGGGCGCGGCGGGCGACGAGCGGAAGAAAGCGTTCGAGGAAGCCGGGCGGGACGGGCTCGTTCAAGTGCGTCAGGAATGCCGTCCGATCCCAGCCGAGCACGTGGCGGGCGAGCACCTCGACGTCGAGCGCGACATCTTCGGATAAGAGACCGGCATCGATCAGCGTGTGTCGGGCGGCTGCGATGGGGTGATGCAACGCCGCGTCCGTCATTGATTTGTTGCGAAAAATCGCCGTTCGCTCGGTCGCTCGGCAGCTCGGCGCCGGGGTTCGGGCCTCGATGCTCAGTGGGGTTGCGCGGTTGATTCCTTCAGCCTCTCGGAGTTGAAG
>JBKPCD010000014.1:0-34634 GCA_046727175.1 Acidobacteriota bacterium | reverse complement strand
CGAACGGCTGGAGGCACACGGATTGTACTGGACGGCATCCGAAAACGATCCGACCACCGCACCCTTCTACAACTTCGGCAAAGGTAGTCAAGCGCTCTATCGTCAGCCCCAGGGCGAGAAGCGGAGGGCGGTTTCCGTGCGGTGCGTCAGGGAGTGACCGCTCAACATTCGGCCCGCGAGATCCAATCGTAGTGGAACGCATTGGACGGTGAGGTCGCAATTACTCCTGCCTGGTCGACTACTAGCGATCCAAAGGAGAAATGTCATGGCAGAACCTGCTCCAGGTATCGACTTCGCCAATCTCCCTGCGCCCGGCGAAGGCATTCTTGTGGCGTTGTTCATCACCGTCCGCAAGGTGGCGAGATCCCGTGACTTCTATTCGCGCATCCTGGGCGGCACCGTCGTCATGGACGAGAACCCTTGCATCGTCAAACTGTCTAATTCGTGGATCATCATGAACCCGGGCGGGCCGCCCACTCCAGACAAGCCCGATATCTCCGTCGTCGACTACGAGCCCAGCAACACGACCTCAATGTTCATGAATCTGCGAGTCGCCAACATCCAAGCGTGCTACGAGGAGTGGAAGACGAAAGGGGCGGAGTTCGTGACGCCGCCGATCGATCGAGGAGCGGAAATCCGCTGCTACATGCGAGACCCAGACGGATATCTCATCGAAGTCGGCCAGTCCACTGGCCTGCTGCATGGTCAGCGCGCCGCAAAGCGCCCGGAGGATCTCCCAGGCTGAGATGCATGGGGTTTTGGTCGCGACCGCTGGGTAACCGAGAAAAATCGGTCGCCAGATCGCCGTCTATCGCGACTCATCAGCGGCTCGTCCGCGCGAGCATATCGGGCGTCGTAGCCAAATCGAGCGGCTACTCACGCAAGTTGACGTTGCGACAGTACCTTAAGGCGACGCATGTGGGTGTCGGCGTGCTGACCGGCCAGCCGACGATTCCAGACCAGCGGTTGGCCGCGCTCGGCGAGAAGCGCCGGTGCGCGCTGGAGGTGCCGTTTTTGGCCGCCGCAATTCGGTGTGTGCCCCGGACCGATTTGATCGCGACCGTACCTAGACGGCTTGCAAAATTGGAAGCTCATGATGCGACATCAGGTTCGTGCAGCCTCCACGCGAGATCTACGCGTTCGAATATCTGATGATTTGGCATCCGCGCCTCCACACCGACGCGGCGCACGTATGGATCGCAAGCTGATCGCGGACATCGCCAAGAGCCTCGACAAGAGTATAAGGACCCCATTTTCACCTTCATCCTTCACTCTCAGGATCTCCAGGACGTGACATTTCACGATGGTGGGGAGCGCGTTCGCGATCGCTTTGTGCGAGGAAACTTTGACGGCGGGTGGCGTCGAAAAACGGGAAGTGGGTGGGGGATTTTTCATGCTATTCAACCCCTTTCCAAGGCGGATGGTGAGGGTGACCGGCCAGTGCCGCTCAGTTGTCGCCGAGTACATCGTTGCGCTCGATCTCGGACTGGCCGATAGCGTACGCGCACCGTGGTTCCCCTTCGATTTCGAGACTCGGAGCGGGATCAAGGTTGAAGTCAAGGCTGCGGCGTACCTGCAGTGCCAGAAGTGGAGAAGCGTCGAGCCGAGCGGCTCGCCGGCTCGATGTAGGTGCTCCGTGCCCGTGCGCCGATGAACACAAATCGAATTCAGAAAGTTGCCGCTCATTGTTCCTTGATCGGTCTAACGTCCGGCTCGCTCGGCTGAGCGCGGGTTAGGCGGCATTTTAGAAACTCTTCGTTTCTTCCTCCGCAACGAGAAAAACAGGTGTGCCGCCACTCGAGATCGAAACGGCGTGAGCGACCGCCTGTTGGGCCGATGAGGAAGCCGCCGCCGCCTGAAGGGTTGCCAGCGATGGAAAATGAAGTTCCGCGACTCGGTGGAACGACGGTGGACTCCCATCAGGGGTGCCGACGATCTTTGACGCGACAAATTTCGTCATTCCCTTGAAATTATTGGGGGGTCACCATCGGCGCGTGATCTTGCGTGTACGCACGTTCGAATGTAGCCACGTCCCGAGGCGCAGGATAGAGTACGACGATCTTTGCTCCGGCCATGGAAAACTCCTATCAACATTCTGAATCTGCACGCCTGACTACTTTTGGAGTAGGCCCATATTGGCAGCCAACGCCAGCCGTTCTGGCGCCACGTTAAGACCAGAACTCCAAGTCGGGGGCGATGATAGCACCAGCGGTGCGATCGGCCTGCATCGAGGAAGTGATCGCCGGCAAGCCGTGATGCGTCAGTCGCTATTCGCGGACGACGCACGCGTGCTGCCGGAAGCGAACCTCGTGGGCGGCGCGACGTCGCCGCTTGTGTCGTACGCCCTCGCCGGCGCCGCGCTGCTTGTGGCGCTCATCGCGCTCGGGGTCGCCCTGCTCAAGTGAATTCACATCATGATGGGCAGGTTGCGTTTGTAAACAGTGCGGCGTTTGAACGAAGCCGCTGGCGCGGCGGACGCTACGCGTGAGATACTCCGCGCGCTCGGAACGTTGGTCGCAATTACGCCTGAGCGCGCCACCGGTCTGGGGTTTTGATCAAGCCGACGCACGGCCACGTCGACTCCGCGGCAGACGTGCAAAATTGTGAACCTCTTTTCGCCCGATCGCCTTCAATCGCACGCCAGATCGCATCTTTTAGGCGAAGGCTCCTGATTCAAAACCCATAGCTGGTCGGCCGCGTCCGCCGGACACGCCAGCGGCTTCGTTCAAACGGCTCTATCGGCAGTGACCCGGCGAGTCAGCGTCATCACATGAGTGAAGCGCTTGCGCGCCGGGTCACTCCCGATAGAGTCATATCGTTACTCGAGAGTAGCCGTCGCCGCGTGCCTCCCCTCCGGCAGCAAGTGCGGTCGGACGCCTCGGCATCGTGCGGCGACTCGCCTGCATTTGGATCGTATTGAGAACCGTGGCGCAGCCGAAAAACGAGGAGGCCGGCTCGCGTGAGCCGGCCTTCAGCAGTTACTTGGGGAGCCGAACGACAGAATCGGGGTCCGGCGGCGCGAAGCCGGCGGTCACGGCGTACAAGGCGTCGCCGAACTCCGCGATCGTGGTTGGCACTTTGATCGCCGGGTTCGACGCGAACGGCTCAATGATGTAGCGCGTTATTGTGCCGGACAGATAGTCTGGCGCGAGCTCCACCACGGCGATGCGATTCAAGGCATTCTGCACCACATAGAGTGTGTGTCCGTCGAGGAGGAGGCCGTCGGCACTGCACACGTCGTCAGTACTGAGATCGATTGGGACGACACTGTACGTCGCTGTGTCGATCCGGTAGAGGCGCCCTTCGCTCGTGTGCACAACAATCAGGTACTTCCCGTTTGGCGTGGCATCGATCCCGTTGGCCCTGATCGGCGGACCCGCACAAGCACCGCCCATGCTGAAGTTCACCGGTAGGGGAATCGGCTGGAAGTCCTCTGACGGGTCGCCAGACGGCTCAAGGGGCACGCGGTACAGAAACGGAGCGGCGGCATCCGTGAAGTGGGCGGCGTCGCGAGTCACGACCACGTCATTAATGAGGTTGGTCGGCGTACCGGGCGGCAGAACCGACGACGGTGGTTGAAACTGGTAGATCGTGATCTGATCTCCCGAGGAGGCTGCATAGACCGACGCGCTCCCGCTCGGACCACCGGCCACGAACAGGAGATCACTGCGCGGGTCGTGCTTCATGCCCAGCGCCGGTCTTCCGGTGGGGCCGACCAGTTCGGAGATCTCACCCGTGCGGAGGTCGCCGACGAGAATCTGCCCGGCCGTTGCTGGGGAGAGCGAACCCACGTAGAACGCGGTACCAATACCAGTGGCGATCCCTTCCGGCCCGAAGCCAACCGGCAGCGGAATGACGGCGGGAAACACTGGCGCACCGAACCCGAGCCCCGATGGCTGGTGGAGCGCGGACGCAACCAGCACGAACAGTCCGAGCAACCGGGCGTGTCTCTTCATCGCAACCTCCCATTTCGCCTTGTCCTCTTGCGTTCCGGCCTGCGGCGGCTTGGGCGACGGCGAGCGGCAAGAACCACAACTTTCGTGGTCGTCTGTGCGCCGGTCGCTCGGCAGTACCTTCGAAGCGAGCGGTCCCGATCATACGCTCACGCAGACCCACCGTGCGGATTACTCGCGGAAAGGCGCGTTCTGTTTATCTGCATCGGCTGCCAGCAAACTGGGACCTGTCGTGCGAGGCACCGTCTATGCCGGAGCCGGGGCGACGCTTTGATCTCGCGGCGTCGAACGCGGTGATCGCTGTAAGCGCACCGAGTTGCGTGAGAAATCCACGACGGTCATTGATGATCGTTTTCGGGTAGATTATGCCGATGCCTGCCGTGTTGCCGCCTGATCTGGTGTTTGCCGCGCGTCTGCTACGCAAGAGTCCCGGGTTCACGCTCGTCGCCACGGTCTCGCTCGCGCTGGCGATTGGGGCGAACACGACAATCTTTTCCATCGCAAAACAACTGCTGTTCGAGCGGCTTGACATTCCCAACGCCGCCGACCTGCGCCTGCTCACGTCGATGGACGCCAACTTTTCGCATCCCATGTACGAGCAGTTGCGCGCGCAAAATCAGGTGCTTGGCGATCTGCTGGCGTTCCACGCGACAGCGGTAAATGCGACCGTCGGCGAAAACGCGGAGCGCGTGCTCGCGCACGAAGTCTCGGGGAACTACTACGCCGTCCTCGGCGTACAGCCGCAACTCGGCCGCACGATTGGTCCGGTCGACGACACCGCGGGCAGCGAGCCAGTGGTCGTGATCAGCGATGAGTTCTGGGAACGCGACTTCGCCCGGTCGCCGGCAGTTCTCGGACAGTCGATCACACTCAACGATGTTCCGGTCACGATCGTCGGCGTGAGTCCAAAAGGCTTTACTGGAGCAGCGAGCACGCTGCCCTCGCAAACGCCGGCGGTGATCGTCGCTCTAGCGAAGGCGACGCTCGTGACGCCGTCTTCCGACGGCCGGAATTGGCTGGCGGACCCAACGTCGCGGTCAGTCAACATCCTGGCGCGCACGAAACCGGGCGTGAGCGACAGCGCGGCGCAAGCGGCGCTCGACACCCAGTTCTCCACCATCGTGCGTGCGACGCTCCCAATCCACGCCGGCGACACGGTGCCGAGGCTGACACTGCGCGACGGCAGCCGCGGCCTTTTCGCGCAGCAACAGGTCTTCGCCACCCCGATATCGGTGCTGATGATCTTTCTCGGTCTCGTCCTTCTTCTCGCCTGTGCCAACATCGCCACGCTGATGCTCGCGCGCGGAGCGCGGCGGCAGCGCGAGATGAGCGTGCGCCTCGCGCTCGGCGCCGGGCGCGCACGCATCTTGCGGCAGATGCTGGTCGAGAGCCTGCTACTCGCGGCAATTGGTGGCGCCTCCGGATTGGCGCTCGCCTACGTCGGACGCGGCGCCATTGCGCGGTTTACCCCGCACTTCGACTGGCAGGTATTCGGTTTTACCGCGCTGATTTCGATCGCCACGGGCTTGCTGTTCGGCCTCGCGCCCGCACTCGCGGCCATGCACGCACAGATCGCCGATGGCGTAAAAGGCAGTGGCGTCATCGGGAAGTCCGTTGTCGGATTTCAGATCACGCTTGCCACACTCCTAATCATTAGTGCCGGCCTCTTCATTCGCTCGCTCGCCGGACTCACCGCCGTCAATCCTGGATTCCGCCCGGACCATCTGCTGCTCGCGCAAATCGTCCTGCCGCAGAATCGCTACCCCGCCGGTGCGAACGTCGCGTTCCATCAGCGCATGGAGCAGGCTATCGCGAACATTCCCGGCGTCGCATCCGTGTCTGCTGCAGGGGTCCCGTATCTGTCCGGCGAACATTTGCAAACGAACTTCTTGCTGCAGGGCGAAGTAGTTGACGCGAGCACGAATCAGACCGAACCCTACAACGCCGTCGGTATTCACTTCTTCGACACGCTCGGCATCCCGATTGTCGCCGGACGAGCATTCGGCGTCGACGACACCGCGACATCGCCGAAAGTCGCCGTCATCAACCAGCGTCTCGCCGCAGCACGATTTCCCAATCAGAATCCGATCGGGAAGCGAGTATCAGTCGGCGTGTACGCCGGCTATGGCGACGTCTTGACAACAGACGAGATCGAAATCGTCGGCGTCTGCGGCGACACACTGTACGGCGATCTGCACGGCGTGCCGCCTCCGCAGTTGTTCGTTCCGTACGTGCAACAAACCCAAGTACGGCGGCTGACGTATCAGATTCGCATGCAGACAAAGCCAGAAACGATCGTACCGGCATTACGCCGAGTCGTGCACGCGGCCGATCCCGCACTGCCATTGGTGAATGTTCGTACGCAGCAGGACCAGATCGATTCGGACCTCGCGGACGAGCGGCTGCTCGTGTCGCTCACGTCGGCCTTCGGGCTCCTCGCGTTGGTGCTGGCATCGGTTGGGATCTACGGCGTGATGGCGTGCTCGGTCGCGCAGCGCACCAAGGAGATCGGCATCCGAATGGCGCTTGGCGCGATCCCGCGGCAAATTCTGGCCATGGTGCTTCGCGAAGCCTCGTTGTTGTCAGCGGCAGCGATCGCGCTCGGCATGGGCGCGTCATTGCTCGTCACGCGGTTCGTGAAGTCGATGCTCTTCGGCATCGCTCCATCCGATCCGGCCACGCTGTGGGGCGCAGCCGTGCTGTTAATGATCGTCGCCTTGGGAGCAAGCTGGATTCCGGCGCGGCGTGCGGCGAGCGTGCAGCCGATGGAGGCGCTCCGACGGGACTGACCACAGTGCGCGCTGCGCGTGACCGCAGGAACTCGCGGAAATGCCGCCAGCATCATCGACGAGTCATGCGTGAGGAGGACGCGACCATCGCGTGCGGCGAGGGCAAGCCCTCGAACGCTCCAGACCCACGAGACTCCGCGAACGCGTCGTTGATTGCGAACCGCGTTGCAATCCTCCACGCTCTTGGGCGATTTCCTCAATGTTTCCGGCCATGTTCTCCTGTCGCCACATCAAGGGCGCTATGACTTTGCAATACAGAGTTATCTGCCGTTTGCCTAACATCTGCAGTAGCAAGCCACGTTCCTGAGGGCTTCGGGCTTGTTCCTGCGGGCTTGCTGCGGCGCAATTAGTCAACCTCGCTGAGGACTCTGCCGGTTACGTGGTGAAACTTCTTTGGGGAAACGAGCCAGCAGCAACGGCGCATATTTTGCTTGCGGCCTCGCGCGAGGTAGTCTGATTCCATGTCGAGCCGAATCTCGGTGACGCGATGCTTTACGCGGGTGGCTTGTCTCGCGATCCTCGGCGTTTGCGTTACGGCCGATACTGTGCACGCCGCGACAATCACGCTGAACGCAACCGCCTCCGGGACTTACCATTCCAACGGAACGTTCTTCGTATCGGGCAACTACGCCGTGGGCTGGTATCCAAATGCGCAGCCTCCGGGCGAGCTGAGGGATTTCTTCATTTTCGATTTGACCGGAGTGACAGGGGTCATCACCGCCGCAACTCTTCGAGCCCAGAATCCTTCCTTCGGGTACTTGAGCCCGGATCCAAACGAGACCTGGTCGATCTTTGACGTATCGACGAACCTCACGACCCTCTCGTCCGGGACCGGAGGGCTCGGCGCCTTCAACGATCTTGGTTCCGGCACCGGTTACGGGTCCGTCACCGTGAACAATTCGTCGAATTCGACGAACGTCGACCTTGTGCTAAACGCGTCCGGGCTCGCGTTTCTCAACTCGGTTCTCGGCATGCCTGCTGCGTTTGGCGGCGCAATCACCAGCATCAATTTCGCGAACACGACGCAAGCCGAGGCGCTATTCAACGCGTCGTCGGGGACCATGACGCGCCAGCTGATTCTCACCACTGCAGACAGTTCCGCGGTGCCCGAACCCGGATCGCTGCTGTTGTTCGGGACAGCCCTGGTCGCCGCCGCGCGTGCTCGACACCGGCGTCCTCGTTGATGCGGACGACTGGCGTTTCCCGCCAGGCCCGCCGTCATCGTTGAGGGCGCCACGCGCCGGCGCAACCAGCCCGGGCTCTCCGTCCGCCGCCAGCTCCAGCCTCTCTGTGTTGCCATCTGGGTTCATCCTCTCCCAATGCTCCCTTCCCCCCCTTGCTGAACAGTTCCCGGTTCCGTTCCCCTAAGAGGGGGAACCGGAACCGTTGACCGTTACGGTTCCTCGGAACTGTTCGGAACCGTTCCCCTGTTCAACACACTCCAGCCTTGCGAAGTGACGGTGTATGGCTGGCCGCGTTTGCCGGGTGCCACGTGTCTGTGGTCAATCAGTCGCCGCATCGCGGCTGTGACATCTGCCTTGCGAATGCCGACCACCTTCTGAATGAACTCCAGTGACGTGGCTGCGCTCTGGTGCTTAGCGATAGCCTTGATCACCTGTAGATCGACTTCGTTATCGCGATCGGCACGCTGCTGACGCACGTGGGCATCGCGTTCGGCTTGACTCCGCTCGTCATCGACCACAACGCACGAGGTGTGCGTGCGGCCATACCTGTCGCGCGTTGACAACTCGACACGCCTGGGCCCGTTCATCGCCGGTCGCGTGCCGTTCTTGGTAGACGGCCCACGCGATAACCGGAACCTTTCCGTTGTGCCGGGCACCGTGAGGCGGGGGAACCGGGATCGTGTTGAAGCCGCGCGCCGCGTAGTAGCGCGCCCATTCGAGCGCCGTCACTTGGTCTCCTGCGTTGTGGCACAACGAGCCCACAATTCATCGATCCACTCATCGCGGAAGCGGAGTTCGCGTCCGCCGCCCACTCTTGCGGCGCGCAACCGTCCTGCCTTCGCCTCTCGATAGATAGTCTTCTCGCCGACCTGGGCTCGCGATGCGGCCTGCGGAACGGTCCGCGACGGCGACAAAAGCTGGTCGGTCATCGCGACACCTCTACCGAGCCGTCGCGACGCAGAGTGATTGCGTCTGCGACCAGGACGCTATCGCTGACGCCGAGAGCCTTGGCGAGTGCGGCGACGTCCGCAACGCACCTAGGCATGCCCCCGTTTTCTAATCGGGACACGTACGGCTGATCGAGGCCGGCCGATTCTGCGAGATAACGCTGGTCCTGATGTAGGAAGACTCGAATTGGCCGCAAACTCCAGAGCATTGCTGTGTCTCGCTCAGGAGTGCAGCCGGCAGGAAACGAAAAGGCCGCTGCAACCCGGTTAAAGGCTTGCGACGACCCTGAAAGTGCGAAACGCCAGCAACCCTCGTGTTAAGGGCTATGAGCTGGCGTCCACCGAACGATTTGTCGCGGCCCTTTTTCAGCTGAGAGCTACCGCTCACGCAGTAAGCTGCGCAACTCTTATCCAACTGTCAAGACTAGAACGCAGTGGACTAGATGCGTGCATAGCCATGCTACGCGCGCTCAGCGCAGATCCTCCCACCAGCACAATAGGCTCCCCTGGCGCTGACTCGCGATGGAGCTTCTCGACGCACCTCCGACAATGGCGGACGATCAAAAGCCTGAAAAGGCCGCGAAAGCGTCGATGGAGGCTTAGGCCGACTTCCTTGACCGCCTGCGAAGAAGTAGGCCGGAGGCAAGCGTGCCGGCACCCAAAAGCGCAAGGACCGTGGGTTCAGGTACCTGGGCAATACCAAAGGCGTGGTTGTCGATGAGCTCCCCTCCGTTTGGTAGGCTCTGGATATTGATACGCCCAATCAGGTCCGTATCCGAGATAACGCCCCAAAACGTGCCGCCGATTGGACCAAGGATGTTAAAGCTGCCGAGCGATGTGTTAAGTGGCGAGAAGACGGAAATGAGAACCGGGGCAGCACCAGGCTGACCCGGAAACACGTCGAATCCGACAGCGTTGGCGTTGCTGTAATTAATATTGAAGGTCTCCGAGAAAAAGTTCGGGCCGAGCACCTTGCTCGTGTTGCCCACACCTGGGAAACCGGCCCCCAAGACGGCCATCAGGGGCCCTGGGGAGGCGCTGTATACTGCGCCGGGCAAAAGCCCACCTAGCGGGAAACACGCACTAGCAGCCGCGCTGCTCAGGGGTCCGGTGCACACCGTCGCCCCGCCGGAAGCGACGAGACCTGTCTCGAATGTGTCTACGGAAAGTCCCGGCGCGATGGTATTGAAGATCGAGCGGGAATCGAAAGTCATCAGCGACCCCTCGACGGGAGCCGCAAACCCCACACACAGGATGATAGATGCGAGGGCGGACAGAACTTTTGTAGACATGGGAGGCCTCTTTCGGACCGCGGCGGGTATAGCTTATCTCGCGTGCTGTGTCAAGGGCCGGGGTAGTGGGTCAGTTTGAAATCGTGCCGCGCTGAAATCGCTTCGGCTCGAGCGACAATGGATCACGTTTGGGAGGTCGAGGAAATCGGTGGATTGCTCCGATGAAGTGGTTTCAGGATTGTGACTGTCCGTGTCACACGGGCGCGGCTATTGTCCATGTTGTGCCGTGCTGCGACGGATACCAGTCGAAGCAAACCTCAGCCGAAACCAGAGACGCGAAAGACTTTCCAGTATCCCCCGACTAGAAGAAAGTGGGCTAACGCCGTTTGCCGACTTGCGTCTACGTTGCAATCTCGTTGCAAAAACAAACGACCCGGCTTTGTGGGCCGGGCCGTAACTCGTTGATTTGTTTGGTGGACCTGACGGGAGTCGAACCCGTGACCTCCTGAATGCCATTCAGGCGCGCTCCCAACTGCGCTACAGGCCCACTTCTTGGCGGAATCGACTCTTCATTCTAACGCCCGGCCGGCCGGGGGTCAAAACCACCTCACTCCCGACGCACGGCTGCTCAGCGGTGGTGTCGCGAGGATCGTCAATCCAGCTTGAAAAGAGAGTCGCTGTCAAAGGTCACCGATCTTGCTCTCAGTCGAAATGGCGATCGGCTGGCCGTGCTCTAGAATTGGCGCGTCGCCCGGGTGTGGACGTTGTCTTCACCTGCGGCTGGACGGCCGATAGACGCTCGCGAAGAGGTGAGCCTCGCCGGCGTCGATCCGGTTGGAAGACTCATTGTTGACGGCGTATACCGGCGTCGACGTGGGCGGGCAAACGGTCAGCATGTGTGTCGGGTCGAACCGGCCAGGAGACGCGCGTAATCTTCCGGCGAATCCACGTCCACGATGACGGCGGGATCGGGCACGTCGACATCCACCACTTCCTCGGCGCGGGCGCGCACGACCGCCTTCGCCCCGACCGCAGGGTCCGCGCGCCGCAAATCGTCAAAGACAGCGCGCGAAAACAGCACGGGATGGCCGTGGCGTCTCTGATAGGTCGCGCGCACGATGGACGCCTGCGTGCGAGCGAACGTCTGAACGATCGTCGCAACGGTTGTGGCAGAAACCAATGGCACGTCGACGGGATTGACGACGAGCGCTCGTGTGCCAGGGTGATCGACGACGTTGAGCCCTGTGATGAGCGACGAGAGCTGCCCATCGTCGGCGTGCGTATTCGCGACGAATCGCACGTTCGTGCCAAGTCGTTCGACTTCCGCGCGCAGCGCGTCGTCTTCTGGCCGGCCGACGACCAGGACGTCGTCGATTCCGCCGGCACGGAGGGCATCGGCGATCTTCCGAACGAATGACGGGCCGTCAGCGGCGACGGGAAGCAGCGCCTTGGACCGTCCCATGCGTTCCGAACGTCCTGCGGCGAGAATCAGCGCAGGAATCACGGCGGCAATTGTACTCGTGAGGCTATTGGCTGGGCCCAAAGCCCAAAGCCCGAAGTCAAAAGCCCGAGTCAAAAGCCGGCCAAAGCCGAAAGCCATGATGATCCAAAGCCTGCCGTGGGCGCTATTGACACAATGGTCGCCCGGATGTACACCTCCGCGGTCGGATATATCAGATGACACAGTTGACAGCGGAAACTTCAGGCCTTCGAGGCTTCGCGGGGGTGAGCATGCGACGCATTGGATTGGTCTGTGCAGCATTCGCCGCCACGTGGATCATCACGGCAACCGCATGGGCGCAAAGCGCCCAGATTCAGGGCCGGCTCGTCGACGAGCAGGGCAGCGTGCTCCCTGGCGTGCACGTCTCCGCGGTCGATGAGGAGAAAGGCGTCGTCTCTCGCGAGACGACATCCGGGACCGATGGGTTCTTCAGCCTAGTCTCGCTGCTCCGGGGCAAGTACACCGTGCGAGCGGAGCTCTCGGGATTCAAGACACTCGAGCGTCGCGGCCTCGTGCTCGATCCCGGGCAGGTGCTCGATCTCGGGAGCGTCAAAATCGAGGTCGGCGCGTTGTCTGAAACGGTCGACGTGACGGCTGAATCGCCGGTCATCGAAGTCGGCACGAGCCAGAAGTCGTACACAATCACCGACACCCAGATTCGGGAGCTGAGCCTGAACGGGCGCGACTTCACGTCCCTGCTCAAGACGCTGCCCGGCGTCGCCACGAACGACACGGGATTCCGGCTCGCGTTCAACAGCACCGAAGGGTTCATGGTGAACGGACTGCGTCAGAGCATGAACAACGTCGTGCTCGATGGCACCCCGAATACCGACACGGGCGCGAACGACGGGCAATATACCCAGTTGAGCCTCGACGCCGTGGGCGAGTTCAAGCTGCAGAACTCGGCGTTCAACGCGGAGTACGGACGGAATGCCGGCGTGCTGATCACCTCCACCACCCGAAGCGGCGGCAAGCAGTTCCACGGTACGCTCTATGGGTTCCGTCGAGACGGCAAATGGGACGCGGCGCCGCACGACTCGCTGACGGGCGCAAAGGTGCCGCTCGACTACAAACAGATCGGCGGCAACATCGGCGGCTGGGTGCCGATCCCCGGCGTATCGAATTCGTCGAACAAGAAGGTGTTCTTCTTCTTCAATCACGAGTCGACTCGGGCCGAGCAGCCGCGGAACGCGTTTCTCGACGTCTTCCATCCCGACCTGCTGAACGGCGACTTCCGTCGTCTGCTGCGCTTCAATGCCGACGGCTCACCCGTCAACATAGCCGGAACGACGTTCAACGTCGGCACCGTGTTCAGACCGGGGACGATCATTCGCAATGCATCCGATGCGATCACCGGCGGCACGCCGTACGAGAACAACATGGTGCCACGCTCCGAGTGGAACCAGAACGCCCCGGCGTTCCTGAACGTGCTCAATCAAATCTACGGCCAGGTGGACGTGTCCCGTGCGCAGCAGGTGTCGGGATCGCCAGAGTTCATCCGCGTGCCGTACGACGTGCTGTACAACTTCCGCAAGGATCAGGAGGTCGTCCGCGTCGATTACCAGCTGTCCTCGAGCACGAGCATGTTCTTCCGGGCCGTGACCGACGCGCAGCGCGAGCTGGAGCCACGCGGGATCTTTTCAACGCAGACCTTTCCCGTGATCCCGATGTTTCGCGAGAAGCCCGGACAGAGCTACTCGTTCAACTTGTACAACGTCGTCTCGCCGAGGATCACGAACGAGATGATCGTCGGCATCACCAATCTCGATCAGGTCGTCGACAAGGACGAGAATCTGTCAGCGGATCGCTACGATCGTGATCGTCTCGGCTTCCGTATCGGCGATCTGTACCCAACCGGGGCGCAGGGCGGCCCGGTCAACATCGCGAACAAGTTCCCGAACTTCAATTGCGGCACCAACTGCACCTTCTCGCCATTCCCGCTGACGTGGCGCTCCGAGGCGCCCGAGATCGCGGTTACGGACAACCTGACGTGGTTGCGCGGGACACACACGCTCAAGGGTGGCGGGTTCTTCAACATGGCTTTCAAGGCGCAGCAGCCGTCGTGGAACATGGGCACGTTCGACTTCTCGCCGAGCGCGCAGATGATCAACAACACGAATTACGGCCTCGCCAACCTGCTGCTCGGGAATTACCAGACCTATCAACAGTCGGACGGCATTTACTACGGCGATTTCCGCTATGTCGGTGTCGAAGGATACGGTCAGGACACGTGGCGGCCGACAGGACACCTGACGATCGATTACGGGCTCCGCGTTGCGTATCTCGGACCCACGTACTCGACAGGACGGTTCCTGCAGAACTACTTCGTGCCCGAGGCGTACGATCCGTCGCAGGCCGTGAGGATCGTCACGGCGACCGGGCCGCTGCGGGGCAGCATCGTCCCGGGCAGCGGAAACTTTTTCAACGGGATGGTCGAGGAGGGTTCGCCCGGGCTGCCGAAGGGCGCAATCGACGGGACAATTAATTGGGCGCCACGCGCGGGGTTCTCGTGGGACGTCACCGGAAACGGCCAGACGGCGGTGCGCGGCGGGTTCGGCATCTTTTACGAACGCTATCGGCAGAACAACCTGAACTTCGATGGGCTTGGCAACGTGCCGCTCAGCTACACGCCTCGGCTCTTCGGCGGCAACGTCGACGGCATCTCGCCGGCACTCGTGAATTCCGGGATCCGATTTCCCGTCAGTGCGGTCGGCGCGGCCCGGGAGGGTCACCCGCCGCGGACGTACTCATGGTACGTGGGCGTACAGCGTCAGCTGCCGTGGAAGTTTGCGATCGATGCCGCGTACATCGGGAACCGCGGCGCGCATCTGGCGTACCTCCGCAACATCAATCAGCTCCCGCTCGGCTACACGATCTCCAACCCGCCGCCGAACAACACAACCGATGCCGTCAGGCCGTACCTTGGCTACACAGCCGTCAACATCGTCGAGTTCGGCGCGGAGAGCGAGTACCACGGCCTTCAGACGCGGCTCACTCGCCGTTTCGGTGGGCATTTCACGGCGAATGTCGGCTACACCCTGTCCAAATCTCTCGACCACGTGGATACCGACAACGCGGCGATCGGCTATTACCTCGATCTCGATCGCGAGTGGGGGCCGTCCGGATTGGACCGGAGGCATCAGGTCACGATCGACTACGTGTACCAACTGCCGAACGCGGGAACCAAATGGTTCAACACCGCCCTGAGTCGCGGGCTCCTGGACGGCTGGCAGCTCTCAGGCATCAGTCGGTTCTGGAGCGGACAACCGCTCACGATCACGTCGAACGGCAACCCGGGGACGACGGGCGGCGGTGTGCGCGCGGATTATATCGGCGGCGATGTCTATCCAGCGGAGCAGACGCGCCTGGAGTGGTTCAACCCGCTCGCGTTCGGGCGTCCGGCCGACGGCACCCTCGGCTCGACGCCAAAAGGCTTTCTGCTCGGTCCGGGTATCAACCAATGGGACGTCTCGCTGTTCAAGAACACGCGCGTGGGGGATCGAACGATGATCCAGTTCCGGCTCGAGACGTTCAACACGTTCAATCACGTGCAGTTCAACGCAATCAACACGGCTGTCAGCGTGCCGAACGCAGGCCAGCCAGTCACACAGGCAACGCGCGGTATGCTGGGACAGGTCACGAGCTTCCGCTCGCCGCGCCAGATTCAGGCGGGGCTGAAAGTCTATTTCTGAAGTAACGCGCCATGACGACGATAGAAGCGAGAAGTTAGAAGTTAGAGCGGATTCTGTTCGCGTTCGCTCTAACTTCCAGCTTCTGGTTTCCAGCCTCTGACTTCTATCTTCTGTTTTTGCAGTACTGGACGATGCTGCGTAGCTGCATCACCGTTCTCGCCGTCCTGACCATCGGCGGCGTCTCAGCACTGGGCCGCCAGACCGCGCAGCGACCGCTCAGCCCACCGCCTGGTGGCGCCAGCACGGCGGGTGTTTTCGAGCCGATCAAGGACAGCCGCGCGCGACCGATCACGGCAGGCGGTTTCGTCGACGGTGCCCCGGTTGTTTTCGAAGATCGGACGCCGGGTTCCGGGCTCGAGACGTTCCGACATCGATCCGGGTCCCCGGAGAAAGCAATCATTCTCGACGCGCCGTCCGGCGGCGTCGCCCTCGTTGATATCGACAACGACGGGTGGCTCGATGTCTATTTCGTGAACGGCTCGACGCGCGCCGCGCTCAAAGGGGCGGAGCCGTCGCCGCGCGCCGCGCTCTTTCATAACGATCACAATCTCAAATTCACCGACATCACCGATCGTGCCGGCGTCGGCAACGACCGTTGGGGCTTTGGTGTCGCCGCCGGTGATTACAACAACGACGGCTGGGTCGATCTATATGTGACGAACTACCGGGGTAACCGCCTGTATCGCAACAATCGCGACGGCACGTTCACCGATGTGGCCGAGCAGATGCATGTCGCAGGCGGTGAATGGGCGACGGGCGCAAGTTTCGGCGATTACGATCGCGATGGGCGACTCGACCTGTTCGTCGCCGGTTACGCCGAGATCGATCCGGAGCAGCCACCGAAGGCGCTTCGTTCGGAGCACGGCCGAAGCACGACAAACTCCGGCCAGGGCTCGTCCTCGTGCATGTATCGGGGTCAGCCGGTGATGTGCGGCCCTCGTGGTTTGCAGGGGTCTCCCGACCGGCTGTTCCGGAACGTCGGCGATCGATTCGTCGACGTGACCGCGCAAGCCGGCGTCACGGATCATGCGGGCTATTTCGGCTTCGCCACCGCCTGGATCGATGTCGAGGATGATGGCGATCTCGATCTGCTCGTGGTGAACGATTCGACGCCGAATTATCTGTATCTGAACACCGGGAAGGGCACGTTCGAGGAGGTCGGCTTTCCTGCGGGATTCGCGTTGAATGAGGAAGGCCGCGAGCAGGCGGGAATGGGATTGGCGCTCGGCGATTACGACAACGATGGCCGGGTAGACACCTACATCACGAACTTCTCCGACGACTCCAATACGTTGCGCCGGAATCTCGGCGATGGCACGTTCGCAGACATGACGGGGCCGCTTGGGCTCCGCATGCCGACCATCCCGTTTCTCGGGTGGGGAACCGGGTTTCTCGATTTCGACAACGACGGCTGGCTCGATCTTTTCGTTGCCAACGGTCACGTGTATCCACAAGTCGACAAGTTCGATTGGGGAATGACGTGGGCGCAGCGCCCGCTGCTGTTCCGGAATCGTGATGGCCGCCGATTCGAGGAGGTGCCTCCCGCAACGGGCAGCGGCCTTGCTGCTGTCCTGCCGGGTCGCGGCGCCGCATTCGGCGATCTCGACAACGACGGCCGCGTGGATGTTGTGATCAACAATCAAGACCGGGGCCCCACGTTGTTGAAGAACGTGGTTCCAGCCGGCCGCTGGATCTCCTTCGCTCTGATCGGAGATGCTCGGGGTCCCCGCGACGCAATTGGTGCCGTCGTGACGGTGGAGGCCGGAGCTCGTCGCCTGCGCCGCGACATCGTCAGCGGCAGCAGCTATTGCTCGCAGTCGGACTTTCGCGCCCACTTTGGCCTCGGCGATGCAACGACCGTCGATCGCGTCCTGGTACGTTGGCCCGATGGCGTCCGCGAGGCGTTCCATGTTCCTGGCGTTGATCGGATTGTTTCGTTGACGAAGGGGCAAGGCGTCCTGGCCAAGCGGTGAAGAATACAGCCGACCCGGATTTCAGTTGTATGGGCGGCCTTTCGGCCTTGGTGCGCCAGCACGAACGGGCGTGCGCGCCGGCAGCGCTGAAACGCTGCGGCACGAGAGCGATTGCCGTTCTTCTTCTCGCTCAGACGATGAGTGCGTGTCCCGCGTCAGCGCAGCAATCACCGGCGGCGGCGGACTTCCGCGAAGGTGTCGCCGCACAGCAGCGCGGAGAGCTGGCCCACGCGGCGGAGGCGTACCGCCGAGCGATCGAGCGCGATCCGAAACTTGCGGAAGCGCACGCAAATCTCGGTGCGGTACTCGCGCGGCTCGGCCATCACGAACAGGCGATCGCGTCCTATGAACGCGCGTTGACGATCAATCCCCGGCTCACCGCCGCGCGCGTCAACCTGGGACTCGCGCACTACCGCGTGGGCTCATTGGCAGCAGCCGCGGACCAATTCAAGGCCGCCTACGCTGCAGATCCGACATTGCTGCAGGCGCGGCAGCTTCTCGGCCTGGTGCTCGTCGAGATCGGTCGCGACGCCGAAGCCATTCCGCTGCTCGAGGCGAGCGCAGATGCTGCGCCGAATGAACCGGCCATTCTTTTTGCGCTTGGCCGCGCGTATACGCGGCAGAGCGATCCCCGATCTGAAGCCATCGCGGAGCGGCTCGCACAAACGCCGGAGGGTCGACCGTTGTGGCACCAGCTGCGAGGGCTGGTCTTCCAACGGAATGACGACCATCAGAAGGCGCTGGAAGCGTTCGAGGCCGCCGCCGCGTTGAATGCCGACTTACCGCAACTCTGGGTGAACATCGGCGTCAGCCGCCTGTTTCTGGGGAATCGTACCGGCGCCCGCGCCGCGTTCATGGCCGCTCTGAACCGAACAGAAAGAGATGCGGACGCGCACGTCTATTTGGCATGGATTGATGAGCAGGATGGTCAACTCGCCGATGCCCGTCATCATGCTGAGCAAGCAGTCGCACTCGAAGGAAATCTGGCGGAGTCGCGCGGTCTGCTCGGTCGGATTCTGCTCAAAGACGGAAGCAGCGCGGAAGCTGCCCGGCAGCTCGAGCTTGCGGTCTCGGCGGCACCGCAAAATGCTTCGTGGCATTTCCTGCTCGCGCAGGCGTACCAGCGCATCGGACAATCGGCCGCCGCTGCGCGCGAATTCGCGGAAGCGCGTCGCCTCAAAGAGCTCGAAGTGGCGCGCGAGCGGAAGAACGGTCGTTAGCTACAGGCCGCTGACAAAGACGGCCTGATGGGAAATGGCAAATGGGAGATGGCAAAAATGTATGGGCTTCTCCCATTTTCCATCTCCCATTTCCCATTCAGGATGCGTTTTTCAGGCATCCGGCTTGAGCCTGGAGCCGTGAGCCCGAAGCCCGATTGCGTTCACTGATACAGTGAATCGCTGATGCCGAAGAATGCAGACAAAGAAGTGCTGACGATCGCGGGGCGCGAAGTATCCATCTCGAACCCGGGGAAGGTGCTGTTCATGCAGGCGGGCCATACGAAGCTGGATCTCGCGCGCTATTACCTGGCCGTGGCCGATGGCGCGCTGAGAGGCGCGGGTGGCCGGCCGAACGTGCTCGTCCGTTATCCAAACGGCACCAGTGGCGAATTCTTCTATCAGAAGCGCGCACCGAGCTCGCGTCCATCATGGATCGAAGTCGTCGCGCTGCGGTTTCCGTCGGGCCGAAGTGCCGAAGAAGTGGTGCCTCGCGACGAAGCAGCCCTCGTCTGGATGGCGAATCTCGCCTGTCTCGAGCTGCACCCGCATCCCGTCCGCGCCGAGGATCTCGATCATCCCGACGAGTTGCGCGTCGATCTCGATCCCGTCCCGGGCGTCGAATGGAAGCAGCTTCAGGAAGTCGCACGTGTTGTTCGGGCGACACTGGCCGATGTCGGCCTGGTTGGATGGCCGAAGACATCGGGCTCGCGCGGCATTCACGTCTACGTGCGCATCGAGCGACGCTGGGTCTTCACCGAAGTCCGCCGCGCTGCGCTCGCGTTCGCGCGCGAAGTCGAACGGCGCGCGCCTGCCCTGGCGACGAGCAAATGGTGGAAGGAAGAGCGTCACGGCGTATTCCTCGATTACAACCAGAACGCGAAGGATCGGACCATCGCGAGCGCGTATTCGGTGAGGCCGACGCCCGATGCTCGCGTCTCGGCTCCGCTGACATGGGACGAGATCGATGTCTGCGATCCGCGCGACTTCACCCTGCGGACGATGCCCGTACGGTTCGCAGAGGTTGGCGACCGTCACGCCGCAATCGACCAACACCGGTGCACGCTTGACGCGCTGCTCGAGCTCTCCACGCAGCACGAGCGCGAAGGTCAGGGAGACGCGCCGTGGCCGCCGCATTATCGGAAACAGCCTGGAGAGCCCGCACGCGTGCAGCCATCGCGTCGCCGGGTACCGCGCCGCCCGCTGATCGAGATCGGACGCGCGCAAAGAAGGGAAGACGCGCTCGCGGGACTGGAGCGATGGAAGGCGCGTCATCCAGATGCCGCCGCTCACCTGATTCCGTCCGATGTGCTCGTGGATTCGATGCGCGGGCGTTTTCACACGTGGACGCGCATTCGAGTGAACCTCGAGCACGTCCCTGAGGCGCTTCGGCCGGCCCAGGAGGCGCTCGATCCGGATGACGGCTTCGACTGGAGCAGCGTCATGGCTCGCGGCGAGGGCGCCCCGCGCCAAACACGTGCTCGAGCTCGTAAGGAGTCGTGACCTCGAGCTGATCGTAGCGGCAGTCGGTCGGCTTCTTGTCGGGACGCCAGCGTAGAAACACCGCCGCGTGCCGGAACCGGTTCCCTTGCATGTGGTCGTACTTCACTTCGCAGGCCCGCTCGACACGCAGCGGTTCCCACGACAGGTCCTTGCCCGCGCTCCAGCGGCTCTGGCCTCCAGGCATGCGCGACATTTCGCTGGCGTCGATGTCCGCCCACTCGCGCCATGGATGTCCCTCCAACGCATGCTTTCGCAATGGCGTCAGTTCCTCGACGAACGCCCTTCGCGTTGCCATGTCGAAGGCAGACGTGACGCCGACGTGTTGAAGCTTCCCGCGGTCGTCGTAAAGGCCAAGCAGGAGCGAGCCAATGAGCTCGTTCCTTCCGTTTTTGTGCCATCGGAAGCCGGCGACGACGCAGTCGGCCGTTCGTGAGTGCTTGACCTTGATCATCGCGCGCTTGCCCGGTTCGTAGACGGCGTCGGCCGGCTTCGCGATCACGCCATCGAGGCCCGCTCCCTCGAACCGTGAGAGCCATTCCCGCGCGAGGTCCGGGTCGCGAGTCATCGGCGTGAGGTGAACCGGCGGATCGACATCGGCGAGTAGGCGCTCGAGCACTGCCCGCCGCTCGGCTTGTGGCGTCGCTTGCAGATCGCGGCCGTCTGCGGCGAGGAGATCGAAGGCGACGAACGACGCGGGTGTGGACTGCGCGAGCTTCGCGACTCGTGAAGCCGCGGGATGCAGCCGGAGCTGGAGCTGATCGAAGTCCAGGCCGTGAGCCGTCGCAATCACGATCTCGCCGTCCAGGACGCACTCGTCCGGCAGCCGGGCGAGCAACGCGTCGTGCAGTTCGGGGAAATATCGATCGAGCGGCCGCAAGTCGCGACTCTGGATGAAAACATCGGCGTTGCCGCGAAAGACAATCGCGCGAAAGCCGTCCCATTTCGGTTCGTAGAGGAATCCGCCGCCGGTTGGGAGCTCGTCGGATAACTTCGCGAGCATCGGCTCGATCGGTGGTCTGACGGGGAAGCCTTGGGATGGATACTCGGGCATCTTCGGGGCGGCCGCGTCCTCCGATCGAGGCGCCTGCCGCGCCGAAGCCTTCGGCGAGGGCGGGTTTCGTCTTGCCATCCGGACTTACCTATCGCGCCCTATGGCTCGAGATTCGAGATTCGGGCGCGGTATTCCTGCTGCGGCATCGTGCGTCCCGGCACGACTACGCACCAAACACGCGTGACAGCGGCACCTCGAGCCCGGGCAGGAGCTCGGTCGTCAACACATCACCGGCTTCGTTGGAGAGCTCAATCGCCTTCTCAAAACCATGCTCACCGCGACGGTACACGCGGACGACATCCAGCTCCGGGTCGACCATCCAGTACTCCGAGACACCCGATCGGTCGTACAGCCGTCGCTTAATCGTCTCGTCGCGCTTCCGTGTGGCGGGAGATCCGATCTCGATGATGAGATCGGGTGCGCCGGTGACGTGCTGCTCGGTCAAGATCCGCGGGATTCGTTCGTTGGAGATGAAGAGCAGGTCCGGCTCGACAACGTCGAAGCGGGAGAAGAGGACATCGAAGGGTGCGTAGAAGATCCGGCCGACCTGGTGCTGTTCGAGCCAGGACCTGATCAAGTAATGCAGATTGCCCGAAACGCGCTGGTGCTTCGTGTTCGGCGAGGCTGTCACGTAATGCTCCCCGTCAATCAACTCGTGCCGCTTCCCGTCGTCCGGGAAGAGCAGGAAGTCGTCGTACGTGAGCTTCACGGCCTCGTTGGCCGAACCTTTCCGCGTCATCTCGTTGCTCTTGTTGCTCGCGGCCATGCGCTCATTCTACCGTCGTCGCGAGCCAGACGCGTGCCGAGCGGTGTGGGCCGAAACCGCCCCAAATCACGTAATTTCTTCATCAAGGGTGCAAAATGCCGCAACGTGCGGCCGATTGAACCGTCGCAGAAAAAGACCTCTCGGCGCTTGACTTCCAGTTGCATCTCAGCGAGATTCCGCGGATGCGACGAAGCCTCCTACTGCCGATCGGAGCGCTCATGGCAGTCGCTGTGGCCCAGAGACCGTCAGTGTCATCAACGATGCAGGAATGGCCGGCGTATGCAGCCGACGCGGGCAGCACGCACTACTCGCCGCTCGCGGACGTCGATCGCCAGAACGTCGCGCAGCTGAAACTCGCATGGGAGTGGAAGCCCGGCGAAGATGTGAAACCGGAGTACGGCACACGACCGGGGATGTTCGAGAACACACCCCTGATGATCGACGACGTGCTCTATCTGAGCACGCCTTACAACCGCGTCGTCGCGCTCGCTGCGTCGAATGGCGCGGAGCTCTGGTCGTTCGATCCGAGGGCCTACGCCGACGGGCAGCCTCCGAACGGTACCGGGTTCGTGCACCGTGGCGTCGCGGCCTGGCGAGACGGCGGCAAGCTGCGGATTTTCATGAACAGCCGAGCGCGCCTGTTCTGTCTGGATGCGAAAACCGGTCAGCTCGTCGACACGTTCGGTAATCACGGCGTCGTCGACCTCTCCCTGGGGCTGCGCTGGCCGGTCGATCCGAAGCGATACACGAACACCTCGCCGCCGGTCGTCTACAAAGATCTCGTGATTCTCGGCAACGGCGTGGGCGATCGTCTGATGTACAAGAACGATCCGCCCGGAGACGTTCGTGCCTTCGATGCGCGCACGGGAAAGCAGATGTGGTCGTTCCACACGATCCCCATGGCCGGCGATCCCGAGACCTCCACCTGGGAGAACGACTCGTGGAAGGTCACCGGTCACGCGAACGTGTGGGCGCCGTTCACCGTCGACATCGAGCGCGGTCTCGTATATCTGCCGGTCTCGACGCCGAGCAATGACTACTACGGCGTGCACCGGCTCGGCGCAAACCTGTTCGCTGATTCGATCGTGTGCGTGGATGCCGCGACGGGCGTGCGCAAGTGGCACTTCCAGATTGCGCACCACGGTCTCTGGGACTACGATCCGCCGGCCGCGCCGGTGCTCGTGACGATCGCCGTCAACAGCCGCAAGATCGACAGCGTCGTCCAGGTCACGAAGCAAGGTTTCGCTTTCGTGTTCGATCGCGTCACCGGTGAGCCGGTCTGGCCTGTCGAGGAACGGCCGGTGCCCGCGAGCGACATCCCGGGCGAGCGCGCGTGGCCGACGCAGCCGGTCCCCAGCCGCCCGCCGGCATTCTCTGCGCAAGGCGTGACGCTCGACGATGCGTTCGATCTGACGCCGGAGCTGAGAGCGCAGGCGCAGGATCAGCTGAGGAAGTACCGACTTGGTCCGCTCTACACGCCACCGTCACTTCAAGGTACGTTGCAGCGGCCCGGCGTTATCGGGGGCGCGAACTGGGGAGGCGCCGCGTTCGATCCGGAAACGAGCATCCTCTATGTGAAAACGACGAACTCGCCGGCTGTCGTGAGGATTTCCGCGTTCGATCGTTCGCCTTCGAACCCCCGTTCGAGCGAAGTGGATGCTGATTTCATCGGGGATTCCGGCGGCAGTACGAACTTCATGGTGGTGGCTGCCGACGCCCAGGACGGCAACGGTCGCGGGCTGCCGCTGTTGAAACCGCCTTTCGGGGAGCTGGTGGCGATCGATCTGAGCAAAGGCGATATTGCCTGGCGTGTGCCGTTCGGCGATACGCCGTCAATCCGATCGCATCCGGCCCTCGCCGGCGTCAAACTGCCGGATCGGCTCGGCGCTGCCGGAGTCGGGGGCGTCATCGTCACGCGCGGCGGACTTCTGCTCGGCGCCGGCGGCGACGCCGCGCTCTACGCATTCGACGCGAGCACGGGACGCGAACTGTGGCACTTCGATCTGAATCGCCGGGCGTCTTCCACGCCGATGACGTATCGCGCGAAGTCAGCGAAGCAGTTCGTGGTGATCGCCGCCGGGCAGGGGAATAGCGCGTCGCTGATGGCGTTTGCGATCGACCGCAGCCCGTCGACCGCCCGCTGATCGCTCGGGCCGCCAGAGCGCACGCGTATGAATCTGGCGGCCCGTTATCGTGTCGTGCGTATCCGACGAGGTCGAGTATCCGATCAGGCGCCCGCGGCGCGCGCCTTCAAGCCCACGGCCGATCTGATCTCGTCGATTGCGGCCTGCTCCTCGGCGCTCACGCGCGTCCCGCCAATCCCCAGGAAGCCGCCTTCCTTCGAGGATTCGGCGACGCGTGTCGCGACGTCGACGATGAAGCTCGCGTATCCGGTCGCGTCGGCCTGGTTGCGGCTCGTGACGGCGGCAGCCGACTGCCTGATGACCTCGAGCAGTGCCGATCTGTCTTCGCCCAGGGTCTGGGCCTCGGCTTCGGTGACTTCGCTGTCCAGGGCGAGGCTGACGATCGACGTCGGAGCCGAATCCTGCCGGGCCGTCGCGATCGCGTCGCCAAGTGCGGTTACTTCCTTCATGGTTCCCATCGCGCCCGAGGGCGACGCCCCGATTACGAGACGAGCCGCCGCGATCGGCGCCAGCCGGACTTTCGTCCAATGTTCGGCGGAGTACTTGGCCTTCTTGGCTGCGGCCTCGCTGCCGGCATCGAGTGCGGACTGCACGAGTTGAACAGCCTGCCCGCCGCGGCGCTGAAAGTCAGCCTGTTCGTCCTGGAGCAGCTTCGCGACGCCACTCTTGTCGAGCGATTGCGAGGTCGCCATCTGACGCACGAGACCGAGCACCATCGGCGCTGCGGCGTTGACGAGAGGCGCTACGTTGAACCCGATCGCCTTGCTGACGGTGCCGGTGATGGCGCTCAGGCCGCTGCCGAAAATCCCGGACTGCAGTGCGCCCGCGACGTTGCCACGGGTCACCGCGTTCAAGATGCTCCCGACGCCTGACTCGCCGGCCGCCGGTTGCGGCAGCATTCCCATCAGCCCGTCGAGGCCATTCGCGCTCGACGCCTGGGCGGACAACGCGCCTGTGACGAGCGGCCCCACCACTTCCAGACCTTTGTTCATGAGGTTCGTGTCAACCCCAATCGCTTTCCCCACCTGGCCGAGCACGTCGGGTCCCATCGCCTGAGACAAAGAATCCAAGAGAGTCGCCATACTTCTGCCTCCTTCGCGGCGCGCGATACCCGCGCCGCGGTCCTCCGGGAGCGGCGCCACCAGCCTGAGCGCGACGGACGCCGGATTCTACACCCGCGGGAACACGCGAGTATGACGTCTTACCTCGTGTATACCTTGCCTCCTTTCATCACGAACGCGACATCCTGCAGCTTCGTGATGTCCTTCGTCGGATCGCCTCGTACCGCGACGATGTCCGCCTCGCAGCCGGTCTTCAACGTGCCGATCTGGTTACCGAGGGTCATCGATTCGGCAGCGAGCGACGTCGCGGAGATGATCGCGTCAATGGGCGACTGACCGCCGTCTTTGACCCGAACGATCGCCTCGCGCGCGTTCTGGCCGTGTGCACCGGCGACCGCATCCGTCCCGAGCGGCATGCGCACGCCGGCCTTCAACGCGTTGTTGAAGATGGGGCCCAGTGTCGGCACCGCCTTCTCCATGAAGGCGAACCCTTCCTCGTTGAAGTTGCCCGACCCCATGTACTTCGTCTTGTTCTCGATGTAGTTCTGGAGCACGAGGCCGATGTTCGGATCGAAATAGACGTTCGCGTCCTTCATCGCCTTGATGGCTTCGCCGTTCGCAAACGCGCCATGCTCGACCTGACTGCATCCGGCCTTCACGGTCGCGATGATGGACTCGGGGCTGTGCGCGTGCACGAGCGTGCGAAGTCCCTGCGCCTTCGATTCTCCGCAAATCGCGTCGAGCTGTTCCTGCGTCACGTTCATTTTGCCGCCCTCGCGAATGCTTCCCGAAGCAAACACTTTGACCAGGTCGGCGCCCTCCGCTTTGAGTGTCCGCACGCGTTCGCGAAGCTGATCCGGCGTCTGATTGCCAGGCTGGATCTGTCCCAGCGACGTGAGAATTCGAGGTCCGACGACGACACCGCCTGCGATGGCTTCGCGCAACGCCTTGTCCTGAGCCCAGCCGACCGATTGCACGGTCGTGAACCCGGCGAGCAGCGTCTTGCGCGCGTTCTCGAGCACCGCGTCGATTGCGTAGGCTGCCGGCACATCCCGCTCGCCGTACTTCCCGCCCGGACCGAAGTACCAATTGAGGTGCACGTGAACGTCGATCATGCCGGGCATCAGCGTCAGGTCGCCGAGATCGTAGGTGACTGCACCGGTGCGTTGATCGATGGCGGCGATCTTCGATCCCTGCACTTCGACGACCGTATTCGACGGCAGATTGCCGCGGCCATCGAACACCCTGGCTGCACGGATCGTAATGGGTTGACCGGCACCGCGTCCGCCTTGTCCGGCGCCTGGCGGCGCTGTCGTAGGGGTCTGAGGCGTTTCCCGGCTCTGCGCCGACGTCGCAGCGATTGCCACAACCGAGATGAGCGTGAGGACGGCAGGGCGGACGGTCATGTGTTCTCTCCCAACCGCGGGAAAGAATACATCAGCGGTCCGGTGATGCGCTGGACGTCAACGGCAGCGCTGCCAGCTCGCGCTGTAAGCGCTTTTCGCGTGTGCGATCCTTCCGATGACCAGATCCGGCGTCCACGGATCCTTCCATGCCAGCCACAGATTCCGGCGGGTGTGCGAAGTAGCGGACGATGTCGTCGCGAAGGGCGTCGGATGTGCCCGTGAACCGCCGGGCAACCAGCTTGTGCAGCAACTCGGCGTACGTTTCGTCCGCCAGCGAGTACTCGCCGCGCACCGGTGGTCGTCCCGTATCGAAGTTCGTGTTGGTCAGGTCCAGGCGATGGTTCGCGATCGCCCGAAGGGATTCGCCGAACCGCGTGCGCGCGTCCTTGAAGCTCTCCACGAAGAGCCGTTCGGCGTCCGGCGTCGGCGCCTTGAAGCTCAGGACGCGAAATGGGCCGATGTGAGGGACGAGGCGGTACAAGAACCCGGCTATCCGGACGAGCAGTCCTGGCTTTCGATAGGCAGTTCCGAACTGCCGTTCGTAGTCGCTCCGCGAGAACGCGAACACGAACGCGCTTCGGTCGATTCCGGGCGTGAGCTGCTCAATCTGGTCGTGCTTCGTATCCCACGCGACTTGCGTCACATGCGGCACCGCCTTGCCGAGCGCGAATCGATACGTGCCAATCGCAAGATCCTCGTCCAGAAACAGGTCCTTGATCTCGAGGCCGTAGGTGTCGCGGAACGCTCGCTCGAGCACGGGTTTGGCCACTTCGAAGCCGATCAAACTGTGGTACGCGTCGGGCGCGTAGGCGCCGGCAGCGGCTTGCACGACGTCGAATGCGAACTCGACCAGAATGTGCCGCGTCGGTGACTGCGCGTACGTCACGAGGTCGCCGTACTTCGCACGCAGCTTCGGGTACACCATCGGCACGGCGCGATTGACCGCCTCGGGATGCCCGGCGTTATCAGCCGCGTAGTGCGCGAGGGCGCCGAGCGCGAACGCGTACTCGTTGGCGTCGGTCGCATCCCGGATCAGTGCCTCCACGAAATCGCCAGACCGCACGTAGTGGACGAGATTCGTGAACAGCCGGCTGCCGAACGGGTAGTACCCGAGGTCCTGAATCACAGCACCGCCGTACGCGAACGCTCGAGCCCGTCCGAGATCGGCGGCCGAGGTGTGCGGGAAGCGCCGCTGGAGCAGCGGAGCGATCTGCGTATCCCACAGTACGTCGATGAGCGCTTCATGCGCGAGGACCGAGTATCCGCTCGCCGAATTGCTCGGCAGGAAGAGGAATATGAGGGTCAGCAGCAACACACTCGAGCGACATCGACTTCTCACAAGGATGATGTGTGCACAAGGCGTGCTCAACGGTGCAGTCGTGCTTTTCACGCGACGTGGACTTGCAGACGCGTCGAAACGCTGTCAGACGGAATCTCGCGATGCGAAGTGAGCATTTTTTTGCCCATATGGCTGTGTTCCGATGGTCGGTCGCGCATGGTACCCGGATTGCGATGGGTCGTTCAGAGGATTCACATGACCAACACCATGATGATCGTGATCGTTGCCGTCATCGCGGTTGTCGCCGTTGTGATTGCGTGGATGTACATCGACCGGCGCAGGCGAGAACGGCTCAGGACGCGGTTCGGACCCGAATACGAGCGCGCGGTGCGCGACACCGGCGACGCGCGCAAGGCGGAGTCGCTCCTCGAGCGACGCGAGAAGCGCGTCAGCCGCTACGCGATTCGAGCCCTGACAGCGGAAGAGCATCGACACTTTTCCGATGCCTGGCGTCGCGTGCAGGCGCTGTTCGTCGACGACCCGGCTGCCGCAGTCAGCCAGAGCGACATCCTCGTGACGGAGTTGATGACGGCTCGAGGCTATCCGATGAGTGACTTCGAGCGGCGCACCGAGGACGTGTCGGTCGATCATCCGGCCGTCATCCAGCACTACCGTGAAGCGCGGATCATCGCCGATCGACACTCCCGCAAGGCCGCGTCGACCGAGGATCTGCGTCAGGCCATCGTCCATTACCGCGCACTGTTCGAGGATCTGCTCGACGCGCGCGAGCCCGAGAGGAGACGAGCATGAGCGAAGTTCGCAACGACGACAGGAAATTGTCCACCCGCGACATCGCCGAGGCTGCCGACCAACCGGCGCGGCCACCGGTCGAGGGTCGCGATCGGGACGACCGAGCTCCGGTGGCAGACGCGCCACGGAGCGTTGACGAAGCACCGGCGCCGCTTTTCGTCAACGAGGACGCTGCGGGGTACCGCACGCGCTGGAGCGCAATCCAGACAGGCTTCGTCGACGAGCCACGGAAGGCCGTTGAAGAGGCCGACGCGCTCGTAGCCGAGGTCATGAAGCGACTCGCCGAGATCTTCGCGGACGAGCGTCGTCAGCTCGAATCGCAATGGGAACGCTCCGAGCAGATCTCGACCGAGGATCTGCGGCAGGCGATGCGGCGCTATCGATCGTTCTTCGAGCGGCTGCTTTCAATCTAGCTCGAATGTCCAGGCCGGCGAGAACCGACAAACGGCGTCTCCCGGCCAAAGGCCCAACCGGTCCGTGTAGATCACACGGTCACCGCGCCGACGCGGCTCGAGCCGCGCCTCGCGCGGCGACCAGTCTCTCATTCATGTCGTCGGTCAGGCGCGCGCGTGTGCGAACCGCCTGGAATCGTGGATCCGAACGAACTGGATCCCATTCGGGGTGGTTGGTGTAAGTAATCCAGGGAACGCGTGTTTCATACATCCGCTCCAGAGCCTCGATCACTTGATTGATGTTGCCGAGTCGGATGTTCGCAAGCGCTGATGCCAGGAGGTTGCCTTTTGCAAGCTGCAGGCGCTCGCGCCAGTACGCCTCCCAGCCATGCGTGGCGTAGATGGCTTTGAGGTATTTTGCCGCCTGAGGATCCAAGCGTAACGCGCGGCCTTCCTCGTAGGCTTCGACCGCGTGATCGCGTTTCCCCTGTGCCTCCAGACAACGTGGCAGCCAGTTGTACGTTAGGCTCGAGTCGCTCTGATCGAGTAGCAGCGCCTTGCGGCTCTCAGCCACGCACTCCTCGTAGCGTCGCGCGACGTATAACATCATGGCTTGAAAGCGAATCGAGAGCGGAGATGTCGGATCGAGCGCCAATGTTCGGCGATTCAACTCCAGTGCCTCATCGAAAGCGCCTCTGCTCATCAGGAAGGTGGCATAAGTGCGCAGGACCCACGGGTCCTCGTCATCGAGTTCCATGGCGCGCAAGTGCTCGGACTGCGATTGGAAGGGATCGTGTTCGAAGACTTCGTACACGTGGGCAAGCGCTGTATGCGCCAGAGCGACGGAGTCGTCGATTACGAGTGCCTTCAGTGCCGCTTCCTTTGCCTGCGCCATCACGTCGATTCCTCGCTCGCCGCCGACCCAGGCGAGGTGTGCCGATGTCAGGGCCAATGCGGCATACGCACGGGCATACTGACGATCGAGCTTCAGCGCCTCTCGAAACTCATTTACCGCCAGACGCATCCGCTCGGGGCTGCGAATCTCCATGTGGTACCGCCCGAACAAGTAGTGCCGAAACGCCTCCGGGTTCCTCGTGTCCGCCTGTCGAATATCGGCCCTCTCAGCGGGCGTGAGCGTCAACTGCAGCGCATTCGCGAGCGATTCGGCGAGGCGGCTCTGTATCCTGAGGATGCCCTCGAATGGTTCGCGCCCTTCGCTGGCAGCGAGCGCAGTTCCATCTGCCGTCCGCAGCAACCGCCATCGAACCTGCACCCCGCTGTCGGTCACCTGAAAGTGCGCCTCAAGGACCACGTCGGCGCCAAGCGCCCGACCGGCTTCCAGCGGATCGTGGTCGAGCGTGCTATACCGGCGTACCCTCGCTAGCGGCTCGATGCGCAGCGTCTTGATTCGACTCAGCCGGTTGATCACCGCTTCGGTCATCCCGAGCGTCAGCTGCTCGTCGGCGCCCTTCGCAACGAGCGGCTTGAACGGCAGCACGGCGATCGAGCGCGGCGCTGTCGTTCCGCGCACCCGTTCCGCAGCGGTTCCCGCAGTGACGGTGTCTTGTTGATTGGGCCGACGCTGATTGCGGATCTCCCATGCGCCCCACGAGATCAACACGAGCGCTGCTGTAACTGCCGCAGCGTGCTTGAAACGAGCGGTCCCGAGGCGAGCGTGGATGGCTCCGAGCGCCTGCGCGAACCCATCGGCGGTTTGGTAGCGGCGGTCTGGCTGGGAATCTGTCGCTCGATCGACGACGCTTGCGAGCTTTGCTGGAACATCAGGCCGCGCGGCACGCAGCGATCGATACTCGCGATTCTGATGATGCTCGCTGAGTTCTGAGAGCGAGGCGGCTTCGACTGGATAGGATCGCGTGAGGATGTGGTACAGCAACACGCCGGCGCTGTAGATGTCGCTCTGCACGGTGGCGTCGCGCCCGGTCAGCAGCTCGGGCGCGAGATAGAGCGGCGTCCCCGCAAGCGTCGTCGGTGAACCGTCGTTCGGTTCGTATCCAGTGCCGAAGTCCATGAGCACCACACGCTCGTCCTCGGCAACCATGACGTTCTGGGCCTTGATGTCTCGATGAATCAGTCCTGCACGATGGACTGCAGATATCGCGCGACAGACCTGAACCACGATGGTGATGGCCTCCGCGGCCGTGAAGACCTTTCCTGTCTCGAGAATCTGTTCGAGCGTGCGGCCGTTGACGAGCTCCATCCACAAGCCCACACGATTGCCGATCCGCTCGGCGCCGTAAATCGTGGCGACATTGGGATGGCGTACGCGAGCAAGCAGACGGCCTTCTTCGATGATCGATGTCGCACGACTGTCGGTCGACTCCGCGGCTAGAAGCTTCAGCGCGACCTCGCGATCGAGTCTCGTATCCCACGCGCGAAACACCTCACCGAACGCGCCGCGGCCGATCCGCTCGAGCACCCGAAGGTGTCCCCAGTTCTCCGGCACGTCGCCGCGCGGCGCATGCCGGACTGGTGATTGATCGTTGGAACCGAAGTCCGCGGGTTGACGATGGAAGTTGGCGACGGCGGCGAGGAGCCTGAGCTCCTGGAGGAGCGAACGTTCTTCGAGGTTTGCGCTGGACTCGGCGGCTCCCCAGTCGATGGCCCGTCCGTCGAGGATCGCCTCGGCGAGGTCGGGAACGATGCCCTTATCCGCCTGCACCCTTCAACTCCTCTGCCAGGCGGACCAGCGCGCGCTGTGCCGCCTTGCGCGCGGCATCCGCAGTCGGCTTGCCGAGCACCTGCGCTAGCTCCTCGTAGCTGTACCCCATCTCGACTCTGGCAATGATGGCCTCGCGTTCTTCGGGCCTTAGCCGCTCGAGGGCTCGCTCGTAACGCTCGACTGCCTCGCGCCCGATCGCCTGTTCGAGCGGTGATTGAACCGACTCGAGCTCCACGCCTTCGAGATCGCCGATCTCTGGTTGGCGTCCCTTCCTTCGCACCTCGTCGCGAAGGCGATTGAGGACCGCCTGTCGCAGGTAGGCCTGCAGCGCACCGACTCGTCTGGGCTCGAAGTCCCCAATCTTCTTGAACGTCTGAAGCAGCGTGTCCTGGACAAGATCGTCGGTGTCGGCCAGATCGCGGGCCCAGTTCGGTAGCCGTCCGCTGATCCAGCGCTGAAGTGGCCTGAGGTGGCGGGTGAACAGCCGTTCGACCGCGTCCTGATCCCCTGCGCGCGCCCTCTCGATGAGATAGAAAGTCGATTCCTGGTCGGCGCGCTCGTCGCGCGGGTCCGGCGAGCCGGAGAGGGGAGAGCCGTCGGTGGACATTGAGGACCGTGCCCGATGGGGCGGCCCGGATCTTACCATCCGCTGATGACGGGGCTGACCGCGCCAGCAGGATGCTAAAGCACGCATCTGAAAGGGAATGGGGCATGGGTAATGGGAAACCTGAACGTTTGCCATCTCGGATTTGCCATTTCCGATCAGGCCGATTCGTTCCGCGGCCTGCGAGGTGTCCGGATTCCCGTGCCGCCATCGTTAACGGATTAGCAACGAAACGAGTGTGCGGTAACGCCGCCTTAGGCAAAGGAAGGACCCATGTATCGAGCAACCGGACCTCTGTCGGCCTCAGCCATTGCGAATCGCGTCACGTTTTCCCTCGTCTTGTGCCTCGTTCTGCTCTCGTCACGGGCCGCCGAAGCGGACGCGGTTACCGACTGGAATCTGAGAGCGGCGAGAGCGGCTGCGGCCGCATGCCTCCACATCTCGGGCAACGGGCTCGCTGAAGCGAGGATGTACGCAATCGTGCACGTGGCCATTCACGACGCGCTGAACGCCATCGACCGCCGTTCTCGCCCTTACGTCTACGACGTGGAGGCGGATCCTGGAGCATCTCGATCTGCCGCCATCGCAGCTGCCGCGCACGATACGCTGGTCGCGGTGGTCGGTCAACTTCCGGAATCGCCGCAGTGCGTCGCCAACGGCATTGCGACCGTCGAAGCGGACTCCGCGGCGGTGCTCGCGGCGATTCCGAACGGCGCGGCAAAGACAGCGGGTGTTGCGGTCGGGCAGGCGGCAGCTGCCGCGATTCTGGCGCTGCGAGCCAACGACGGATCGAACCAAGAGCTGGTGGACTTCGGGTATCCGCAGGGTACTGAACCCGGCGAGTGGCGCTTCACTCCGGACGTGCCTTTCGCTTTCGCGCCGGGCTGGGGTAGCGTCACACCGTTCGTGCTGACGCACAGCGCGCAGTTTCGTCCGGATCCGCCATACAAGGTCAGGAGTACCAAATACACCGCTGACTACGACGAAATCAAGGTGCTCGGTGGGGACAACATCAACACACCCAGCGCGCGGACCGCTGACCAGACGCAGATTGGTTTGTTCTGGATTGAGAGCTCGCCGCTTTCCTGGAACCGACTGGCGCGGGCGGTCTCGGCCAACAGAGGCCTTGCCCTGTGGGAGAACGCGCGGCTCTTCGGCCTGCTGAACCTGGCAATGGCCGATGGCTACATAGGTTCGTGGGAAACCAAGTACCACTACAACTACTGGCGTCCGGTCACCGCGATTCGGGAAGGGGACTTCGACGGCAACCCGGATACCGTGGGTGATCCGCTATGGACCCCACTGCAGCTGACGTATCCCATCCCCGACTACGATTCCGGTCACGCGGTTCAGGGTGGTGCCGCGGCGGAAGTTCTCAAGGAAGTCTTCGGGACCGACGGGATCAGCTTCACGGCCTGCAGCATGTCCTTGCCTGCCGGAAGCACCTGCGTCGATCCCTCCCCCGTCTACCGATCGTATTCCAGCTTCACGCAGGCGGCGAACGAGAACGCGCTGTCGCGGATTCTCATCGGCATCCACTTTCGCAACGCGGTCGAGGAAGGGATCCGACACGGTCGACGGATTGCGGATCGAGCCGTGAGGAATTTCCTTCGACCCGTACACTGATCGCAGAACCCGTTCGTATTTTCGTCCCGCCACCGTTTAGAGAGGGAGTTATCAGCTCGGCTCGGTGGCGGGACCCACCGCCAAAAAATCAGGAAATCCAGAGGAGTTCGCCACGACTCGCCGCTTCGCGGTGCACTCTCTCCGGACCGCGGGAGCATGACATAGCTAGAAACCTTCGGTGACCGACGATCGTTTCACCACCCTGACTGCGCTGGCGCTCGCGTCCTGCGACTCGCACAAGCAAAGCCCTCTTCAGACTCCGACCCAGCCAACGATGCAATCAAGTCTCGCCCGGGTCGACTTGATCGCGCCAGGAGCGGTCGCTCCGGGAGAATCGGTGCAACTGACGGCGAATGCGGTCAAATCCGACAACTCCGTCGAGAACGTCACTGCACAGGCACAGTGGAACTCGTCGAACACCCGCGTGGTCGAGATCAGCGCGGCCGGTGTCGCAACGGGCATCGCAAGCGGATATGTGTTCATCAATGTGCGCTACCAGAACCGCGGCGCCTCGAAGCACGGTCGTCGTACCGAACGGCACGTACCGGCTCACAGGGAGGGTGACCGAGAACGGCTTTGGCATCGGCGGCGCGACAATGACAGTTGTCGCGGGCGTCGGCGAGGGCCTGACCACGATGACCGACAGCACCGGGACGTACGCGCTCTACGGTGTCAGCGGCCACGTACGTCTCCAGGCTAAACGAATAATCCGGCACCAGCCGGTCGGGCAGGAAAAGCGAAAAGGCGGAGGAAGGGGGAGAGAAAGAAACAGAGCTGATCGCTGGCGGATCCGAAGTTCAGCGGCTCTCCGGTTTCCAGAATCG
>JBKPCD010000013.1:0-11762 GCA_046727175.1 Acidobacteriota bacterium | reverse complement strand
AATCATGGGTGGTGGCGGCATCTGTTCGACGGGGAGGAGGGAAATGTCGATCGAGGGCGTGCGTTCTTCCGCAGAGCCAAAGACACGTTCTTGTACCCCCGACGTTCACGCACGCGTGGATTACCGCGGAGAATGTAAATGACGTCACTTCCGACTCCGGCATCACGGGCGAGGTCGATCGCCTGGCGCTCGACATCGACGGAGTGGCCTATTGGGTATGGGAAGCCATCACGTGCATTCGCCCGCGAGTGGTTGTGTGCGAAACGCATGGCGTGATTGGCGCTGATGATCCGCTCACGATCCCATATGATCCGAACTTCGTCATCACAACGCCGGATTATCACAGTGCGTCTCTCGCCGCGATGACGAAACTCGCAGACCAAAAGGCTACCGCCTGGTTGGAACACACCGATATGGATTCAACGCGTTTTTCATCTTGAAGGAACTCGCCCCAGACAGCTGTGTACGCCCGATCACTCCATGCGCAAAGCTACGAGAGGGCTCACCCGTGTCGCGCGAATCGCGGGGACAAGGCACGCAATGACTGCGACGCCGGCGAGCGAGATGCACACGGCCGCCAAAGTCCATCCATCTGTCGGGCCGATGCCAAAGAGAAACTTTCTCAGCAACCGGCCTGCAACAAGTCCACCTCCAAGCCCGATGGCCATGCCGAACAGTGTGATCATCGCCCCATCGCGCATCACTATCCGCAGGATCTCGGCGCGGCCGGCACCGAGGGCGAGTCGCACACCAAACTCCCGCGTGCGCTGTGCGGAAACCATCGCCATGACCCCGTATACGCCGGCCGCCGCCAGTCCGACGGCCAGCAGCGCAAATGCCAGAACCAACGTGAGCATGAAACGGCGGTCGCCCAGAGAACTCGCCACCAGGTCCTGGACGGTCTCGGTACGGTAGACAGGCTGAGCTGGTGCAACGGCATGGATTTGAGCTTTGAGGGCTGCGAGCGACAGGCGGGGCTCATTCGCCGTACGGGCGACGAATGTCATATCGGTCAACGGCGCCTGCGCATGAGGCACAAACACGTCGAGACTTGGTGGACGGTCGAGACCGTTGTAGCGCACATCCTCGACTACACCGATAACTTCGACGTGCCGTGGCACTCCGCGCAGGGAGAAGCGAAGCCTCTCTGCAATCGGGGAACTGGCGGGCCAATGTCTTTGCGCAAACGCACGTGACACGATCGCCACTGGCACGGCATCACCGTCATCGTGTTCCGTGAACAATCGACCGCCGAGAAGGGCAATCCGCATCGCCGGAAAGTAGCCTGGCGTGGCGACGACGATGGACGCGCTTGGTTCTTCGCCGCTCGCCGGCGGAACGCGACCGTCCATGAGCACTGGAACCGAGCTGCCGCCGGTGGTATTCAGGAACGGAATGACTGACGCCGCGCCGACTTCTCGCACCTGCGGGAGCGTCCTCATGCCGTCGATGATCCGTTGAAAGAACAGGGCACGTTGCGCCGGAGGACGATCACCAACGCGGCCGAACACCTGCAATGCGGCAACACCCTCAGCAGAGAATCCCGGGCTCGTGCTCAGCAAAGCCGAAAAGCTGCGGAGGAGCAGGCCACCGCAGGTAAGGAGAGTCAGCGCAAGCGCCAGTTCCGCGACAACGAATCGGGCCCGCCCGTGAAGGCGGGGCGCGACACGACCGTCTCCAGCGGTTGAAAGGGATTCCGTCACGCGAACGGCGACTCCGCGCCAGGCTGGCGCCATGCCGATCAGAAGCGTCGCGAAGAAAGTCAGCGCACTTGAAAATGCGAGGACGCGAACATTGACGCCAATCGTTGCGAGCCCTGGGATGTCGGCCGGCGCGAGAAAGACAATCAGACGCGCGAGGCCATGCGCCACAAACAGGCCGGCAAGACAGCCAAGCGTCGCAAGGACGAGTGTCTCGGCAAGCAATTGGCGGATCAGCCGACTCCGATCCGCTCCGACGGCTTTTCGAATCGCAATCTCCCGCGCACGAGCGACGGAGCGTGTCATCAGCAAGTTCGCCGTGTTAACCATCGTTATGATCAGGAGCACGACGACCGCAGCCGCGAGAACCCCGAGCGAAGGCCCGAGAGCACCGGCGAGGTGGTCGCGAAGCCGAACGACCTGGACGCTCTGACCGGTATTTGTCCGCGGATACTGCTGCGCCAGGTTGCTCGCGATGCTCTCGAGGTCCGATTGCGCCTGCTCCGCGACAGCGCCGCGTTTCATCCTGGCCACAACGTTGTAGAAACGCGCTCCGCGAAGACGCCGCTCGGAGTCGCTGAAAATCTTCGGCGTCCACACGCCTCGCTCGCTGAACGTCACGAGCAGTCGCGGTGCAAATGTGGGCGGCATGACGCCGACAACGAGATAAGGTTGCCCGTTCAGCCTGATCGTCTGCCCGACGATGCTCCGCTCCGCCCCGAATCGCTGGGCCCACGTGCCGTAACTGAGGACGACCACCTGATCCCGGCCCGGCGTATATTCATCCGGCGTGAACGCGCGCCCATAGAGGGGTTCCAGCCCGAATACGTCGAAAAAGCCCTCGCTGACTCGCGCCCCTGGCAGCGACTGCGGCTCGGTGCCGCCGGTTAACGTGAAGCCGAAGGGCTCCGCCGCCGCCATCATCTCGATCGAGCCGGCCCGCTCACGCCAGTCAATGAAATTCGCCGGTGCCACGCCCTCGAGTGCGGTCCGGCGTGCCGCTGCGACTTCGAACAGCAGAACGATCCGCTCCGGGTCACGATATGGAAGCGGACGAAGCAACAAAGCATCGATGACGCTGAAGATTCCTGTAGTTGCGCCGATGCCAACTGCCAGCACCGTAACCGTCAGGAACGTGAATCCCGGAGTCCGACGCAGCAGGCGAGCGCCGTATCGCACGTCGTGAACGAGGTCGGCATCGAGCGTGAACTGCCGGCGCAGCCAGGCCGCGTCGTGAAACGATCCCAGAGCACGCCGAAACATGTCGACCTCCTGGTATCGAGTGAGGGGCTGATGCGCAGCGAGACGTGACCGCCGGCTCTGAAACTCTGATTCCCATTCCTGCAGCCAGGCATCGCGGTCCTGCAGCGGCACGATTCGAGAGAACAGACGCAGAATCGCGAGCGTCAACCGAAACATCATGCCGGCTTCCAACCGCGTCCCATGCGTGCGCCGAGGTCGACCATCGCGCGGAAGCGCGCACGGGCCTCGCCCAATCGGCTGACTCCAGCCGCAGTCAACTCGTAGTACCGGCGCGGCGGTCGTTGCTCGCGCCTCGCAATGCCATCGCGCTCCCATCGTGCGCGGACGAGAGCTTCTCCCTCGAGGCGCCGCAGAATCGGGTACACCGTGCCGCTTGGCAAATCGGTCGCATCCATGATGTCCCAGCCGTGATGTCGGCCGGCGGCGAGCGCTTCGAGGACCAGCGCAGTCTGGTACGTCATCGTGTGACGTATGCTACCTATGTAGAATCCGATAGTCAACCGACTCGACCAACTTCGGCGCTCGCCAAGATGTCCAGTTAGGAGCGCGTCGCTGTCGAGACGAGCCTTGCCGGTGCGAGCGGCGGTCGCATTTCGATCGGGGCACCGCGTTCGACCTCGTGGTCAAGCTGGATCCGCTTTCACAGGCCGACTTCGATCGATTGGCGGACCTGCCTATCGACACGCCGAATGGCGGTCTGGTTCCTGTGCGTGTGCTGGCGGAGGTCCGCCGCGAAGAAGGGCCGAACATGGTCCTGCGTGAAAACATCCAGCGTCGAATCGTGATTTCCTGCAACGTCGCCGGTCGCGACCTGGGGAGCGTGGTCCAGGACCTTCAAGCGGCCGTGGGCGCGGCCGTGCCGATGCCAGCCGGCTACGCGTCGAATACGGCGGCCAGTTCGAGAGCCAGCAGAGCGCCTCGAGACGGCTGCTGGTTCTGGGTATTGGTGTCGTGGCCGGACTCTTCATGCTGCTGGTACTCGCATTCGGCCGTGCGCGCGATGCGCTGCTGATCATGCTCAACCTGCCACTGGCGCTGATCGGCGGTGTCGCTGGCGTATTCCTTGCCGGCGGTATCCTGAGCGTCGCGTTCATGATCGGCTTCATTACGCTCTTCGGCATCGCGACGCGGAACGGCATCATGCTGGTCTCGCATATTCACCACTGATGCAGGAAGAAGGCGTCACGGATTTCCGCGAAGCCGTCGAGCGAAGCGCGCGAGAGCGCCTCGTTCCAATCCTGATGACCGCCATGACCGCTGGACTCGCCCTGATTCCGCTCGCGCTCGGGGGCGGGAAAGCGGGTAGTGAGATTCAGACGCCCATGGCGATCGTCATTCTGTGCGGCCTCATGTCGTCGACGTTGCTCAACATGATCGTCGTGCCAACGTTGTATCTGCGGTATGGGCGGCCGTTGGCGCCAGCGAAACACGGCAGCCGGTAGCTCCCGTCATGCTCACTCCGAACGAAGCGCATCGGTGGATCGAGCGCCGACGCGCGGGATAGTAGCCGAAGATGACTGTCGACGACGTTCCCTTTGCCCGCAGCACGCCGACGACCTTGAACGGCAGGTAATTCACACGGAGGGTCTGCGCTACGGGATTCTCATCGACGAAGAGCTGGTCGGCGACAGTCTTCCCGAGTACGCAAACGTTCGCGCGTCCCTCGACGTCTCATCTCAATGATGACGGTTGATGGACCGTGACGTTCGGCAGCAGGCTCAGTCACGTACCTCGTACACCCTGATTTCAGCCCGCTGCGCCCCTCGATGCGGGACGGCGAGATACAGCTGCCTTTTTTCCGGTGCGAACAACGCGGTGCGCGCGCCGGCCGCCGTGCTGATGCGCGCCACCCGGGTGAGCGTCGCGGGAGCTCGCGCGTCGAGCACGTCGATGAAGCCCTCGCCGCCGGCGACGTAGAGTCGCTGGCGTTTCGCGTCAAGAAACATATCGTCGGTATCTCCGACGATATCGAATGCGCCGATCTCCTTGCCGCTCGTCGTGTCGTAGACCAGGACCCTCGCGGGCTTGCGACAGCCGATGAAGACGCGATGGTTCGCCTCGTCCAGGGCCATGGGGTAATTCGACCTGGCCCCAGAAACGGGCCAGGTCGCGGTGACTTTTAGAGCATTCCGGTCGACGACCGCGATGTGCTCTGCGGTAGGCACATTGACGTAGATGAGCGGGCCTGTGCGTTCGAGCTGGAAGGACTCGGGATGGCCAGCCAGCTTCACGCGCCCGAGCACCTTCCCGTCCGTTGGACCGATCGCTGCCAGCGCGCCGCTACCGTATCCGACGTACAGCCGCTTCGCCGTGGGGTCGTAGCGGACATTGTCCGAATCCTCACCGAGCGAGACCGCCGGTCCAAAACGATACTCGTTCGCGTCGATCAACTGGATGCCGTCTCCCTGCCCGTTCGCGACGGCGATCATCTTCGCGTCCGGCACAGTCGCGATCCCCTGCGGCTCGCGAAATCCGGACAGACTCTTGAGGTGGGCACCGGCCTTGACATCAACCACTTCAACTGTGTTGTTGCCGAGCGCCGCGACAAACAGCTTCTCTGCCGTCGAGTCCAGCGCGAGATGATCGATGCGCCCTTCGACGCGCGGCAGCTCGATTGCCCGGACCATCGCAAGTGGCTCCTGTAAGGAGCGCGGTCCCACGGCGAGGAGGAAAGGAACCGCGACCGGTATCAACGTGCGCATGACGAAATGTGTTCCCTGAAAGTCCACGCGGAGCGTGTGCCACTGATTCGTTGCCACCTTCGTGTTCGTCCGTTTCTTCTCAGTCCGCCGGCCATTGATCGTGTGGTAGATCGTGACGTTGTCCTCGAGCGCGTTCGCGCGGGCGATGTAGTAATTGTTCGCATCCTTCGCGCGCCAGACGAGTCCGCCAGCCTGATCTTCCTTCCCCGAGACCGGCTTGAACTTCACTTCAACGAATCCGTCTTTGAGGCTCGTGTCGTCTTTGAGGCACAGGGGGAACGTTGCCTGGCCGGATTGCTTCAGCACGTTGGGCTTGCTCGGTGCGGTGTCGTCGTGGACGACCGCCCATTTTGCCTGACCCGTTCCGGTCTGCGTGGCGGTCCACCCTGCTGGGGGCTTGCCGATCTCCGCGTTGTCGAAGTTCACGATGTCCGGCGACCGCGTTGCGAACGTCGTGGCGGAGATCAGAGCCATCGCGGCAATGGTTGCTGACATTCTCATGCGAGGCTCCATTCTCGATTACTGCTTGGCAGGTCCGGAGGGCGGTTTGCCGAGCTCGGCAAGTGCAGCCTTGAACCCCGTCGCAAGCTGCTCAGCGGGTCCGGTCCCCCAGTAGTGCAGAAAGAAGATCGTCGGCTGCGTCTCCGTCATGTGATGGTGAATCGCGACGACCTCGAGCCCGTTCTTCCGGAGAGCCTTCAGCACAGGCGTCACCTCGTTCGCGAGCATCGCCACGTCTCCCGCGATGGCGGCCTTGTCGTTCGTGCCGACGAACGCTGCCCACGTGTTCAGACCCATCCGCGCGTTGATCGGTGCACCCATTTCGGTCAATTTCAGATCGTCGCGTCCGATCGTGATCTTGTAGACGTCGCCGGTCTGCTCACCTTGTGTACCGACGATCTGCGCGATCTTTGCGGTATCGATCGTGCCGGCCGTCGATCCCGTGGTCGGCGCGGCGGCAGGCGTCGTCGTCGGCCGGGCGGAGCCCTTACCGATCAGATCGAGCGCGGGCTTGACCTTCTGCGCAAGCTCCGCAGGCGTCCCGTGACCGTGCACGTGCATGAAGTACATCCGCGGCTCGTCCCAGAAGAAGTGGTTGTGTAGCGCGGTCACGTCGACGCCGTTGTCGAGGAGCGCTGACATGACCGGGTTCACCTCGTCTTGCGTCAGCACGAGGTCACCCATCATCACAGCGATGTCGCCGGTACCTTTCGTCATCGCGATCCACCCTCCAAAGCCGAAGGGCGTCGGCGTCTTGACGTTGGCGACGGTCACGCTCACATCATTCCGAGGGATGTTCACCTTCAGTACGTTCGCCTTGTAGTCTCCTTGCTTGCCCAGCGTTGTGAGCACCTGTTGGTATTCGGCGGGCATGTCCTGCGCCTTTGCTACCGACGCTATGGCGAATACGAACATCGCAGATCCGATGACGAACCCTTTCATGACTGACCTCCAGCGGAGTGGTTGACTGTCGGATGTCGTGCAGTGACGCCACCGACGGCGAGCGGGATGACGATGCGGAAAACAGAACCGCCGGTTGGACGCTGCGCGACGCTGATGTGGCCACCGTTGATCTCGACGGCCCACTTGGCGATCGCGAGACCCAGGCCGGTTCCGCCGCGATCGCGGGAGCGTCCTTCGTCCACACGAAAGAAACGATCGAAGATCCGTTCACGGTATTCGGGTGCAATCCCGGGCCCTGCGTCGGCCACCGCCAGGACCGCCCGGCCGTCGACTGACCGCACAGAAACATCGATCGTCGACCCGGCCGGACTGTATTTGATCGCGTTATCGACGATGTTCGTGACGGCCTCGCGGAGCACCAGGCGATCGACCGAGATCATGATGTGATCGTCGAGCGTGACTGCAAGACGCTGGTTGCGTTCCTCCGCAAGAATGGCGAGCGAGGAGACAACGTCGCTGGTCAATTGGCCCAGATCGATCGATTCACGCGCCAGGCGTACGGTGCCGGCGTCGGCGTGAGAAAGTCGCAAGAGCGTGTCGACCAGGCTGGTCAGCCGATCGACCTCCTCCAGCATGCTGCCCATGGCTTCACGATATTCGGCTGGGGCTCGCCGTTCGCCCAATCCCGCCTCGCCGATGCCGCGGATCACCGCGAGTGGCGTCCGGAGCTCGTGCGACGCATCGGCTGTGAAACGGCGAAGGCGGTCGAACGACGATTCCAGACGCGCGAACGTCTCGTTGATGACGGCTGTCAGCCGGCCGATTTCGTCGTTCGGATTGGGAACCGAGAGGCGCTCGTGCAGGCGATCGGCGGTAATCCGTCGCGTTTCAGAAGCCAGGTGGTCGATGGGTGCGAGCGCCCGCCTCGCGAGCACGTACCCGCCCGCCGCCGCGAGGACGACAACGAGTGGGAGCCCCAGCACCAGCACGACGAGAATTTCCCGGAGCTGATTCCGCAGCCGTTCTTCCGATCGAGCGACCCGCAGCACCACCGCACGACTGTCTGCCATCGTCGTCCCGGTCAAGGCACGCCAACGCTGGCCATCGACCACGATCGAGTCGTATCGGGCGCGGGAAGTTGCGGCCGCCATCGTCGCCGGCGGCAGATTGACGGACGCACCCGAACGATGCATCCGTTCGCCCGTCGTTGACCACACGTCGAGGAGACGAGCATCATAATCGTCCGCGGCATGGTGGCGATCACCATTCCACGTGACTCCTCCATCGGGAGTACGCGTGAGGAAGTCTTCCGCAGTTTCAAAGTCGTCGTGCAACTGATCGTCGAGTTGCTCCAAAAACTCGTGCCGAACTGCGACGTAGGTGGCGGCGGCGTACACGATCAGCATGAGGCCGAGGACGCCGGCATACCACAGCGTGAGGCGCACGCGAATGGAGAGCGCGGGCGCGCGCGGCTTCACGGCTCGCCCTCTCTCAGCACGAACCCCACACCGCGAAGGGTGTGAATGAGCCGCGGCATCCCCTCGGCATCGACTTTCTTACGGAGCCGCGCGATTTGCACGTCGATGACGTTGTCGAGCGGAGTCGCGCGGCGCGGCTCTTTCCACACCTCGCGTGCCAGCATTTCCCGCGAGACGAGGTGGCCCTGATGCCGCAGCAGATACTCGAGGAGGTCGAACTCGCGAGTGGTCAGGTCAAGTTGCCGATCGCCGCGAACGGCGCGGCGGGTCACGAGGTCTATTTCGAGATCGCTCGCTTTCAACCGAAGAGCATCTGCCGGACGGCCCCGGCGGAGCAACGCACGAATCCGGGCCAGCAGCTCGGGAAGCGCAAATGGCTTGATCAGGTAGTCATCGGCACCGAGATCCAGGCCCAGGACCCGGTCTTCGATGCCGTCGCGCGCGGTCAGGATGAGAACCGGAGTCTGGATCTGCTGTTTCCTCAGTGTCTGCAGGATCTCCAATCCGCCACGACCGGGCAACATCAGATCCAGCACGACGACATCGAACGCTTCGTCGTTGGCACGGAAGAAGCCGTCTTCGCCGGTCGGCGCGATGACCACCTCGTAATGCTCGCCCTCCAGGGCGGACGCGAGCGCCTGGGCCAGCTTCCGCTCGTCTTCGACGATCAGGACACGCACAGGAGTATGTTAACGAGGTCGATAGCACCGACGGCGGTACCTGACGCAAATGTCAGAAACATGTCAGGTTCGCCACCCGAAGCCGCTCGGTACGATGCGACAACGGCGGATCGGAGGCGCCACTGTGCATGCCACAGTTGAACGGACACTGCGTGCTGGGCGACCGCGACAGGAATCAACGCGCGCGATGGCTGCGAACGGCCTTGTGCCTGCTCGGCTGCATGGTCAACGGCGCAGTGCTGTCGGCGCAGACTCAGACGCCTCGAGCGCTCACATTGCTTGAAGCACTCGACCTGGCGCGGAGGAACTACCCCTCAGTCAAAGAGGTCCGCGCCAGAGCAGACGCTGCGAAGGAAAACGTCGACGTCGCGCGCACGTCGTACCTCCCGCGGCTGGACGTGTTGTGGCAGGGCAACCGCGCGACGCGAAACAACGTGTTCGGCCTCTTGTTGCCCCAGAGCATTGTCCCACCAGTTTCAGGTCCGGTGCTTGGAACATCGTACGACAGCGTGTGGGGCAGCGCGGCTGGCGTGCTCTTGTCATGGCAGGCGGTGGATTTCGGCTTGCGCCGGGCGAACGTCGAGGTCGCGCGCGCTCAGGCGTCCCACGCGACGGCACAGACAGCGTTGACCGAGCTAGAGAGCACTGCCGCTGCGGCGGATGCCTTCCTCACCGTGCTCGCATCGGACGAATCGGTTCGCGCGGCACGGGCCAATGTCGATCGGCTCGGCACGTTCGCGGAATCGGTACGCACACTGGTTCGGAACCAACTTCGGCCAGGCGCTGACGAGTCACGAGCTGATGCGGAACTGGCCATCGCCAGGAACCAACTGAGTCAAGCCGTGCAGACGTCCGTCATCGCTCGGGCCGCGTTGGCGGACGCCATCGGCATGGCTGGAACGACGCTGACGCTCGACCCGGGCCCCCTTGCGCGCCTGCCATCGACGCCCGCCGATGGAAAATCGGACGTCGAATCTCATCCTGCCGTTCGCGCGGCCTCCGCCGCGGTTCAGACAGCCGAGGCCCGCGAGCGTGCGCTCGCACGCACGTATGCGCCGCGCGTAGATCTGCAGACCGCATTCAGCGGCCGTGGCACCGGCGCCGAAGTTCCCGGACAGCCACTCCAGGGTGACGGCCTGTCATTGCACGCTCCGAACTGGGCGGTTGGTGTCACGGTGTCGTTTCCGGTCTTCGAGGTCTTTGCCGTGAACGCGAGAAAGCGTGCCGAAACCCAGAACGAGCTCGCGGACCGTGCGCGCCATGAGCAGGTCGTGCAGACCGTCACGACCCAGCAGACCCGTGCTCGAGCCCTGATGACCGCCGCGCGGGAGATCGCGCAGAACATGCCGATCGAGCTCAAGGCGGCCGCTGACGCGGAGAGCCGTGCGCGCGCGCGCTATTCCAGCGGTCTCACGACCGTCACGGAAGTCGCCGAAGCGCAGCGGCTTTTGACTCAAGCCGAGGCCGATGATGCGGTGGCTCGGCTGGGTGTGTGGCGCGCGTGGCTGGCGCTGGCGCAGGCAGGAGGAGATCTGACGCCGTTTCTCGAACAACTCCATCGACCATGAGTTGTGATCAACGCATCTTCACAATGCGTGGCATCGAACCAGCGAGTCCCAAGCGTCGAACCCGTAATCCCGGCGCCCGACCGAGCGAACCGCGAGCGACGGGCGCGCGTACTTCGAGCGGAACACGCGAATATGACCGGTATACAGGAGATTTGACATGTGGCTAGTGCTCATGGCCATGCGGCGGCCGATCACCATTGTCGTCGCCGTTCTGACAATCGGGCTCATGTCCGTCATGGCCATCCAGCGGATGAGAGTCGATATCTTTCCGCAGCTCGGCGCGCCCGCCGTGTACGTCGCGCAACCGTACGGCGGTATGGATCCCGCGCAGATGGAGGGGTATCTCACCTACTACTACGAGTATCACTTCCTCTACATCACCGGCATCGAGCACGTCGAGTCGAAGAACATTCAGGGCATCGCGCTGATGAAGCTCGTGTTCCACGCGGGCACCGACATGAGCCAGGCGATGGCCGAAGTGGTGGGGTACGTGAATCGCGCTCGCGCCTTCATGCCGCCCGGCGCGGTGCCGCCGTTCATCATGCGCTACGACGCTGGAAGTGTACCGGTCGCCCAATTGGTGTTTTCGAGCGACACCCGAACGCCAGGAGAAATGCAGGACATCGCGCTCAATCGAGTGCGGCCGATTTTTGCCACGCTCCCCGGCGTCTCGGCGCCACCCCCGTTCGGCGGCAGCCAGCGCACGATCGTCGTGCGCGTCGATCCCGAACGGCTGCGACAGTATTCGTTGTCGCCCGAAGAGGTCGTGACCGCGGTGAATCGGTCGAGCACAGTCGTGCCCTCCGGAAATGTGCGCACCGGGGATGTGATCCGCATCGCATCGACCAATGCGACCCTCGGCGGGAACATTCAGGAGCTGCTGGATGCACCGATTCGCGTCGGCAACGGTCCAACGGTCTACCTGCGCGACGTAGGGACCATCACCGATACGACCGACATCATCGTC
>JBKPCD010000012.1:0-8198 GCA_046727175.1 Acidobacteriota bacterium | reverse complement strand
GTGCTGTGGTTCCGGGAGATCAGCAAGCTGCTCGCGCGAGCCATTCGCAAGGTCTGAGGATCAGTCGCATCTTGTTTGATCGATCGGGAGCGTCCGCTGGTCCGGCGGCATGTGTTTGCGCGCCTTGAAAGGAGTCATGTGCGTCTCCGGCTATCAGGACGTCGTTTTTCGTGAGCTCACCTGTCTACGCAGGGACAGGGGCCGGCAAGGGCGTGACCGCCGGGCGTGCGATGTCGGCAGCCGCATAGATCTCAGGCTCGTTCAGGCTTTCGTGAACGAGGAGCTGGGTCACGATCGCATCGAGCTTCTCGCGGTTCTCTGTCAACAACCGTCGCGCCTCGGCGTAGCACTCGTCGGTGATCCGCCGTACTTCTTCGTCCACAGCATTGAGGAGCCCGTCAGAGATTCCGGCCATGCGGGGATCGCCTTCCGCCGGCAGGACGGACAGCGTGCCGATTCGCTCGGACATGCCCCATCGGCCGACCATGGAGCGGGCAATGCGCGTGACCATTTCGAGGTCACTCTCGGCACCTGTCGTGACGATGTTGAAGACCTCCTGCTCGGCGGCCATCCCTCCCAGTGCGCCAATGATCCGGCCGCGAAGATAATTGACGTCATAGCCGTAGCGGTCGGACTCCGGTGTCGACAACGTGACGCCCAATGCACGGCCGCGAGGAATGATCGAGACCTTTCGCACCGGGTCCGCCCCAGGCTGCAGCATTCCCAGCAGTGCGTGACCGGCTTCGTGGTACGCCGTCCGGCGTCGTTGCTCTTCGGGAATCACCACGTTCCGAGCCGTGCCGAGTTGAACTTTTTCGAGCGCATCCGTCAGATCGCGCTGGGACACCGCGTCCTCCCTGCGACGGGCGGCCAGGAGTGCGGCCTCGTTCACCAAGTTCGCGAGGTCGGCGCCAGTCATGCCGGGTGTTGACGAAGCCAACTGCTCCAGGTCCACATCCTGTGCGAGAGGGACATTGCGCGTGTGGACCTTCAGGATCTCCACGCGGCCTTTCTGGTCGGGTGGGTGGATGACGATCTGGCGGTCGAATCGTCCGGGTCGCAGCAGCGCCGGATCGAGGACGTCTGGCCGATTGGTGGCGGCCAGCACAACGACACCTTCATGGCCGGAGAAGCCATCCATCTCGGTGAGGATTTGATTGAGGGTCTGTTCGCGCTCGTCGTGGCCCCCGAACGCCCGCGCACCGCCGCGCGCGCGGCCAATTGTATCGATTTCATCGATGAAGATGATCGCCGGCGCGACCTTCCGGGCCTCCGAAAAGAGCTCGCGGACCCGACTGGCCCCGACACCGACGATCATCTCGATGAACTCCGAGGCGCTGGCGCTAAAGAACGGGACCTTCGCCTCGCCCGCGGTGGCGCGCGCCAGCAACGTCTTCCCCGTGCCCGGGGCTCCGGTGAGCAGCACACCTTTAGGAGCGCGTGCGCCGAGACGACGATATTTTTCCGGGTCTTTCAGGAAGTCGACGACCTCGTTGATTTCCGCCTCCACTTCGTCGATCCCGGCAACATCGTCGAACGTGACGCGGACCGTCTCGGGATCGACGCGCTTCTGCCGGCCGCCGCCCAACAGGCCGCCAGCCATTGCGCCTTGCTGGCGCTTGAACATCCATGCGTAGAAACCAATGAGCAGGAGAATTGGGGCGAACGAAATGAGCAGGTTCGTCAGGAAGCCACGCTGCTGGACCAGCGGTGTCGCACGGACAGTGGCGCCTCCCTCCGTTAATTCGGCCAGCAAGTCGTCACTTGCGAATGTCGGCCGTTCGGTCGTGAATTGCTGATAGCTGCGATCCTGCTGGCCAGGAATCGGTGCCCCCTTTTTCAGCTGGCCCTCGATTGTGTCGCCGCGGGCAAACACCTCGGCGACGTTCTTGTTCCCGACCTGGATCTTGAACTCCGTGTACGGCACGGCCTGCGGTCCAGACAGCCGATCCTGGACAGTCAGCATCCCAAACAGCAGCAGGTACCCAACCAGCCACACCGCCATCGTCTTCCATCGCGGCCTGGGCTTTGTCGGCTGCCCCCCTTTCGGAAGTCCCTCCGTGCGCCAGGGTCTTGATGGCTGCCGAGTGGGCGTTCCGGATGGTGGACGTTCGTGCTGCGAGTCGAGAGGCGGTTGCGAACCCTGCGCGGTCATGTATCGACGCCTTTGGCATGCCTCAATCAGAATTCCTCGATCGTCCAGCGACGACCACCAGGAGCGCTTCGGCATTGCGAAGCTTGCGCGTGACTCTGCTTATGCCATTGTTCGACGATTCAGAGGTGGGGGGGTCTACCACGACGGCGCTTCGCCGATCTCATGGCCGAGTACTACAACCAGTTTCTGAAGCTGAGGCTGACGGACACCGAGAAACGCGAGTCGATCGAGTACTTGAAGTCACTCTGATCCTTAGACGTGAGGAGCCGTAGCTCTTCGCCTGTCGCACTTATCCTCACGAACATGAACGCGCCGGCTTCCGCGAATCCTACGGGCACGAGGGCACTGACGCGCTCCCGCCTCGTCTGTCGATGCAGGCGCGCGTAGCGCGTCATCGCAGCAGCACTCTACTGCAACTCTCAAGCGTGGAAGCTAGTCGTCGTGCACCAGCGCTTCCGACTCGAAGCTGCTCAAATCCTACGTCTGTAGAAATATCCGCCGCCGCCGAGCAGCAGCACCACGAGGACGATGACGAGCAAAGTGGTCGTGTCCATTTTCTCTCCTGTGTGTTTTGGCGATCGCGGCCCCGCGTCATGGAGTCCACTGACGCGTGACGAACCGATGGCGATTCGGCTCTTCGCGGTCAGAATCGCGCCAACTCCACATGTGCAGGCTAACAGCGGTGCAGGCCGTTGTCTGTCCCTTTCTGAACATTGCCCGCTTAATTCAGGGCCTCACCATATTCTCAGCGTCACTCAAGCCAAACCACTGCTCGCGCACTGCTCCGGCGACACGCGACTGTCCATGACCGCTGTCGATCCTGCTCGGTGAAATCTCGGCCGGTCAAGAGGCGCTGCTCGCATGGATGCTCGTCTCTCCAGGTCATGGAGCCCGGCCATAAGGGGGGTGTTCTCTTGTGCACACGTCCATGGCCCCGTCGCGTGTCATGCTTGGCGTATGGAACCTCGAAAACCGTCCAACGGCGCAGCCAAGACAGTGCCGGCGTTCAACGCGCAGGCGTTTCTCGATTCGGCGGGAGTTGCGAAGACCATCGCCGATTACGCGCGAGGCGAGACCATCTTCACGCAGGGCGAGGCCTGCAAGCATGTCATGTACATTCAGACGGGCGGCGTGAAACTGTCGGTGCTGTCGAAGACCGGCAGAGAGGCCGTGGTGGCGATGCTCGGACCAGGCGAGTTCTTCGGCGAAGGGTGTCTCGCCGGTCAGCCGCTACGCATCGGGACTGCGACGGCGATTACTCCGAGCGTGATCCTGCTCATCGACAAGGCCAAGATGGTTCAGTTGCTGCACAAGCAGCATGCGATGTCCGACCGGTTCATCGCACACATGCTGGCGCGCAACACCCGGATCGAGGAGGATTTGATCGATCAGCTCTTCAACTCGAGCGAGAAACGGTTGGCGCGCACGCTGTTGCTGCTCGCGCGTTACGGGAAGCAGGACAAGCCGGTTCGCCTGGTGCCGAAGATTTCACAGGAAACCCTTGCGAAGATGATCGGCACGACGCGCTCGCGTGTGAATTTTTTCCTGAACAAATTCAAGAGGCTGGGCTTCATCGACTACAACGGAGAGAACCCGCTCAAAGTCAACAGCTCGCTGCTGAGCGTCGTCCTGCACGACTGAGGATCCTACGTGACCTATCTCCGTCGTTGGTGTGGTGGCGGTCGCCTGTATCAGCCTCTGGGTCGTGCTCAACATCGAGAGCGACAGGCCGCTTGACGCATATCCATTCATCTTTCTCAACCTCGTGCTCTCGTGCCTGGCGGCCTTGCAGGCCCCCATTATCACCATGAGCCAGAACCGACAAGCAGTAAAGGATCGGCTCGATGCGCAGCATGACTACGAGGTGAATCTGAAAGCCGAGATGGAGATCATGGCTCTGCATGTGAAGCTGGACGAACTTCGCGAGCGGCAGTGGACGGAGCCCATGGGTGTTCAGCAACGGCTGGTCACGCAGATCGAGCGGATCGAAACTCAAATGAATAGAGCGGACCGGGAGAGGCTCGACCCGAATTCCGGCCAAGAACACCAGTAAGACCGGATTAAGACGGAGTAGGTCCCTGTGTTCCGCAAGCACGCTAGATTAGAAGCAGTGATTGCAGCAGGAGGTGAAGGTTGCGCTGTGGCGCGAGCCCTCTCGCTTATTCAATCAAGTGGGCAGCTGCGATCCGACAAGAGCGATTGTCCCAAGGGCGCCGACATGCGCCACGAAACGCGTCGCGCGGCCTTTGAGTTCTACCTGCCGGTCCCCCCGTCGTCATCCCAGCTCGCGTGTGCAGTGTTGCTCGCGGTCGACTCGGCGGCCGGTCGCGCGGACGCGAGCTGGAAGTGCTCGGTTTTCTCGCTGCAGACCCAGCCTCGTTCACCGTCCACAGTCGTCATCGTCGGTCTCGCGGGCAGCGGTTCTCGACCGAATTGCATCGTGCCCGGACATCCCGTCCGTGTGCAAGGTTTGCGATCCCCCCGTGCAGCAGACATGTCTTCCTCCTAAGGGTGCCTGAAAGCGTTCACCGAGCCCGAGTCACGGGTCGACCCCTTGTGTTGAAGCTCCACGGTCAGACGATCGAGCTCCGCGGCTTCCATCCCGAGGTCCGTCCTCTCGTCGGCGACTTGCGCTCCGACGCGTTTGAGCAGGGCCCGAAGACTGCTCAGCTCATGTGCAAAGGCGTGCGACGCTGGCGCCCCGCGGCACTCGACAAGAAATCGCTGCGCGATTTCCAGGCAATTCGCTGTGCGCGCGATCGTGCGCCGGCTGCGCCGGATGCCGGACACCGCATCGTCGAGGAGATGCCAGAACTGCCTATCGAAAGAAACACGTGAAGAATAAACGGGAAGAGTCGCGTGCGACATAGTTGGCCTCCGCTTGGATGAGAGCGGCCTCGCTATGCCGGTGACTCAGAAACGATGATATCCGACACGGCCCGGTGACACTGTGCAATATGGAACATGTCGACGCCGCTGCGGAAGAATATTGACAGGCCACGACGCGGGTCGGCGACGAAGTTGACGATCTTCAGCAGAAGGGCCGCGGCGTCTATGCGAAAGCGCTGAGCACGGTCGTGCGAGGCGCCGAGGATGTCAAGGAGCGCGCAATCGAGGCTGAGACCGAGCTGGATCAAAGCCGCACAGCAGCAGCGCCGTTCGTCGTGAGGGATGAGAGTGTGGAGTTTTAGTACGGCGTTGCGCAGCTGGGTCGGCTAGCCCCGGCCGTGCCCCCATCGCGCGACTTCGCTGGAGGTCAGTCGCGCAGCACAACGGTCAGAAGAGAGTTGTGAATCTTCAAGCCGCCGTTGTAGTCGATGAACCCGAGCTTCCGAAACTTGTTCATGAAGAAGTTGATACGCGAGCGGGTCGTGCCGACCATCTCGGCGAGGACTTCCTGAGACACTCTCGGAAGGGCGCGGTGAGACGCCTCGGGTTCACCGTACCGCGCCAGCAGCAGGAGCGTACGAGCAAGTCGTTTCTCGCTCGAGTTGAAGAGCTGGTCGATCAGATCTTCTTCGATTCGGATGTTCCTCGTCAGCATGTGAGTCAGGAAACGATCCGCGAACGCGGGCTTGGCGTGAAGCTGCCGCACCATTTCCTGCTTCTCGACGCCTAAGATCGTGCACGGGGCCATTGCCGTCGCAGTGGCCATCCGCAGCGACTGGCCCGCAAGGCACCCCTCACCGAAGAAATGGCCTGTATCGAGCACGGCGACCACGGCCTCTCTTCCCGCGTGCGACAGGACCGAGAGCCGCACGGTGCCTTTCTCGACATACATGACGCTCGTCGCCGGATCACCCTGAGCAAAGATCATTGCTGCGGGGCCGTACTCGGCGCGCTGTGTTCGCACGTCGGTCCAATCGAGTACGCCGGCGTCTGGTGCGATCGTCTGTGTGCGCTTCGACTTGCCCATCGCACATTACCGCCCTCCGCGGAAGAGGGCGTTCCCTGCACGTGAGTTAACTGCCAAGATATGACACTGCTGCGTTCAGCTTGACACAAACGCCCAGAGTTCGCCAATCACAAAGGGCTCCGCTCCCGGGCAGCGTCGGATGCGCGGCCTGCCTTGCGGCGGTGCGTTTGGCCGTCTGGAGCTTCGAGACTACAACCATCGCGAAGACGGGAACCGGGAGCCGCGGCAGGTCGGCGGTGAAGACGCATCCCCTCTCAGGCTCCTTCACGCTTGAGACCGACGCTGTGCACAAAGGGACAGACGCAGTCGAAGCCAGGTGTCACACTTTTTGTACCCGACGCGAAATGCTAAGAGCCGAATCCCAAGAGACGAAGGGATTGAATGTTTGGTGCATCCTTCGACCGCGCGGCATTGCGGTGGTCGTCGGTCGTGCTGGCCCTCTTTGCGCTGAGTCCGGCGCCGCTGACCCTCCCATCCGGGGTCGCGCTGGCGGTGATTGGGCTGCTGGGGGCGGCCTCGTCACTTTACCAGTCACGACGGCCGGGAACAGCCGTGCTCTGGTGTGGCTGATTCGCTTCGTGCGCTCAGATCCGTGTGCGTGCGCGGACATGGCTGAGTGGCGGAACGCTGGCTCAGGACTCCAACAGATGTGTGCGAAGCGGCCGCACAGCCAGCTAGCGGGCGATCTGAGAAGGTGGTTCCACGCACGCACCAATGCCTGCGAAGGGGTGCACATATGCTTACGATCTTTGGCGTTCTCATAATCTTGGCTGCGACCGTGATGCTGAAAGCCCGGCTGCCGGGCGCGTTGCCGGCCGCCCACTTCGGTTGGATGAGCGAGCAATGGCTCGCGGAGTACCGTGCCTCGCATCCATCGTAATCTCGGCATGGCCTCGTCTTCGGGTTGCGCTCAGACTTTGAAGGGAAGGGAATGAAGGTCCTCCGCGCTCGAGACTAGGTCGGAGCCCATCGCCAACGGGAAGTGCGTGGCTCGTTGTTTAAGCGGCACAGCATCAATCCTTGCTCTGACGTCGTCAGCGCAACCGTCCAATAAACAGCAGCAGCTGGACGAACGCCGCGATTGGTATTCCGATGGCCAGGATAGGCGATGCAGGATTGGTAACGTCGCTCTCGAATGCCACCGGTACCGTCGGGCAACCGTTTGGCCGCGGCTGTTTCTTTATTCGATCCAGGTGAACCTGCGAGCGCCGCTTCCTCCGAAAGAGTTCGGGCCGTTGCGTGGACGCTCGATGGAACCCAATCGGGGGACGGCACTCCTTTGGTCACGTGGCGTCCCGAACTCGTGTGGGCCTCTCGCACCTGCGAGAGGTGAACTGAGGGAAGCCGACCCGCCGCTCGGACAAGAGCGGCCACAACCGCCGGCGGACAAACGTGATCTTACCCTTGATCAGCCGACACACGAGGACATCGTCGCTCCCGCGGACCGCTCGCGTCACCGCAAAGATCTCATGACTTTTCGTATGAGACCACCAGCCACCTCGAAGCGGCTCTCCAGCTATGACCTCAGCAAGTGACGGGACGGGCCCGCGCGCGGACTCAAGCACGACACCGTGCTTGCGAATGAACGCGAGAGCCCGGCGTGAAGCCATCGCCATCGTGTGTTGTCGTCGGTCCAACCGTAAGTGAAAGTGGTACCACTCGTGACACGCGACGTACGACGATGCGCCGCATGGCTATGGCGGAACCGGTCCCCGCGGGCGATCGCAATCGAAGATCTTCGCGACGGCATGCCCTTTCTCCCTCCTCCTGAAGAGAAGGACGCCACTACGCCAGCCTTGTACCGTTCAGCTACGGCTTCAGATCTGTGGGGCAAAGACCATGTCCCGAATATGCCGCATCATCTCGCTCTGCGGCGTATCACTGAATGTTCGGCTGTGAACAAATCCATCAGGGATACTCCCTGGTCCTGCCCATCCACTGACCACCTTGGTCGCGTACCTATGCGTCACGTTGACGTGAAGGTGGTCATCGCCGGGTATCTCGAAAAATACGACTTCGCAGTTGATCGTCAACTGCCCATCAGGCTTGAAGCCCCTAATGGCCGCTTCCAACGCTTCAACGTGCGCCGTCCAGGAATCGCTGAGAAGTGTGTGTCTTGCCCAGATC
>JBKPCD010000011.1:0-10708 GCA_046727175.1 Acidobacteriota bacterium | reverse complement strand
GCCCGAGGTCGTGTCGCGCGAGTAGTTGAGATCCATGAGCAGGAGGTCGTACGGCTGGCCTGATAGGCGATCGAGCACTCCGTCGACCGACGCCACGAGGTCGGTTTCGAAGCCTGAGTCAGTCAACAGCAGGCGCAGCGCCTGGAGAATATCGGCCTGATCGTCAGCGATGAGGATGCGAGGGACGGGCATGAGAAGGGTGTCAGATATGATACGCGGGTATTGCTGTCGTCAATCTCCGCCAGCATAGCGGCGTTCCATTCGTGCCACTCCGCCACCAGTCGATCGTAGACGTCCTTCTGGCGGACCTTCAGGTTGGCGCGCTCCATCGGGTCGTCGACGACGTTGAAGAAATGTGTTGTCGAGAATCTTCAGATACTTGTAGTCGCCATCTCGCACCGCTCGTTGGGCGTTTGCCTTGATGAAGACGATGTTCGGAGGTCTGGACACCGTCTGCCCAAACCTGCTCTTCATACCCGAGGCGAGCGCGACAGCCCCAAGCGCGGCGCAGCGCAGCAGAGTGCGACGCGTGACGTCGTTCGCAGGCGGCATAGACTCTTTTCCTCTCAGCGCGGTCGCGTGGAGTGACACCGATCGGTTGGAGGCGACTACCGGCCCAGGTTCAACCTCACGCCGAGCATCGAGCGCCGTGGGTCCAGGAACACCGTGGGCTGCGCGAAATTCGGGCTGAACAGGTTGTCGGTCGCCAGGCCCTCCTCCGCCGTGTCGTTGAGCGCATTGAGCACATCTACGAGCAGTTCGATGCGGCCAGGCGTCCGGCGGCGAACGCCCTCGACAGTCGCAGATCGAGAAGCGACTGCGACGACAGCCGGCGCGAGCCGCGCGGCTCGATCAGAATGCGCTGCTGAGTGTTCTGCGGCAGCGACACCACCGTCGTCGCCGCCCACTGCTTGCCGCTGGAGATCTGCAGATTGGCGGCGAACACCAAGCCCGTGCGTAGCACGTCGGCGCTGCCCATGACTGACGTGCGGAGTCCCACGACTCGGTTAGTGTGCCGTCGCCGGTATCTTCAAGACCTGACCAGGCTTGATGTTGTCAGGGTCGCTCAGCTGGTCGCGGTTCGCGTCGAAGATCTCCCGATAGGCGTTCGCGTCCCCGAGCTGCTCTTTGGCGATCTTGCTGAGCGTGTCCCCGGCTTTTACCGTGTACGTCTTGGCACCGGCCGCCCCACCGGCGCTCGGCCCACCCGTGACTTGAATGTCGGCAACGACGTCATTCTGCCACGTAGGGATCGTCTTGATGGCGTTCCAGATCTCGTTCTTCTCGGCCTCGGTCGCAACGGTTCCCTTGAAATAGAGCTTGCCGTCGCGCTCCTCCGCGTTCCCCTGAAACTTTCCTTTCGCCATCTGAATGGCGTAGGCATACGTGTCACGCAGTCCCATCTTCATCCCCCTCTCTATTTCTGAGCACGTTTCTTCGTTTTTCGAGAAGTACTCCGGCGCGCCGGCGTCCGCGCCGCTTCGCGGTTTGCCGTCCGACGACTACGCTGACCGAGACGTCGCGCCGGTGACGGTGCGGATCGGAGAACCTGGTTTGCCGAATCAGCCGGTTCAATGGATCCATGCCGCGACGAACTTCCAGGTCCGATCGCGTCAGCCTCGTCGCTACCGCTCGGGGTACGTTGTCTGATGGCCTCGGCGGCGCGCTTGACGGTCCGCGCGCCGACTCCGATCGCTCTTCCCGCTGCGCTCACCGCCTGTTCGATGACGCCTCACGCAAGCTGATGCCACTCTTCGGCGGCTTTCTCGTTGACGCGTTCTTCGGCAATCGCGGTCAGCTTCGCATCGGCGTTCTTCTCTTCCTGGAGAGTGTCGTCGAGCAGTGCGGCGACTTTGGGTTCGCCCAGGAGCGTCGCGTACGTGCGAGCGGTGCCATACGAGGCCATCTCGTAGTGTTCGACCTTCTGGGCTGACGTAATCATCACGGCATCCCGGAGGACGCCCTCCGGCGTACTGCCGACCACACCATTGCCCTCGCGGATGAGCCCCTGAATCCCTTCGCACCGTTTCCGCTGCGACGATTCACCCAAGCTCGCGAACGCGTCTTCGATTCGGCGAAGCTGCCCCTCCGTCTCCGTGAGGTGCTGCTCGAACGCCGCGCGGAGCGCCGGGGTTGTCGCACGTTTCGCGAAATCGCCGAGCACCTTCGTCAGCTGGTGTTCGGCATCCAGGAGATCGCGCAATTCGGTGACGAGATGTGTTCGGAGTGACTGCCCGGCGGCATAGGCCTGTCCTTTCTAGCGAGGCTGAGAACCAATCGGCTCGGACGGTCGTCGTGTTGCCTCGTCCGGATGACGATCCAACCGTGCTCGGACCGACACAGAGTGCCGGGCCTTCCACATACCCCAACACGCCATGCCTGTGCCGACGCCTATCAGGAGTCGAGCGTTCTGTCGAACACGACCTCTCGTCGTGAGCCGAGACCGCGAGGTCAGCACCTCTCTCCCGCGCATCGCTCGGTCAAAGGCATTCCCACGGGCCCGGCTCAGAGCGCGTACAGCGAGCCAGGTCGCTGCGACGCCGACAAGTGCTACGGCGACGGGATTCTCCTTGACTCGCTGCCCGACACGGCCAGGGTTTTCCAACGAATGGCTCGCAAAATCGGCCGTCGCCCGACTGGCCCGCCGCATCAGCTGCTTGGCGCGGCCGACCGTCGCATGTCTGACCGTTTCTTTCGTCTGGGTGATGAGGTGGTCTGGACTCAGACGCTCTTGAATCGCCTGAATCGTCTGGCTCATCTCGGCTCGGGTCTCGTCAATCTGTGCGCGGATCTCATCGGTCGAGGCCGCGGAGGAGGACGACGTGGGAGGAGTTGCTTGAGTGACCTGGCCGGCGTTTCGAGTTACTTGGTCTGGCTCCTGAGCCATTGCGCGTCCTCCTTCAGCGTGTCAATCGTCTGGCGTGGTGTCAGTCGGTCTGGCCGAAGGGCAGCGAGCCCGGAGCGAATCAGCAGGTATCCGGCGCCTGCCACCAGGATGCCACCGAGTAACGCCGCGGCCCAGGCTGGCAGCCCCATCGCGTGCAGCGCAAGGACGATGGCCGCGATGATCGCCAGCAGGCCACCGTACGCGACCAAGCCTCCGCCAATCACGAAGCCGACACCCTTTCCCAGCTGCGCAACCTTTTCGGTCAGCTCAGTCCTGGCGAGCTGGATCTCCTGGTGAACGAGTGTGCGAATTTCGCGTGAGAGCTCGCCGAACATCTCGCCAAGCGAGCGATTGTCGTTGGTGACTGCCATGATCGACCTCTATGCTCGCGTCGTACGCGAGCCGTGCCGGCGTTCCTCTCAAGACATCCGGTGACGAGCGCGTTATGCTCCTTGCCGATGACCTCGTCGCAGGCGGTTCCATAATCGCGTCACTACCAAGGGCAGTCCAACCGCGATTCCGAGTTTCCGGTCCGCCGGCGATGGCGTCACGTGGAAGGCCGCTGCGGGTTGCGGCAGCGGGTGCGGCACCGAAGGTCGGGAGCGTTGCTCGAGTCGCTCTTTGTATGCACGAGCCGCCGCGACACCGAGCTTCTTCTTCTGGCCGGGGACCTTTTCCCCCGGCTCCTTGCCGTGCGGCGACGCGTGCTCGATCTCCGCATTGAGCTCGGCTCCGACCAGAATGGCGAGACCGGAAATGTAGAACCAGAGCAGAAGGACGATCACACCCCCGACCGCCCCGTAAGTCGCGTTGTAATCGGCGAATCGTGTGACGTAGAACTTGAACGCCAAGGAAACCAGGACCCAGAGCAGCGTGCCGATCAGGGCCCCTGGCGTAATCCAGACCCACTCCTGCTCGGCGTCAGGTGCGAAGTAGTAGACAAGTCCGACAGCGAGGGTCACCAGAACGAAGGCGAATGGCCACTGGAGAATTTTCCAACTCCATTCGAAGGCGGGTCCCAACCCGAACGTGGACGCCAGGTGCTCCGCGATGGCTGGCCCTGCGACGATGAGAGTAAACGAGATGACCACGAGCAGGGCGAGTGCGATGGTGAGCCCAATTGCCGTCAACCGCACCTTCCACCAGGGTCGGCCTTCCTCGATGTCGTACGCCCGGTTGAGGCTGCCGATGATGGCAACGACGGCAGCCGAGCTGCTCCAGATGGCTCCCACGATGCCTATCGTGAGAATCCCACCGCTATCGCTATCGGAAATCCGCCTGAGCTGCTCTTCTAGAAACGTGAGAACATCTGCGGGAGCGATCGGCCGCAGTGTCCGCACGATGTCGTCGATAAAGTTGGTCAACGGAAAGAAGCTTGCGAGCGCCAGCAGAAAAAGGACGGCGGGAAAGAGGGCAAGGAAGAAATAGTAGGCGAGCTGAGCCGCAAGGCCGAGGCAATCGTCCTCACTGGTCTCTTTGGCGGTGCGCTTGAGGAGTTCACCCCAGCTGAGGGGAATGTCGAACGACGCGAACATGGTCATTCATCGCGTGCAATGACACTGCCAGCGCGCAAGACGCTCCGCTCGCTCATCGCACGGTGGTCGCCGCCCTCGGCGGGTCACCCACTTACTCGGCGGAGGCACCGTCAGCCTCGCGACCTTCTCTTCTCGCGGTCTGGCACGTAAATCGATCGCATCGCCACTGTCGCTGGCAAACCGTTTCGTTTTACCAAGTTTGACAGCAATTCTCGTCAGGGCGTTTCCGGGTGCAGCCGCCGTGCTGCCTAATGACGGGGTGCTCGGTGGCAGAGCCGTCCTAGACTCTTGGCGCGCACGGAGGTCTACGCTTCACATCCGCTGGAGTGTCAGCGCTCGTTCCGCGACGACTTGTTGATGCAGTATTTCAGCGCTTCTGAAGGTGTGGTGATGATCACGTTCTCGCTCTGGTCGCTCAGCCCTGCGATCAACTCTTCTTTGAGAGTCACCAAGACCTCGCACTGTGCACACTCGGCCTCCGCAACCAGTCGGCAGTCTCTCGGGTCCGGATAGTAATCTACATAACGCCGCGCCATCCCCGCGGCGCAACCCTTGAAGAATTCATCGCCGTGGACTGGTTCGAATCCAGCGCGTCGCCATTCCCGCTCCCGATCATTCCCTTCACGCTCGATTTCCTCCGCAATGACGGGAAGCATACAGGCGGTGACCACATTCAGAAGGGCACCGATCGCGTCAGTGTCGGCCACTCCGACGACGGCGTTCAGATACGAACGGATCACATCGCGATCGACTGCGACTCGCATCATGACGGCCACTGCCTGACCGCACTCGAACGATGACTCCAACCTTCGGGATGGTTGGATAGAGGCGCAGTCGCCGATATTGGGAACGCTGAGGCGCAAGCTAGGTACCGTTGCGACACCATGCGCCGCCGGCCCTCATGCCCGGCCGATCTCTGCGCCAACTGCGACATCCGCCTCACAACAAAGGGTGCAATATAGTCGCTCGTAATCCTTAGCCATCCGCTCAACGGAAAACAGACGCGCCGCGTGATCTCGACAGGACCGAGGATGGATGGCCGGACCACATGCACGGCTCGCGATCTCGTCAATATCTCTACAGATCCATCCACTCACGCCGTTCTTCACCACCTCCGCAACGGCGCCGCCGGGCAAAGCGAGAACCGGCGTTCCGCAGGCCATCGCTTCAATCATCACCAGGCCGAACGGCTCCTCCCACTGGATCGGAAATAGTAAAGCCATCGAGTTCGCGAGTAAATCATTCTTGACGGCCATCGTGGCCGGTCCGATGTATTCGATGAATCGTCCGTCCACTCGTGGCTCGATCTGCTGCTTCCAGTAATCGTGAAACACCGGCTGCACTTCACCGGCTATCTTGAGCGGAATGCCGGTGCGGTGAGCGATGTCGATCGCCAGATGCGCGCCCTTCATCGGCGCAATGCGGCCGAGGAAGCTCAAGTAGCGCCGCTTCTGCTCGGCGAAGCGATACTCCGCGAGTCGGACGCCGTGGTGAATGACGTGCACCCGTCGCATCCGCTCCCGTTCCCGCTGCCACCGACTGATAGCGACATACGAGACGTCTGGGTGTGAGTCATAGAGTTCAGATAAATCGGGATCGTGCGGATGATGCATCGTGCACACCGCGGGCAACGACACGAAGGCGGCCATTGGCACAGCGATCGCGTCGTTGAGGTGGACGACGTCGACAGCCGTGGCCGCCGCGTCTCGGAGGGCCCACGCGGAATGCTGTAGGTTTCGCAGGGTTCCAGCGCCAAGACTCGCGGGCGGCCATTCCGACCTGGCGTACAACGAGCGCACCTCGCAATCGACGCGCGATTCACCGTTCGCGTACACAATAACCTCGTGGCCACGATGACTCAGCGCCTCGGCAAGCTGTGCGACGAACAACTCGGTACCGCCGTAGGTCTGTGGTGGTACCGCGATGAAGGGCGGAGCGATGAGCGCGATCTTCACGAGTGAATGTGTCCTTTAGACCTTGACGGCGCTCTCCAAGTCACTAGTGTGCGCACTCTCGTCGGAATGTGCATATATCGAGCCAATGTGCCTGGCCCCGCTCCTCCGAAGTGAGGATGAAGGCTTCAGTCCAGAGAAGAGCGAGGAGCACTGTTGACACGTGTTCAGTCGCGCCAGCCTCGAAGAATGATCGCTCGTGCTGGTCCCCTCGGCCCGAAATTTGATTGCGCCGTGGCAGCGCCCGCTAGGGGGAACCGCATGGAGCGTGAGGAGGAACTGCGAGAGCTGATTCGGAAGCTTGACCGCCAAGGTTTGGAACCGGACCGACTGAAGAAGCGAGCCGAAGAACTCTTGTCCAAACCATCTACGCAGAAGGACCAGACGAAGCGCGGTGCGCGTTCTCGAAGAAAAGGCGTTCATTCTCCGTACTGACTGGGCGTATGCATCGCTATGCGCCGCGGATTTTCAAAGGTGCGCCCCGCAAGCGAACGGCGTGGCGGAGCGGTTTGTGCGGACCGTTCGCAGCGAGTGCCTCGACTGGTTGCTCATTCTGAATCCCCGGCATCTTGATCGCGTCCTTGCTGACTTCGCGGACCCCTACAACGGGCACCGGCCTCATCGAGGATTAGCCCTCAATCCGCCGCACCCGGTACGGTTTGGCGTTCGCGCCGACCACGCAGTGGAGTGAACCTCGCGTCCGGCGCCACGATCGCCTCGGCGGTTTGGTTCACGAGTGCGTCCTGGCGGCGTAACCGGTTTTCTGCACCCTACAGGCCATAACCAACTGGAATTAAGCGCGTTGTTTCGTTGCTGTTGAGCTAGACTGGTGCGCGACACGATCTTTTAACTTGGTGCGCCCAGAACCGGCTTCACCTTGACATTCTAGGTGAGCGCGCGTAGCCTCACCTAGAATGTCTACTAAAGACGCGCGCGTCGAGCTTCTGCAGGGCACACTGGACCTGCTCATCCTTCACACCTTGGTGCCGGGCCCCACGCACGGCCACGCGATCGCCAAGAGCATCGAGCGCTCCTCGTCGGATGTGTTGCAGGTCGAGCAGGGGTCGCTGTATCCGGCGCTGCATCGCCTGATCAAGCGCGGCTGGATCGTGGCGGAGGACGGTACCTCCGAGAACAATCGCCGCGCAAAGTTTTACCGGCTGACCCCGAAAGGCAAGAAGCAGCTCACCGTCGAGACGAGCAAGTGGGATCGCCTCGCCGGCGCGATCGGTCGCATCCTGCATTCACAAACGGAGCGCACGTGATGATCCCTCGACGGCCCGACCTCGACGATCTCGATCGCGAGATCCGCGATCACATCGAAGCGGAAACGCACGACAACGTCGCTCGGGGGATGAGCGAAGACGAGGCGCGCACTGCCGCGATCCGAAAGTTCGGCAACGTCGCGCGAGTGAAGGAGGACGTGCGCGCGGTGTGGATTCCGGGCTGGCTCGATCAGCTGCGGCAGGATGCGCGTGACGCAGTGCGATACGTGCGCCGCAATCCCGCCTTCTCGCTCGCGATTGTCGTGACGCTGACGCTCGGCATCGGGCTCAGCACCGCCATTTACAGCGTCGTCAACACTGTGTTGTTGCGGCCGCTTGCCTACGCGCACCCGGAGCGCATGGTGTGGCTCAGCACGCGCGCCAAGGATTCGTCGCGCGACATCATGAACTCAATCGACTTCGCTGTCTGGCAGTCGCAGGCCACGTCGCTCGCGCACATGATTGCCTACGACGACGTCGATGCGACGTTGGTGGTCGGCGGTGAAGCGTCGCGATTGCGCATCGTTTCGGCCTCGAAGGGATTCTGGGACGTGACCGGCGCGCAACCGGTGCTCGGCACGCTGCCCACTGATGCCGATCCACAAGCGCTCGCGATTACGCACCGCGCTTTTGTGGAGCTGTTTCAAGGCGATCCGAGCGTGATCGGTCGGGCGGTCAGCGTTGATGGACGGCCTGCGACGATTGCGGCGGTCCTCCCGGAAACCTTTCACCCACAACTGCAGACGTTTGGCGTCATCGTGGATCTCGACACCGCCGAACCGGCCGCCTATCAAATGCTGCGAGTGGATCCCCCGCCGCAAGTCATCACGCCGACGACGGGCGTGCGCATTTACCAGGCGATCGGTGAATTGAAGGCGGGCGTCACGATTGAGCAGGCGCGCGCCGAGATCGACGCTATTCATACCCGGGAACAGCGCGACCACCCAACGCCCTTCGGCACCACTGCGGTCGTCGTTATGCCTTTGCAGGACAAGATTGTGGGTCCGTCGCGGCGCGCGCTGGGCATCCTGCTATCGTCATCGTTCGTCGTGCTGCTGATTACCTGCGCCAACGTCGCGAACCTGCTGCTGTCGCGCGCCGCCGAGCGACGCAAGGAGATTGCGTTGCGGATGTCCCTCGGCAGCGCACCGTTGCGCGTTGTCCGCCAATTGTTTGCTGAAAGCGTTGCGTACGCGGTGCTGGGCGGCATCGGCGGCGTGTTGGTATCGTTGTGGCTCGTCAACACGGTCATCGCGGTCATCGGCGCGGGCGTGCCACGTCTCACCGAAACGCAGCTCGATTTTGGCGTGCTGGCAGTGGCGGCGGCCATCTCCATCGGCACGGCACTGCTGTTTGGGATTGGTCCCGCGCTCGCGCTCGTCGTGACGAATGTGCAGGAAATGTTGAAGGAGGGGGGCCGCACCGTGTCAGCGTCACGTCGCGTGATGATCACTGGCCGTGCGATGGTCGCCGCGCAGGTGGCGCTCACGATCGTGCTGCTGGCCGGGGCGGGCCTGATGTTCAAGAGCATGTGGCGGATGACGAGGTATCCGGCCGGCTTCGCGCCGGATCAGATCCTGACGATGCGGCTAGACATTCGCGGTCCGCAGTACCGCGACCAGAAGGTGCGCCATAACTTCGCCGCGGCGCTCGTGTCGAAAGCCAAAACGATGCCTGGCGTCCGCGACGCCGCGATTACAACTGGGCGCGGATCAATGATGCTTGTCATCAAGGAGGGCGAGGGCGTCCCGCCGCCGGGCGAGCGCGAAAGGCGCGGCGCGCCGGTCAGCTCGATTTCCCCCGGCTTTGGACCGCTGCTCGGAATGTCGCTGGTGAGCGGCCGATGGTTCAACGATCTCGACTCGCCTGGGGTGGCGATCATCAATGAAAGTCTCGCCCGGCGCGATTTCAAAAACACCGATCCGATCGGCCGGCGCATTCGCATGCCGTGGCTCGGCCAGAATGGCCTGGCGACGATCGTCGGCGTCGCTCGCGATCTGAAGTACGCCGCGATCGATGCCGACGCTGCGCCCGAGTTGTTCTTTCGCTACGCCGACGCGCCGATTTCCTCCATCACTCTGGTGATGCGCGTAGACGGCGATCCGATCGCCGCCGCGCCTGCTATCCGGAACGCGCTCTCCGCGACCGATCCGACGCAGTCGTTCTACAACATCAAGACGCTTGAGGAAGTGCTGTCGGACTCAATCGCTCCGCGTCGATTCAACCTGCTGCTCCTCGGCACGTTCGCCATCGTCGCACTGGTGCTGGCGGCGCTCGGCGTGTATGGCGTCGTCGCATATGCAGTCTCGGAACGGACGCACGAAATAGGCATTCGCATGGCGCTCGGCGCGGAGCGTTCGAACGTCGTGCGCATGATGGTGGCGCAAGGCATGTGGAGTGTGGTGGCGGGGCTGGTTGTTGGCCTGTTTGGTGCGTGGGCCGCCACCCGATTGATTGCGGGCTTGCTCTACGGCGTGCAGCCGCATGATACCGCGACGTTCGCGGTGACGACGCTGGCGCTCGGTTCGATCGCGTGCCTGGCGTGCGTGGTGCCCGCGCTCAAAGCCGCGCTGGTTGATCCTGCCACGGCGTTGCGCGCCGAATAGCGCCGAGAAAGCTTGAGCTCTCGCCCATCGTGCGTCAGCCCTGATTGCTAACGGTTCCAGATGGGAGTGGCTGGGAGAGGGATTCGAACCTTACGCCGCTCGCATTATGGCGTGTACTTGGCGCAGCCAGCTGATCAGTGGGTTCGAACTCGCACAAATCTGGTCCCCGTCCGCCATCAGCGAGAGAAAAAGATGACCGTCCTTGATCACATAGGACCGGATGTAGCTCCACTGCTTCACGATGTGATCGTGTGGTGAACCGGCGGGACACTTGGCGCGCGTCAACGCCAACGGACCGAACTGCACCGGATTCGGACCCCGTGTGTCCCGTACTTGTGCCGAATCCGGGAGCGGGGGTTTCACGCCGTGCGCCTGTAGTAGTAATTGAGCAGCCCACCGAGTCGTTGCTGTCGATGAACGCGCCCGACACGCTGCATCACAGCAGCGCCTTCAATACGTTCGT
>JBKPCD010000010.1:0-7685 GCA_046727175.1 Acidobacteriota bacterium | reverse complement strand
CTTGGCCCGTGCCCCGTCTGAGCCGGGAGCTGGAAGACGCGAAGTCACGGCGCGCAGTGCTGCGGTGTCGACCTTCCGGGCGGTGTACACCTGCTCGTAGGCCTCGAGCGCCGACACCGCGCTGGGCCACCCGCAGTAGATCGCCAGGTGCGCCAGAAGGCCAGACGCCTCGCTGGGCTGTACACCGTTGGTGAGAGCCCGGCCTAAGTGGCCTGCAAGCTGCGCCGGCTTACCCGTCGCGATCAAGACCGAGATGGTGATCAGGCTGCGGTCGCGGGGCGACAACTCGGGCCGCCGCCATACATCGCCAAACAGCACGTCGTCAGTGAGCGTCGCAAGTCCGGGAGCGATCTTTTGCTGCAGTGCGCCCGACGGTGCGCTGGTCCCCTGCGGACTGGACGATCGAGGCTGCTGCTCAGGCTGGACCTGTGGTTGCGCCGGCCCTTGTACGGGTCCCTCCCCACTCGGAGGCGAACCGTTGTACTGCTCGTCGCTCACTTTTTCCATCCACTGCACTCTCGTGCCATCACGGTGTTCAGTGATCGCGATGTGCGTCATGGACGTCTGCGGTGAAGCCCCATGCCAGTGCTTTTGGCCCGGCGGAATCGTGACGACGTCTCCGGCTCGAATCTCCTCGATGGGATCCCCCCATCGCTGCACGCGACCGATGCCGGCCGTGACGATCAGGACCTGGCCGCGGGGATGCGAATGCCACGCCGTGCGCGCACCGGGCTCAAACGCGACCGACCCGCCACTGGCGTGTGAGGGATCGAGCGCCTCGAACAACATCTCGACACGAACGCCACCCGTGAAATTCTCCGTCGGGCCCGGCCGGACGGCGCGAGAGCCGCCGCGCGTGATGACTATTGTCTGAGCCTCCGGGGACGCCGAAGCGAGCAGAGCCAGCGTCGTGAACATCGCCGTGATTTGGATCATTTCGCCCTCCGATGACCGCGACCCTGCCGTCCGGATCAGAGCTCCTGCCGTGTCGGCCGGAAGAGGATCTCGTTGATGTCCACGTCCTCGGGCTGACTGATCGCGAAGGCGACTGCGCGAGCGAACGACTCCGCCGGGATCGCGTACTGCTCGTAGAACTGACGGATGCCCTTGGCGATGTCCGCCTCGGTAATGCTGGCCGGCAACTCGGTGGCAACCGCGCCTGGCGAGATGATCGTCGTGCGCAGGTTCCACGGCTTGACCTCCTGCCGAAGTCCCTCGGAGATTACCCGCACGGCGGTCTTCGTCGCCGCGTACACGACGCTGCCCGGGCCGACTCTGTGGCCGGCGACGGACGAGACGTTGATGAAGTGGCCGGACTTCTGCCGCTGCATGTGAGGCAGCGCCGCGGCAATCCCGTACAGCACGCCCTTGATGTTGACATCAATGGTGCGGTCCCAGTCGTCGATCTTCCGGCGCTCGAGCGGCGAGTGCGGCATCACGCCCGCATTGTTGAGGATCACGTCGATGCGGCCGTGCTTCTCGACCGCGGCGTCGACGAGCGCTTGGACCTGCGCGGCGTCGGTCACGTCGGTGACATGCGCGGACGCCTTGCCGCCTCTGCGAGTGATCTCGTCGACCAACACCTCGAGGCGCTCGAGGCGCCGCGCGCCCATTACGACGGTCGCGCCGCGCTCGGCGAGGTATCGCGCCGTCGCCTCGCCCAGGCCACTGCTGGCGCCGGTGATCACGACGACCTTTCCGGAGATGTTGGTGTTGTCCGTATCCATAGCGTCGGGCCTACTTTCTCGACGCGAGGGTGCGAAGGTAGTTCACGATGCTCCAGATGTCATCGTCCGGAATGCGTCCATCGAATCCCGCCATCATGGTTGGGGGCAGTCCGCGCTTGATGACGGCGAAGATGTCGCCATCAGTCGAGCCGTGATCCCACTGATCGTCGGTGAGATCCGGCGGCTGCTTGCCCCGCTGCTCCTCGATGATGGAGATCGTCATGCCGGCTTTGACCGCCCCTTGAGCGAGGTCGCCGTGACAGGCCGCGCAATTGGTGTCGTAGGCCCGCTTCCCGGCGGCGATTGACTCGGGCGTGGCTGCCACGGGATTTCTGAGGCTGGCGACCGACTGATTGGTGACGTTCTGACCGGGAGTCGGCGTCGGGACATTCACAGAAGGCGCGGGAGCGGTTGCGGCTCTGGCCCCGACCACTTTTCTAATCATGCCGTCGCTCTTGGTCAGGATGTAGAGCTCGCCGTCGTTGTCCACTGCGAACCGCAGGTCCACGCGGCCTCGGCCAGCAATCGCGCCCATCCCGGGGAGCGCCGGTCCCTTCCCGCCGCGCTCGCGGTACGTCTCTTCGGTGATTCGCCGCAGGCCGACGTCCATCTCGTAAATCGGTGCGACGGTCGTGGCGTTGCCGTCGTCGGCGGCGAGCACGTCGGCACGATTCGCGTACCAGGTCCGACCGGTGGTGATGTCGCCGAATACAAGCTTGTCCCTGAGCGCCGGGATCAATTTGCCGCGGTAGACGAAGCCATTGGCGATAGCGTCGCCACCTGCCTCGCGGCTATGGGGGTATTGGATCACCGGGTACGTGGGCTTGACCGTGCCACGTGCAACGGTGTCAGAGATCTGAATCGGAATCATATCGTTCTCAGGCAAGGGACCCATCCCGTTCGTGGACGACATGCTTTGCGTGCCCTCACGCAGCGGATACCCGTAGTTCGCCCCCTTGTGAATGACGACCACCGTCTCCCACGTGACGAGCCCGATGTTGAACGCCAGCAGTGTGGGCGCGTTCGGGCGCGCAGGATCCACATCCCACACCAGCCGATGAGGGTTGCGCAGGCCGTACGCCCAGATCTCCTTGCGCGCGCCGTCCAGCGTCGCAAACGGATTGTCGTTGGGAATTCGGTAGCGGCCGTTCTCGCTAACGGTGCTCGTCTTCGTATGCTCGCGCAGGTCGGGGACGATGCGGAGGATCTTGCCGACCAGGGTGTCGAGCCGCTGCGGGTTCAGGCGACGGCTGTCGCGCTGTTCGCCCGAGCCCGAGTCGCCAGCGCCGAGGTACATGACGCGCCAATCGGCATCACCCTGGCGGGCGGCGGGATTGAACGTCATCTCGCCGAGCGGATGCTGCGGGAGCGGGTGCTGGAGTCGCAGCAGCTCGCGGGCCGTGCCCTCGAATACCGCGTTCCGCGGATTCCGGTCCGTCCACTCGATCAACACGACTTCGCGTTCGATCCGTCCGTCCACGGTGGGCGTCGGGATGGCCGGCGTCGTGGTGTAGCCCGTCAGGTCGAGACCAGCGACGACGCCCGCCTTGGGCGCTGCGGGCGCGGTAACGGCCGGGTCCTCCATGTGGATCGTGTAGAACACACCGTTGCGTGCGTAGTCGGGATCGAAGAGGAAGTTCGTCAGGCCCGTGGCGAAATTTCGCTCGAATGTGAACTTCGGGAACAGTCCTGGCCGTCCGCCGGCGCCGTTGAAGTCGAGATAGGTCGTGACGGTCTTCTTCTGCTTGTCGAGGATGTAGAGCGGCCCGTTGAGGTCGTTGACGAAGAACCGGCGGCCGCCAGGCTCGTCTCGCAGGTAATTGACGCGGGCCAGCTGCGCCCGCGTGTTGTCGTTCGTGTTGTCCGCCGTGATCGGGAGCGCGGCATAGTCCTGCAGCTCCAGCGCGAGCCGCTGCGGCGGCGGCTGCACCGCGAAGGGCCGGGCAACTGCCAGTGCCAGCAATAAGGCGCCCGTGAGGGTCATTCGTCATTTCTTCTCAACACTTCGCTTGCTGACTCGCTCATCGATCCACTGCAGGATGAGATCGGCGATCTGCAGGTTGTTCTTGTCCTGCATGATCATGTGGCTGTTGCCGCGGATGCCGCGGTCAGGCGGGTTGAGCATCTGCGCCTGACCGCCAGCAGCCTTGAGGCGACCGATGAGTGCCTGACAGCTATCGAAGGAGATCTGCCATGAGGGCAGCGTCCCGATTCCTGTGGGGGTGTCGCGGTGATCACCGAAGACCACGAGAATGGGCAGCGTCGCCAGCGTTTTGATCTGCTGGTCGGTGTAGGTCGCCGGACAGCGGCCCGGCTCGACGAGCACGAGCCCTTTTGCCGCGGTGGGATTCAGCAGCGCCGCTGCCAGCGGAAACGGGCCGGATTGCGAGTGTCCCATCAACACCGCGCCATTCACTTGACTGGCGAGATCCGACAACGCCTTGAGCGTGGGATTCGGTGTGGGTAGGCCGCCAAAACTGACGTCGGGCACACCCTGCTTCGCGAGTTCGTCGACGGCGGTCACCGGGAACTGGCTGTCCGGGTAGGGAGCGCCGGGTTTCGAACCGAAACGGAAGTTCGGCCAGACGACCTCGTCGCTGAATCGCAGCCAGCGAGGGAGGCTGCCCGCCGGCGCCGAGCCCGCTCGCACGTTGTTGAAGACGGCTTGATTGAAACCTGATCGCCCCCGCCCCACCTGGTCCGGGACGTACACGGGATGGCCCTTGCGCACGAAGTACTCGTCCCAGCCCATTCGGCCATCCGGCGTAGTTTCCCAGGACTTACCCGTCAGGGTCGCGCCATGAACCATCACCACGGGCACATTGCCGTCACCGCCCTGCGGCACCATGTACCGCACGTACATCTGGTTGACGGCGATATGCCCCCCGGGGCCGAGGTCGCCCAGCTCACCTTGTGTCTGTTCAGCCTTCTCGCCGCCAACGAAGAAGCTGCCTTGTGCCTTCAGCACCAAGGGCGTGTCAGGTATCTGCACGTCCTTTATCGCCTGCGCTGCCGCGCCGATCGGCGTGCCGAGGACGCCCGCGAGGGTGACACAGGCCAGGATGGCCGAACGGCACAGCATCGAGAATCGCTGACTTCGCACGTGGAATCTCCTCTGGTGTAATTCGCTACATAAGTGCGTCCCCCGCTTGGTCGGGAATCGCAAGGGTGAACAGCCAGTCGTCACTCCTTCTTCGGATGATCAGCGTACCGGGCAGCGCTTGGCCTTTCTTGCCTATTCCTTCGATAATTTGATGTCGATCTCCCGCTCGCCTCGTAGGTTTTGGCAAATGTGGGCCTCCCGCCGGCTGTACTATGGCCAGCATGATGCCCACTGGTCGGCAAGCTTGTGAACGCACGCGGCATGGTGTCCGAAACGCCGATGGGCGGCAACCCCGCCGCGGCCGCGGCGCTGAACGTGCCGCTCCATCAGCAACCGGCACGTCCCTGAATGACATCACCCTCGCCGCGCCTGGCGCGTTGGCGCTGCGGAGAATGGCGAACCTGCTCGCGCGCTACGCTCCGCACGATGGTGTGTTTCCGCTTCGGCTGCCGGGGACCTATGCACTGCGCCGTGCCCGGATGACCTCCGAGCCGGTGCACGCCACGCTTGGACCGTCGCTTTGCATCGTGGCGCAGGGTGCCAAGGTCGTGATGCTTGGCAGTGAAGTGCTCGAGTACGATCCCGCGCGCATGCTCGTCTTCGCCGTCGATCTGCCGGTTTCCGGCCAGCTGACTCGCGCCAGCCAAAGGGATCCGTTTCTTGGCTTCAAGTTGGATTTGGATCCTGCGCGTGTGGCGGAACTCGCCGCGCGGGTCTACCCGCATGGCGTCCCCAAGTCGTCCGACCAGCGCGGGCTGTATGTCGGACACGCGACCGACGCCATCATCGAAGCCGTGACGCGCCTGCTGGATCTGATGGCCCGGGCGGAGGATGCGGACCTCCTCGGCCCGCTCGTGGTCGACGAGATCCTGATTCGCTTGCTACGCACGCCGATTGGAACGCGTGTCGCCCAGATCGGAGAGCCGAAATCCGGCGTACACCGGGTGGCCGAAGCCGTGTCCTGGATCCGCGCGCATTTCGCGCAACCGGTCACCGTCGAGGAGATGGCCGCCTCAATTCACATGAGCGCGTCGTCATTCCACGAGCGCTTCAAGGCGGTGACCACGATGAGCCCGCTTCAGTACCAGAAGGTTCTCCGGCTGCACGAAGCGCGGCGGCTGATGCTGTTTCAGAAGATGGACGCGGGCGAGGCATGCCACCGTGTCGGTTACCTGAGTGCCTCGCAGTTCAGCAGGGAGTACGGCCGTTTCTTCGGGAGCGCGCCGAGCAAAGACATCGCGCGGCTGCGCGAGGAGGGGTTCGCCCGTAGCGACGGTGACCGCTAACTTCAGTTGCGCCGTTCGTCAAATCGCACACACGGGGTGGCAACGCTAGCTTCGCTCACGGTCACAAGCGCCCACCTTCGTAGGTCATATCGCCAAACAAGTTGACGATGCCCATCGTCAAGACGAAGGTGAACGCGGGCGAGGAGGACAGCGCGAGGAGCTGCTTCTTCACATCAGCGGTCTATTTCGGTGTGAACTGCGCGAGATCGTAAATGCCAAGCGACTTCTCGATTAACGCAACACGGTCCACCATCTTCTCGAATCCGTCGTCGCCGAATAGCGCATGCTCCTTCTTCTCGAATTCTTCACCAAGGGCACCGAATTCCTGCTTCGAGACGATGGCCCTCAGCGCTGGGAACAGGACGGTATCCTCTCGCGCTTCGTGCGGGCCGTACATCCGGACGAACTGGTGCATCGCATCGCGGAGCGTTGCCGCCGCTCGTTGGTCCTTGAGTGTCTGCGCGGTTGCCAGTCGCGTAATCTGCTCGGTCACGCGTCGGCCAGCTTGGTGCTGCGCTCGAAGGACTTGAATCAGCTCCGTGAGTCGGCGGGCCTTCTCGAACCGTGGAAAGAGGTAATCCTCCTCGAGCTTCTCGTGATAGTCCTCGATGAACGTGCGTATGATCCCGGCGCTATTTCGCACCGCATCCGGCGACAAATCCTGCTTGGCGTCGATACGACGAATCGCCTCTTCATACACGAGCAGGACGCGCTTGAGCACACCGTGCTCGCGCATCAGATCTTCTGGCGGGGCGAGCTCTTCTTCTTCGTGCTCAGATCCGCGTCCGCGGCCCCGTTCTTGAGCGACCGTCTGAGCCGGGACCAGCAGTCCGCCTCCGGCGACACCGCTCATCCGCAGAAACGTTCGTCGATCGACATTCGGCTTACTCATGGCGACCCTCCGATCCCGTGTCCGAAACACCAAGCCACGCTATGGTTTCAGGCGAGGCCACTCGTCGAGCTTGATTCGGCCGACCACCCGACCGCCAGTCCCCACGATGACTGCCTCGCCGTCCTCAACTGCACCCCATGCAGGGAACGCTCGGCTGATATTTGGCATGTGCATCACGATGATCGTGTTCGTTCCGGCGCCACGGTGCGTAACGCGCTCGCGTAGCCACTCAGCCTGTGTCTCTGCGACACCTTGCATGCTTTGGCCGCCATCACCGAGTTCAGTCTGCGCTCGCGGATTCGCCAACTGCGCCAAGCGCACGGTCTCGAGCGCGCGGTATGTCGGGCTGGTGAGTACTTCACCAACGGGAATCTTGAGATCGCGCAAAGCGCGTCCCATCGCGACTGAGCCCGCACGTCCAGCCTCGTCCAGTTGCGGCTCCAGTATCACGTTGTCGGGATTGGCCGTCTGCTTGTCGAGCGCGTTCAAGCAACTCCGATGCACCTTAAGACGTACGCGATTAGCGGCTTAACCCTCCAAAACGATTCCTCGATGTGCGTCCGTAAACCTCGATGTTCTTCGAGGTTCTGAGCACCATCTATCACAGTCCTATCACAATCGAGTCCCTCACTTACCGCGTGTTGCTTGGTACCCTTGCGTACTCCGCCAGTGTGCCC
>JBKPCD010000009.1:0-6579 GCA_046727175.1 Acidobacteriota bacterium | reverse complement strand
GCACCTCCTGTGCCGTGGCACGTGAGCTGTTGAAAGCTCGGCGGCTGAAGCGACGTCACCCGATTTGGCGTGGCACCAGTCTGACGGGCAAAATGTAGCCTATCATACATTTCAGTGTCACAAAAACGCGTACGTCGTGATCCCCTTCTGGGATCGGATCGGCGCGATCAGCATCGTGGCTGAAACGGGCGGCGACATGAGCCGGTTTCCCTCGGCCGAACACTTGTGTCGCTGGGGCGCGATGTGTCCCGGGTAAACGAAAGTGCCGGCAAACGGCGCAGCGGGAAGACCCGTCAAGGCAACCGGTATTTGCGCGGCACCCTGGTCCAAGCCGGCTTGGCGGCCACACGCAGCAACGGGACGGCGCTCCAGGCGTGGTACCACCGCGTCAAACGGCATCGTGGCCACAAGAAGGCCGTCGTCGCGGAGGGCCATCAGATCCTCGAAATCGCGTACTACGTCATGCGCGATGGCCGCTCCTACCACGAGCTGGGGGCGGACTATTTTGACAAACGCCACGCCGAGCGCGCTGTTTGACGGCATGTCCGCCAACTCGAGGCGCTGGGGTTTCACGTCACGATTGAGAAAGCGGCGTAGCTTGAGCGACCGACAGTTTCTGAGCAGCAGCAGTACAGCCGATCATTTGTGTATCAGAAGAGCTCGTCGTCGACCGGCCATTCTAGACGTGTGGTATATTTCTAGACATGAGAGACCAATGGCGCTCAGTGTGAAGGATCCTGAAGCCGATCGCCTAGCGCGGGAAGTGGCCGCCCGTACTGGAGAGACGCTCACACAGGCCGTCGTCGTCGCGTTGAGGGAGCGACTCGCTCGGCTGCGGGGCCGCGCGCGGCGCCGACGGCTCCGCGACGAACTTCGCGAGATCGCGCAGCGGTGCGCGCAGTTGCCCACGCTCGACGACCGATCCGACGAGGAGATTCTCGGGTATGACGAGCGCGGGTTGCCTCGCTGATGGTGATCGACACGTCCGCCCTGCTGGCTTTGCTGCTCGACGAACCGGAGGCCGAAGCATTCCGCACAGCCGTTGAGGATGACACCACGCGTCTGGTCTCGGCGGCCACGTTGCTCGAGACGGCACTCGTCATCGGGGCACGAAAGGGCGAACCTGGCGGGCGCGAACTCGATCTGCTGATTCACAAAGCCGAAATCGTGGTTGTCCCTGTCGACACCGAGCACGTTTCGGAGGCGCGGAAGGCGTACCGACGTTTCGGCAAAGGACGTCACGCTGCTGGCCTCAATTTCGGCGACCTGTTCGCCTACGCGCTTGCCCGCTCGTCCGGTGAACCCCTCCTCTTCAAGGGCGATGATTTCTCCAAAACTGATATCGGTCGCGTGATCTGAAGGCGCGACGATCGCCGGAGTGACCTGCCACCTCACGCCGCTACACCCACATGAGAGGTCAGCGGGTCGTTTGAACGGAGGACCTCGTCCTAGGCGTGGCGGATCAGAGGGGCAGGTCACCGAATTCCGACCGAATTGCGGCCGACGCAAATATTTGCGGATCACAGGGATCGAGAACTTCACCTGGCATGATTTCCGGCACGACTACGCGTCACGCCTCGTGATGGCCGGCGTCAGCCTTCCAGCCGTGGCGGAGCTGCTCGGTCATAGGGGTCTGCGGATGGTGATGCGTTATCCGCATCTCGCCCTTGGTTTCTTGAGTGACGAGGTCAAGAAGCTGGACACCTTCGGCTTGATCGACCGGAACGTCAAAAGGGCAGGCAAAGAGGCAACGTGCCTCAAACGATCTTCACGGCCTTGACGTTTTGGTCCCCCTCCCCCAAGTCACTCAGTAGGTGGCGCGGGTCGATGCCGGCTCGGACCGGCTTCTGCCGCACCGTGACCGTAATCGTCTGCACTCCGGAGTGGATGTGGTGCCTCTGTAGGTACGGCGCGCCCTCGTCAAAGACCCCGACCTCCAACCAGTCATCCATCGGCACCTCAGTCTCGACGCCTGCTTCGTCAACCACCATCTTGCGCGCGCGCACGGCCAGCGTCACCTGCCAGGTGGCGGCTTCGGTCTGCTGCGCCGAGGCTCGCTCCGTCTCGAATTTCCAGAACGTATTCCTCTCGAAGAGATCCTTGAGCAGGTATTGGAACTCGTCCGGCGTGATTGCTTGAAGCTCGCGGTAGAGATCCATCGACGTCGGTAGGGGAGGGGTTCCCGATCGATGCTTCTCGAACAGGTGCCGGAGTGCATCGTCTATCCGCTCCTTGCCGATGTACTCGCGCATCGCATACAGCGCAAATGGACCTCTGCGGGAGAAGGCGAACGAGTCGGTGGCCCGAAGCAGTGGCCGAGCCGCGCGCGACCGGGGGGTCGCGGTTTCAAACCGCATGAAGTGCAGGTATCGGCGCAGCTGCTCGGGGCCGAGCGTCTCCTCGACCACCCGCATCGCGGAGTACGTTTCGAGGGTGACGCCCAGGAGTCCCGCTCCCTCGACATCTGCGGGCGCGACCTGCATGCCCCACCACCCGCGCGCGACCCCGTGTGAGACCACCGCAAACACGAGATCCAGGTCCTGGGGACTGTCGCCTGGATTCAGGAGGGAGAATCCTTCGCCGTATTCAACGGTGGCGGCTTCCGTTCGTACTCCGCTAAGGGCGGGACTCTCGATCAGCTTCAGATAGCTGTACGGGTATGGACCAAACTGGCGGGTGTAGTAATCGAGCGAGGCTCGTACGCTTGCCACCATACGGCCCAGGCCCGCGCTATGCCCAGGGTGATGGAAGATTTGAATCGCGACGGCCTGCCCGCCGCCTGACGGTTTCCACTGTTCTTCGTGCACCGCGTAGCCGGCGGAGAACACACCATACTGATTGTTGACGGGGACATCCGTGACGTAATGAAAGTAGCGCCGCTCGCCTTCCGTCCACCTGCGGCGGAGCACGCCCGGCGCAACGACGATCTGATCCCCGCTCGTCCCCACGATCGCGTCGAAGGTGATCGGGTCGCCGCCGACCCGGATCCGGCGCGCCTCGGCGTCGTCGACCGACGGGACGGCGGGCCGTGGGTCGAGTCCAAACTGTTTTCGCTTTCCCGCAGCATCGAGCTCGCGATTCGGCTGATACCCGATGGCCGGCAACCAATTCAGATTCGTGAAGTACGTGCTGTTCGCGACGACGGACGCATTCGGCTCCGTCGTTATTGAAGCCATGGGGCTCGAAATTCACTTCGAAGTTCAGTTGCAAGGTCTCACCGGGCCGGAGCGGCTGCTCCAGCGTGTAGATCCGGTAGCCGAGTTCCTCGTCCTCGAGCGCGCGAGCGATCCGCCGGTCGAAGGAGACTGCTCTGGTAACGATCTGTGGCGCGGTGGCGAGATGGATGGACTCAATAGCCGCCGTAGTGTCGTTCACGAGGCGATACGTGCCGCGGACCTCCGCCTTCCGCCGCTCGGGATAGATCTCGACGCGCAGGGTCGTCGCCGTGAGCCGAGGCTGCGGGATCCCGAAGTACCGCCGGTATCGCCTCTCGTACTCGGCGCTGCGCTTGCTCCGATCGGCGGTCGTGACGTAAGCATGCAGCACGTTCGTGTTGTAGAAGATGAAACCGCCCAGCGTGAGAATGAGCGCCACCGCCGTCGCGGCCACACCGACCGTCACACGAGTGCATCGACGCCGGGCCAAGTAGACCCTCGACCTCACACTGCGCTCGGTGCCGCGCACCCAGAGCAGCCTCGCCGCTACGGCCAGCAGCAGCGCCCACGCTGCCCAGTAAAGCTTTAACCACAGCCACGGCCCGAGGGACGGGCCGAAACCGCGGATGTCCGAGTAGGTCCACCTCGGACCGGATCCATAGATGAGCAGGTGGTGCTCAAGCCCGACGGTGGACGGGAAGACGATGACCCCGTATGCGATCAGTGCCACGAGGTAGCCGAGGTGTTTCTGATTCACCACCGCGTGCACCACAAAGACGAGAAGCGCGAAGAGGAGGTAGTCGATGAGTTGAAGCCCGAAGAAGATCCGCAGGTAGAGCCCGATCTCGAAATGGAAATACCCCATGCGCGTCTGAACGAGCACGCCAGTCGTCGTCAGGAGTGCCACCCCCACGACGAGCACAAGACTGAGTCCCAGGAACTTGCCCACGAAGAAGACCCATTCCGGCACCGGAGTCGCGTCGGCAATCTCGCTCAGGCCCGCGTCCCGTTCCCGCCAGACCAGCTCGCCGGCGTAGAACACGATGAGCAGCGGGATCAGCACCCAGGGAAGCCGTGGACTGTCAGCAACGGGCGCGGTCAGAGATGTGATGACCTGCGCTGTTCTCGGGAGAAGCGGAACTCCGCCGAGATTCATGAGCAGGGGCATCAACAGGATCACGAGTATCGTGATGGCTGCCCATAGCAGGAGCCCGGTCGCACCCTTTGCGATCGTCGAGAACGACGTCCACGCAATGGCGAACGTCTGCCGCGCGTGGGTGGCGAAGCCGAATTCCCGACGGACCTGGGGAATGGAAATCCCGCTCATCACCCTTCACGGTGACCGAGACGAAAGCGGACATGGGTGAATGCGAGTATGGCCAGAGTGAGACCGACCCAGAGGAGTCGATTCGCGAGTATCGACCTTTCCAGTCCGATCAGAACGGTATTCATCTCGAACGGTGTCAATGTGTCCGCCATGAGGACAAGGACGTTGAGGCGGACTGTGGGATCCAGCAGCTTGCCGAGGGTCGGCATTTGAAGAACGTTGGTAACCACGCCAGCCGCGGTGGTAACAGTGACGAAGAACAACACAGTGCCGAGGTAGCTGACGACGGCTCGGCGTTTCAGCGCGGCCAACGTGAACTGGACCGTCGTGAAAGTGAAGGCGGTCGGCAACGCAAGAACACCGTAGGAGCCTGAGGTATACGGCCGGACGAAACGGACCAACGATCTCGGGTTTCACGCCAGGAAATAGCAGGGCGGCCAGCATGCCCAGTGGCACGGCGAGCAAGATCAACGCGTTGAGGACAAACGCCGCGAGAAATCGCCCACCAAGGTAGTCGGCCTTGCTGATGGGAGTGGTGTAGACGAGAGGATGCATCCGCGTCTGCACGTCGCGCGCCGCTGCACTGCCGGCCACGGCAGGGGCCATCAGCATCCAGAGCAGGCCGGTTAGGACAGTCTCCTGGGCAATGGCGGATGGGGAATTGACGACGCCATCTCTCAGCCGATAAGCGACGACAGAAAGGACCGCGAAATAGAGCCAGGTACGGACGCGGCGCGCTTGGTACACGAACTCAAATCGAAAGATCTCCCGAAACTTCACGATCTTCCCTCCGACTCCTGATGCTCACGTCGCCGGCCGATGCGTCCCGCTATCGCGCTGAAGTAGACATCTTCGAGGTCTGGCTTGGCGGGCTCAAAGCCGGGTCCTGGCGACGACTCGCAGTAGACGTGCGCGACGGTGCGTCCCGCGTAAAGCTTCGTCGAGATCACCGCGTGCTCTCGTTCGAGCTCAGGAAGCGCTTCCGTCGAAATCACCCGGTGCCAGATCCGGCCCTGTAGCTCGTCGACGGCGCTCAGGGGCTCGGCTTCGAACAGGATCTCGCCCCGATCGATGATGGCCATCCGAGTGCACAGCTCGGTCACATCCTCGACGATGTGTGTGGAGAGGAGGACGACGCTGTTCTGTCCGAGCTCGCTCAAGAGGTTAAGGAATCGCACGCGCTCGGCCGGGTCGAGCCCCGCTGTCGGCTCGTCCACGATCATCAGCTTGGGACTGCCTAGCAGCGCCACCGCGACGCCGAAACGCTGCCGCATGCCACCCGAGTAGCCGCCGAGCTTCTGCTTGCGTACGTCCCACAGGTTCGTCTGCCGGAGGAGCGCCTCCACGACCTCCCTACGCGCCCGCCGCTCGATGATGCCCTTCAGCACAGCGAAATGATCGAGCAGGCTCTCCGCGCTCACCTTTGGATACACGCCGAACTCCTGCGGCTGGTAGCCGAGCGTCTTCGCACCTCGTCCTTCCGCGTCAGTACGTCGATCTCACCGAGCGTCACGCTACCGCTGTCTGCCTCCTGCAATGTGGCCAGGATGCGCATCAACGTGGACTTGCCAGCGCCGTTCGGACCGAGCAATCCGTACATGCCGGCCGGAATGGTCAGCGTCACATCCTTCAGCGCCCGCACGCCGTTGGCGTACGTCTTCGAGACCCCGCGAATCTGCAATTCCATACCGCCTTCTACTGCCGCTTCAGGATGAAGTGGTTTCCGCCCGTATCGAACCGCAGTTCCGTCGCAGGACCACGGGTGGTGCTCCGGCGGAAGGTTAGAAGCTCACTGCCTCGGCGGAACGTCCAGGTCTCGACCCACGGGAGCGGCCCCGCCACGACGCCGTCAAAGGAAAACGCGATCCCCTGTGGCGTGTGCGTCACCTCGATGACCATGTCCTTGCCGCCCCCGGGCCCCTTGTAACTGCCGACCAGCAGCGAAGCGTCACCCGTGAACGAACGCGGCGGGCGCGGCGCCGGCAGCACCGCGGCCGCCAGACGCTCGGTCACCGCCGTCATTTCGTCGGGTTCGCTGTTCGTCAAGACAACAACGGCCAGCTTCGCCTCGGGATACCACCTCGTCACCGATGAGAA
>JBKPCD010000008.1:0-11068 GCA_046727175.1 Acidobacteriota bacterium | reverse complement strand
GGGCTAAGTCCGACGGCGTCACCAGGGTTTTTTCGATAAACTCTTTGACGGCTGATTCCGGCACGAACATTCCGATTTCTGCAACGCCAGCCTCAACGTTCGGTTCCGCAGCGTTGATTTCAGGCCGACGTGAGATCCCACCCGCCTCCTCAGTGGCGGTGTCTTTCGTCCGGTGCAGATAGTCCCAATATGGAATCTGCGCTGGTTCAGACACTGACGTAAATTTCAAGCCTGCTTTCAACGAGGCGGGTTCTGGATTGCCAGGCGGCGTGAAAAACTTCCCCGCGCCGATGCTGAATGTCCAGCTGTCGCCGTTCTGACGGACGGGACCGCTGAGGTGGTCGAACCGTCCTTCCACGGCCAGGCGTTTCAGATCAGCGAGGAAGACTTCAACGTCGTTGTAGAAAAAATCGTGAAGCAACACGTGGCGGGGCGCGGGCAGGAGGCGGATTCTCGCGCGGACGATGAGCGCACACTGGCCGAGACCGGCTAACACCATGTTGAACAACTCGCTTCGGCGTGCGGCGGAACAGGTCACGAGGCGACCATCGCCCGTCACAACCTCGAGCTCCTCGACATTATCGACTTGCGCCCCGAAGCGGTGGACGGTAGTTCCCACTCCACCGATGCTCAGCGTCCCGCCCACCGTGACGGTTTGTGTGGGATCTGCCAGCATCACAGGCGGGGTCAGTCCTTTCGCGAGACCGGCTTTGGCTACCTGCCCCCACGTCGCCCCCGCTTGAGCGTCCACGCTATTTGCATTGACAGTGATCTTGTTGAGTGTGCTCGAGTCGACGACAATTCCTGCTTCCACCAACGATTGGCCGTAGGCCGAATGGCCCTGGCCTCTCATGGCCATCTTGAGCGAATGGTGGTTTGCGTACTGGACCATGCTGATGACATCCCGCACCGAGCCTGGTTTCAGGACGGCCGCAGGCATCCGATGCACGATGTTGCCGGCGTCGCGCGCCACTGCAGAGCGCGACGCGTCGTCGTAAAGAAGACTCCCATCGAGCTCGGGTATCTCCGAAAATGCTTTGACCCTGGTCTGCCCGGCAAGAACCCACAAGCGTGCTTGTGGATCGAACCCGACGACCGAGCCGGAAGCCGTCGCTGCCACCTGAAGAAACCGACGACGTGAAAATCGATTGCGCATTTGCATTCCCTGGCTCGATCCCCGAAACTCCGCTCGTCACCATCGACAGGAAACGATCCACTACGCAGCAGTGCCCAGAATGATCCCTTCCCGCGTGTCCGCGGCCATGTATTAAGTCGCGACTCTGGGGAGAGTGCCCGCCGGAGCGCTCGCAGGATCCTAGCAGGATTTCCGCTTGACGCCTGATGCGAGCCAGCCGCGCGGGGTCCGCCGCCACCCGAAAGGACCTTCAAGGTTTCAGCTTTGTGTCTGTTCCCGATATTCCTTTCATACAGCCCGCGCCGAGCGGCACGATAATGTCGTAACGACCTCTCGCTTCGTTTGATCCTGAACGTTTAGCCATTGGTCTCACCAGAGCTTGCCCGTGCGCCACTCAGCCGAAAGAGGGTCCTCGAGGTCAAGATCAGCGGGAGTCTTTTCGAGCCGGAATATCATTACCAATTCCTTGGGGGTTGGGTGGAGCCCTGCGCCCGTTCGAATGAAGAGCGGCCCACGCCATCGCTCCCAACCGAGGGCGCACGTAGAGCACGTCGTCGGACGGTGACAACGCGCCAAGCTCGTAGCTTCGAATTCGGATCTCTTGCGCGAGGTATCTGAGGACCTCGTCGCAAAACCGCGGCGCTGAAATACTCATTACCTATCCAGCCATCAGAGAGCGCCTATCTCGCGCCCCGCACGACGAACAACGTCGACGTCCGTTTCACATATTGGTACGCGTACCCGGTGGCCTCCTCCATCAGGCTCAGACTTCCGACTTGGACCAGACCAGCGCGGTCGGGCGGCGCGACCTCGCGGACGAAGAGCCGCGCGCCGGACATCAGGTCGACGCGCTCGATTCGGGCGGGTATTTCGTTGGGGTTGGCCCTGACAAAAACCGAACGCCCGTCTCTGGCCCAGGCGCGAGGATTGTCGCTGTCCGTCAGGCCTCGGGCCGGGCGCGACGGTCCGCCGGCGACTGGCATGAACCGCCACGATCCATCCACCCCCCTGGTCAGCAGCGTCAGACCGTCCGTTGTCACCCACGCATTCGCGACGCCCTCGGGCGTGATGGGCACCAGCTGTCCATTCACGATGTCCTGCCGATAACAGCGCGAAGGCTTTGACGGCTCGTTACCGCAGAGAAGAACGTGCTTATTATCCGGGAACCAGCCCAGTGAGTTCACCGTTTCGATTGACCCTCGATCCAGGCGCACTGGATCACCCGGTCCCAGCGGGTACAACACGATTCCGCGCGGACTCGGCACGACGGCAAGTGCCCAGGCGCCGTCCGTCGAGAGCCCAACGCCGTTACCTTCACCAATCCGGACGGGCCGACCGCCACTGATGTCGCGATACATCACTGCATAATTAGCCCCGCCGCTGGGACTCTGGTCGGTGAACAACAGACCTCGCCCGTTCGCTGACAAAATCGGGCCGACCGCGTGGTTCATCCATGAAAACTCGCGTTCGCCGCTGTCGCCAGGCAGACGAGCGCGAATGCTGTTACGTTCCTCCGTTCGAATCTCGATCCATTGGCCGTCTCGGCTGACGTCCTGAACGATGACCTCTCCCCTGCTCGGCAAGGCCACACGAGCGGGCGCAGACGCGGAGGCCGGTACCACGTGGGTCTGAAGGCCTTCGATTCCGCTCGTGACGGCTGAGAAGAGGACCCTCTGCGCATCGCGCATCCACGCGACACCTTGTATACCGCTGTACTCACCGGCGAGCGTCCTCACCGTACCCGATCGATCCACGATCTTGACCCAGCCGCGATCGTCGAACCCGCTATTAGGATGCTCACAGAACGCGACGCGGATTCCGTCTGGCGACACACGTGGATCGCTCAAGTACCCGGCCGATTCGTACAGCACGTGCCCAATCGGATACTCGAGTCGATCCATGGGATCGACGTTATGAACGGCCGCCAGGCTGGATCCGTCGGGCGACCAGTCCGCCTCACGAACGTTCGTCATCCAGGCGCGAGGGGCTGCGTCGATCGGCATCCGGGCCAGTGTGCCCCGATAGAGCCGCTGGCCGATGAATTTCGCATCCGTCAGCACCGCCAGTTCTCCCTTCGACGAGACCGACAGGAGATGGGTGCGCGGATGCCCGAGGGGCTGCGGCGCGAGAGTATTGGCGCGGCTCACGAACAGCTCGGGCACAGTCCCCTCGAGGGCCGCGCTGAAGACGATGCTCTGGCCGTCTGGAAGGAACCGGGCGTTGGTGATGAACTGGGGCTCGAACGTCTTGGGCTCGATTTGGATGGTGTCGAGACCCAAGGGTGTGACCGAATGTCGCCCGACGACGTACGATCCGGTGAGAGCCGCGACTATCAGAATGATTGCCGCGTACGATCTGATTCTTGGACGCCGTGTGGCTCGAGAAACGGCGGTGGCGGCGGAGGTCGCGCTTCCCGATACTGCGTCGAGCGCGAACCCGAAATCGCGAGCGCTCTGGAAACGCTCGTGCGGATTCTTCTCGAGCGCGTGGTCGATGATTCGCACGATCCTGCGGCCCTGGATGCTGCACATGGCCGCGCTGTTCGATCGCACGGTCCGCGAACTAATCGAAATGCTGTATCAGTACGACCGCCCCTACATCTTCGAGTCTTCGAAGTTCGAGCGCCGATTCGGCTTTACGCCGACCCCTTACCTTCGTGGGATCGCGGAGACCGTAGCCGTGACGCGATGAGCCGTTACGCCGCGGCGGCCCGAGCAGAGATCGCTTTCGGCCTGCGAACGATACGGTTGCGGCCGCCGCCGAGCCGCTGATGAGTCGCGATAGACGCAGGGATCACCAATTCCGGTGGCGACCTCGCTGGGATCTCCAATCCCCTCGGGTCAGCCCAAAAAAACCTCCTCCCCCACCTCCCCTTTCGGCCTCGGCCCCGGGCCATTGATAGAAGCCCGCGAAAAATTTTGCGCTTTTCTAGCCAGTTTCGGGGGTACTCGCCCTACTCCAAGAGTGGTGAAGGGTGAATGTCAAACTTAGAACCCGTCTCATAAATGGCCGGCATCAGCCTCAGCACCGTGCGCGCCGTTTGGCAGGTCAAAACCGGGCGGCTTTCGCTGGCAATCGTAAAAGGCTGTATCAAACCTCGGTCGGAGCAAATCTGTTACCTCTGAGGAGAGGCGGCTTGACCTCGGCCCGCTTGGCGAGACTGAAGTCGAGCGTCTTTACCCGCCACCGGCTGTCACGAAGCCCGGCAGTGAGCTTAATTTCTTCAATAACGCTGGCCAGTACCATCGACAGTGTTTGGAGCGAAGCGCGTTTCGCAAGGATTGTGATTATGGAAAGCGGTGGCCATCGGAAAACACGCTGTACCGCTCCGCGCGTACCCAGGCGGCTCAGCACTGACTCAGTATTCTTCATTCAGCGGAAGTTCTCCACCAGCTTCAAGTCCCTGTCGTTGCGGTCGACCAGACTGATCAGGAAGCTGCGCGTATCCGATGACACGGCGAACGCACTTCCAGTTGCGAACGGCGGCGTGTCTTTCGGGAAGCGGTACAACTCTTCGCGCTTGCCCGTCGAGAGATGCAACACCGAGATCGTGGCGGTTCGATCTACTACCCTCCCGGCCAACCAAAAGAGGTCGTCCCCGACAAGGCCCCAGCGGCCGGTGCGGATTTCGTCCAGCACGACTGTCTCTTCGCCCCCGCCGATCGGCTGCTTCCATAATTTGCTGATATTGGCCTTGCAGTAGAAGAGGAAGCGGCCGTCCGGAGAGGGGAAGGCCTCGTATCCGCCGTCGCGCGTGACCTGCGCGGCTGGGCCGCCTCCGGCCGGTGCTTTCCAGATTTCGTAGCGTCCGCTGCGATCCGACCCGAAGTAGATCCACGTGCCGTCGGTCGACCAGTTGGGGCGGATCTCATTGGACGGCTCGGACGTGACCGCGCGCACCTTGCCGCCCTCAGTGCCGACGATGTAAATGTCGCTGCTGCCATGGGCGTAGGCATCGAACGCGATGCGCGTGCCGTCTGGCGACCAGCGAGGGCTGCCGACTTCTATGCCCGGAAAATTCGTAATCTGCACCTGATTGGAGCCGTCCGCATCGGCGACCCAGACATCCTTGGTACCCGATTGTTCGGAAGTCCACACGATCTTCTTGCCGTCCGGAGAGAACTTCGCTTCTCCGTCCCAACGCGTTGAGGCGAGCAGCAGCTTGCCCGGAAATGTCATCGGCAAGCCTGATGCCGGGCCTGGCAGCAACCAGACATTCGAGTCGACCTCGCTCTTTTGAAAGGCCAGGCGATTGGCGTGCCTGGCGACCGACGGCCGAGTGGCCCACTCGTTCCCATATGGCAATGCGGCGGGAGCGCCACCTGAAGCCGACAGCTTCCACAGGGACGGGTACGCGCCCGTCCGGCCAGAAAACACCAGGTTCGCCTCGTCCAACCAGTCGAGGCCCGAGATGCTCCAGTCGTCGGGAGTCAGGCGCTGCGGGTCGCCCTGGGCCGTCCCGTCCCGATTGAGCGACAGCACGAAAATCGCGGCGTTGAAGATGCTGCGGAACCCAACGAAGGCGAGGTGTATGCCGTCCGGAGAAAACGCCGGGTAGCCTACGAAAGAGCCTGTCGGCACTGACGTGAGGCGTATCGGTTCGCCGCCCTCGGTGGAGATGAGGAAAATCCCGGGCGGCTCGCCTTCCTTTAGGGCGCTGTGGACCGCGATGAATTGTCCATCCGGCGACCACGACAGCTGCGGCGCCCCGCCCGCTCCCGTCAGCGGAATGCGATTCAACTGGGCCAGCTTCCGCTCGGTTCCCCCGAGCATGGGAATCAGGTAAATAGCCGGGCCGCGAAGGAACACGATGCGCTTGCCATCAGGCGACCAAGTTGGCGCGCTCTTGGCGGACTCGTCGCCGGCCAGAAGCAGCGGGATTCCACCGTCAACGAGCCGAACGTACAGATTCGCGCGCCCGGCAACACCGCCATCCCAGATAAACGCCACGTGGTTGCCGTCGGGCGAGAGCGCAGGCTGAGACTCCAGGCCGCGATATGCCGTCAGCGGCAAGACGCGCCAGCTGACTTCGCGCGGGCTGCGCCTGGCGCCAAGCGTCAGGCCTGCTGCAAAGGCGCCGGCGGTGATGGCCAATCCGGCCACCGGAACCAGCCAGCGTGCGCGTCGAACCGCGCGGGCTGTCGGCGAAGGTGCGATCGCCGTGTGAGCGCCGCTCGATCGATCGGAAAGCACGGTGAGCGCGAACGCCAGGTCGCGCGCGGACTGAAACCTCTGTTCCGGCTCCTTCTCCAGGCAATGATCCAGAATCCGCTGGACGCTCGCAGGCACGTGCTCGGCATCCGGCGGGATCGCGCGCGGTTCGTCCTTGAGAATCGCGTTCATCGTCTCAACGGCGGTTGGACCTGTGAAAGCTCTCCGGCCAGTGACCATCTCGTACAGGACGGTCCCCAGGCTGAACACGTCCGAGCGGTGATCGGCCGGCTCCCCGCGCACTTGTTCCGGCGACATGTAGCCTATGGTTCCGAGCACGGTGCCGGCCATCGTTTCGACTGCCGCCTCGATGGTTTCCGCGCCGGCGGCGACTTCGGGGAGCTTGGCCACCCCGAAGTCGAGAATCTTCACGTGGCCATCTTTCGTGAGAAACAGGTTTTCGGGTTTCAGATCGCGATGCACGATGCCTTTGTCATGCGCCGCCGAAAGTCCCTGCGCGATCTGGATCCCGTACTCGATGGCCTTCCGGGCGGAAAGCGGTCCCCGCTGCAGCCGTTGCCGGAGCGACTCTCCTTCCAGCAACTCCGAAACCAAGTATGGTGGCGCGTCGGGCTGTGTACCGATGTCATGAATGGCGAGGATGTTGGGATGGTTGAGCGCAGCAACCGCGCGTGCTTCCTGCTCGAAGCGCCGCAGCCGGTCCCGGTCGCCAGCGAATGTCGCCGGCAGCACTTTCACCGCGACATGGCGTCCCAGCCGTGTGTCCCGCGCGCGATACACTTCTCCCATGCCGCCCGCCCCGAGCGGACCTTCGATCTCATAGGGTCCAAAAAGCGTTCCGTTCGCAACGGGCATATCGTTCGCGCGCCACCATGGTATCAAACCAGATCACCGGCCGAGCACCGTCATCTCCCCAATCGACCACCGGCGCGACCTACCCGTGCCAACACGCGATCCACTCGTGGCCCTCGCCGGCGTAGTCGACCCGATAGTCGCCGCTGATAACGGTCGATGAACACGCCGAACCTTAGACGCAAACCGGTGAGGTGTCGGTCGGCGCCGAGATCAATCTCGGCGGTCAAACGCTTCGCGTTTGTCGAGGACGACGATGGTCGGCGCGCTTGACTGCCTTGCCGCCAGCCCCTCCCGCGACATGTACGCCCGTGCCAAGAATGAGGCCAGCCTGCGTCGCATGCACAGAGATCGTAGGGAACATGGTCGCGTTGCCCGTGCGGAAATCCCTCTCCCCCACTCCCCTTTCGGCCCCCGCCCTCAGGAGATTGATAGAAGCCCGTAAAAAATTTTGCCAATTCTCCCGGCAGTTTCGGGTACCTGCCCTACCCAGGATGGTGAAGGGTTACGATGACACTGAAGTCCTGACACTCTTGCTCTTGGAAATAATGAATACAGAGTTGAATCTGTATTTATATAAAGAGAGAAAGATGCAGGGACTGTTCATCTTCACCCTTCACCTGGCGGGTGGACTGGTGCTCAGGGGCTGCCTACCCTGCGCCGTGGGCCGACCGATGCAGGGCAGCGTGCCTCTTCCGAGCTCGATGCACGAAGATTTGGCCAGGGTTTTGGACCTGCCCTATCTGGAACGAAGTGAAGAGTGAAGGTGAAAGCAGGGTTCCTACACTCTTGCTGTAAAAAATAAAAATGCAGTGATGAATTTATATTATATAGGGAGAGGAGAAAGAAAGGGGCTCTTTACCTTCACTCTTCACTATCGTCAGCACCGTGATGTTGCCGATGATACCCACGTAGAGCGGCCTCAGCGATCCCTGCGGATGCAGGCGATACCTTGCCGTTCTATGCGAGCTCGCTCCGTGTGGACGGCGAAATAGCCCCCCTTTCAAGGTTCCGCCGAGCTCACAGAATATCCCACAACGATGGATGAACCTGTCCGCAATACGCCCGATGTTGAGATTGCGGTGTATGCCCCGATGACCGGGCCTTCTGGTGCTGCGCTGCCGTCGCGACGCGAGCTGCCTTTGGCGCGCCGTGGAGTACATTTATCTCAATGACCTGCCGGCGACGCTTGAGCCCTTGGGCGTGAGCTCGCGGTGGCTCGGCCGAGGTTCTTTCTCATGAGCCGCGATAAGGCTTTTACGAGATAGTGTTCGTGAAAGACCAGAATCAACAAGTGACACACGCAAACCTTGCGGAGTGAAGGATAGGAAATCTGGAGAGCGCAACGAGTCAAGTACAGCAAGACGGAACACGTTTCAGGTGGTCACGCCGCGAGCAACCAGAACGCGCCGTGATTCGAGCCTGACCGTTACTGCAGTGGCGCGGCCGGAGAGAATCCCAATCGCCACGTCGATGACCACGAGCGCGTCGTTCCCCGCGGCTTGGGAGAACAGCGGCCTGAGGTCCCGCGTCAGCTCGAAGACAGGCGACGACCGACCGTCATGCTGAAACGAATGGCCCTTCGACTCGGCGAACGAGTGGGCTATCTGATTGGGGAAGTTGACGAAAGCGATCCCGTCTGGATCGATAGCCATGCATCCTGGCCCGCATGAATTGAAGCAACGCCCACCGTTGATGCGGCCATTGCACTCAGAATCCGAGACGAGTGGCCCCACGAATACGCCGCCCCTCGACGAAGCTCCGGGGCGTCCCGAGCCCTGGTCGAGGGGCGAGTCCCGACGAGGACCGAGCTATCGGACCACCGAGCCACCGGCACATTTTCTGGGCAACAGATTCCGTTAGCCCGCGGCGGATCGAGCGTTGATTCAGTGGGATGACCACCACCCAATTCCTGCGCTTTCCAGGCCTTTCGGCGGCCCTGACCCCCGTCCGGGGCCGGTCCGGCAAGAGCGAGTATCATGTCCCCGCACCCGGCGACATGACGGACAAGCCATCGGACGGCGGGGCCCCGGAGGGGGGCAACCTCAGAATCCCCTCCGAGGCGGAATCCTCGTTTGACCTGCTGCTTCGAGCGCGGGACGGCGACGACGACGCGCTCGGGCGGCTCTGTAGCCGATACCTCCCACGGTTGCAGCGATCGGCGCACGGCCGCCTCCCTGCCTGGGCGCGAAGCGCGCTCGAGACGCAGGATCTCGCGCAGGAAACGCTGATTCAGGCCGTCCGCAACATCAAGCGCTTCGAGCCGCGCCATGAGGGAGCCTTTCAGGCCTATCTTCGGCAGATGCTGCTGAATCGAATCCGCGACGAGATCCGCCGCGGCCGCAGGCGCGGTCCGACCGACTCGCTCGACACTAGTGAGCCGGCCAGGAGTCCCTCGCCGCTCGAAGAAGCAATTGGCCAGGAAGTGCTGGACCGGTACGAAGCCGCTCTCCAGAACCTCAGGCCCGAAGACCGGGAGGCGATTATCGCCAGGATCAAGATGGGGCTCGACTACGCAGAAGTTGCCGAAGTCCTTGGAAAACCCAGCATCGCGGCGGCCCACATGGCGGTCAGCCGCGCCCTCGTGAAGCTCGCAAAGGAGATGGCGCGTGGTGCACGACTCGGACGAGCGGTGGCTGAAGCTGGCGCAGGCGGTGTCCAGCGGCGAGCGGGTCGACTGGGACCATGTTGCGCAGCAATCAGGTGACGAGCAGGAAAGCGGCGTCGTCCGCGCGCTGCGCGCCGTCGAGGAGATTGCGCGCGTCCACAAATCGTCTGTACCGACGGTGAGCGCGGCGGCGGACCCCCCTCAGAGGCCCTCCGATCCTCACCGTTGGAGGAATCTCGTGATCATTCAGCGCGTCGGGCATGGCACGTTCGGCGCCGTCTATCGAGCGCGAGAGGAAGGACTGGACCGCGAGGTCGCGCTGAAGCTGCTCTGGCCTCGAGCGGGCGACACGCTGATCCACCCGTCGACGGTCCTCAAGGAAGCGCGCATGCTCGCGCGCGTGCGGCACCCGAATGTCGTGACGGTGTACGGCGCGGAATCGGTCGACGGACGCGTCGGCCTCTGGATGGAGTTCATTCAGGGGCGCACGCTCGAGGATCTGCTGACCGCGCACGGGCCGTTCGGCGCGCGCGAGGCCGCGCCGATCGGCATCGATCTGTGTGATGCGCTCGCAGCCGTACACGGCGTCGGTCTGCTGCACCGCGACGTCAAATGCCGCAACGTGATGCGCGAGGAAGGCGGCCGGATCGTCCTCATGGACTTCGGCGCCAGCGCGGAAGCGACGGTCACGCAACGTGGTTTGCGGACCGACCTCACCGGCACACCCGTCTATCTCGCGCCGGAACTCTTCGAGAGCGGAGGTCCATCGGCGGCGTCCGACGTCTACAGCCTCGGCGTCCTGCTGTACCACCTGGTCTCCGATGGGTATCCCGTCGAGGGGGCCACCAGGGAGGACATCCGCCGCGCGCACGAGCGGCGCGAGCGTCGTCGCCTCCGGGATTCCAGGCCGAATCTGCCGGACAGCTTCGTGCGCGTTGTCGAACGCGCGCTCGCGTACGAACCGAGCGAGCGCTATCAGACAGCCGGCGCGTTCGCCGACGAGCTCGCCGCGTCGGTTGGATTCCCCGTTCCGCAACCCGACCATGAACCACGGTACGCGAGCGCTCTCGATCTCAAGCGCAGCCTCGAGTGGAGCATCGAGCCGCACGTGCAGCCGCGGGCGCGACGCCGCATGACGGCGGTGCTGGCCGCCGTCTGCATGGCGCTGGCCTCGGGCCTGTTCTTCGTGTTGCTGCGCGACACGCCGCCGTCCGGAGTCCAATACAGTGCGACCCGATTCACGTACGACGATGGTCTGACGACGGATCCCGCGATTTCACCCGACGGTAAGCTGGTCGCGT
>JBKPCD010000007.1:0-5557 GCA_046727175.1 Acidobacteriota bacterium | reverse complement strand
TCGAGGGTAATGCGTTCGTCAGCGGTCAGCACGAGTGGTTCCAGTGGTCGACCCAGTCGCATCGGCGCGTCCTCCTTGTAGCCGAATACGACCGTCGATCAAATTTATTTCACGAATCTCTGACTCAGGACACTAGCTTCTATTCATCTATTTTCCACTTCTCCACCCACTTCTCTCCTTCCGCCTCGAGTGCGACGGCGCCGTGTTGCGGGAATTTCACTTCCTCTGTAACGCCTGTTAGCAATTGGAGAATTCGCGGCAGACTCGGCATGTGGCCAACGAGCATGAGATTGCGTGTGTCGCCAGCGAGGCGGTCCTTGATCCATTCCGGCGGATCCGTGGGTTGGAGTCCCCTGATCGCTGCCAGTTCGGCTGAGGGGTTACAGCTGCGCCACATGGCCTCGGCTGTTTGACGCGCGCGCAGCTTGCCGCTGTGCCAGACGGCCGCCGGCGTGACACCGCGCTCGGCAAGCTTCGCCGCAAGTCGGCCCGCGTGGGCGCGACCGGCCTCCGATAGGGGACGCTGGGGATCGATCTCAGGTCCGACTGCGTCAGCGTGATGGACGAGAACAACCACGGCTCAAGGCTCTTGGCTCAAGGCTTTTGCCGGCCTTTCACTGCACAAGCCACGCGCGGAGTTGATCCAATGCGGCCGAGACCGCGTCCGGATTCGTCGATTGCGGCGTATGTTTGCGCCGGACCGACGCGAGCGGCGTTATCGCCTCGACGATGTCGCCCGCGAAGAGCGGCGAGTGTGCGCGCCACTCATCGATCGACAGTGATTCGAACGTGCGTCGTTCACGAACCAGACGCAGCACGAGCGCACCGACGATCTGGTGTGCCTCGCGAAACGGCACGCCCTTGGCGACGAGGTAATCGGCGACGTCCGTGGCCAGCAGTAGTCCCGATGCCGCCGCTCCGGTCACGTCCCGATTGACCGAGATCCCGCGCAGCACCGAAGTGGTTGCCGCGAGTGCCGCGCCGACCGTGTCCTCGGCCTCGAACAGCGCTTCCTTGTCCTCCTGCAGATCCTTGCTATACCCAATCGGCAGCCCCTTCATCGTCGCGAGCCAGCCGGCGAGACGGCCGATGACCCGTCCGGTTTTGCCGCGCGCGAGCTCCAGCGGATCCGGGTTCTTCTTCTGCGGCATCAGGCTGCTGCCGGTGGCCGCCGTGTCGGCAAGATCAAAGAATCCAAACTCCTCGGACGTGAAGAGGATCAGATCTTCGGCGAGCCGGCTCACGTGCACCATCGTCAGCGCGCACGCATGCAGGAACGATGACACGAAGTCGCGATCGCCGGTCGCGTCGATGCTGTTGGCGACGACGCGCGAGAAGCCGAGCCGCGCAGCAAGCCAGCCGACGTCGATGGCGTAGCTCGTGCCGGCAATCGCTCCCGATCCGAGAGGGAGCTCATCGATCTCGGCGCCAACGGCGGCGAAGCGCGCGTGATCGCGGCGCAACGCTGATGCGTGAGCCAGGAAGAAATGCGCGGCCAGGACGGGCTGCGCGCGCCGCAAATGTGTGTACGACGGCATCAACACATCACACGAGCCATCGGCGCAATCGGCGAGAACGGCGATGAGCGTTCTGATGGTGCGCTGCAGCTCTGGAAGGCGACGCTTGAGATACAGACGCAGGTCGAGAGCGACCTGCTCGTTGCGCGACCGGCCGGTGTGCAGCCGTCGGCCTGCATCGCCGACACGCGCGACCAGCTCGCGTTCGACGAAGGAATGGACGTCCTCGTCGTTGCGAGCTGCTTCGGAATCGAAGAACGCCGGATGCGACGACCGGGTGTTCAGGATCTCCTGCAGCGCGCTGCGAATGCTCCCTGCGTCGCTTGCGGCGATCACACCGGCGCGTTCGAGCGCTTCCGACCACGCGATGCTTCCGCGCACATCGTCTTCGAAGAGTCGCCGGTCGAATCCGAACGACGCGCCGAACGCAAAGAGCGCCTCGTCGGGATCTCCCTCGAAGCGGCCTGACCACAGGTGCGCCATGCGTCAGCCCCTCGTGGGTTCTTCAGCCGTGCGCGATGCGAGATTGCCGCGGATCGACGTCTGTTCTTCGAGCGAGTACGCCGACTTGCGGCCGACGACGCGGCAATCGCCCTTGAAGAGTCTGAGGCGCACGACGCCCGTGACGCGTGGCTGTATCGTGGCCGCAAAGGCATCGATCGCCTGGCGCGTCCACGAAAACCAGTGGCCGTGATCGACGAGATCGGCATAGCGGCGCCCGAGGTCGGTCGAGAGGCGATCGAGATCGCGAGGCACGATGAGCGCTCGAAGCTCGCGGTGCGCAGTGTGGAGGATCGTGGCGGCTGGTGCTTCGACGATCGCGCGGCTTCTCGTTCCGGTTAGCCGGGTCGCGATCGTGTCCACGCGGCCGACGCCGTGAGCGCCCGCAATCGTGTCGAAGCTCTCGATCAGTTCCAGCAGCGGCATCTCGATCCCGTTGGCGCGCACCGGAACACCGGCGTTGAATTCGATTTCGACGTACGCGGGTTCATCGGGAGAATCCTGAGGACCTCGTGTCAGACTGTAGAGCTCCTCGGTCGGTTCAGTCCACGCGTCCCCTGCCGAACGGCACTCAACCACACGGCCCCAGAGGTTCGCGTCGGCTTTGAACATACCCCCGGGATTTTGCGGAGAGTCGTGTCCGGACCCTGATCGGGCAGGCTGTTCCGCGGCTGGCCGAAAGGCAGCCGCGAGCACGGGAATGCCATGCGCCGCCGCGTATTCGATTCGATCGTTCGGAGCCATACCCGCGAGCGCGGTCGGCGCAATCACCTCGACCGAAGGATCCACCGCTTGTGCCAAGAGCCTGAGCCGCACCTCGTCGTCACTCTCCAGGGCGCAGCCCGTCGCAACGCGGTCAACTCCCTCCATGCGCGCAATCTCGACGAGCCGTTTCGCGATCAGCGGACGCGCGAGACGCGTTGCCAGCGGATCTCCGGCTTCCGAAATGGCGCCGGCCTGAAGCGAGGGGAGGACATATTCGCGCGCGAATTCTTCCCGAGCATCGACGACATGCGCCCTCACGGCGCCAAGGGCGAGCGCGCGCTCACGGACGTCGACAAGCTCGCGGTCCTGGCCGAGATCGAGCGTCAGCGTGACGATTTCGGCGCCGAATCGCTCGGCGAGCCAAACAATGGCAATCGACGTGTCCAGGCCCCCTGAATACGCGAGAACGATTCGCTTCATCTCCTACGACTCCCTCACCCGAACCCTCATCCCCTCCAACCGATCAGCGAGCGCAGAGGCCTGCGTCGGCGAACGGCAAATCACGAGAATCGTGTCGTCGCCCGCAATCGTGCCGACGATCTCAGGCAGCGGAAACCGATCGAGAACGATCGCCAGTGACTGAGCCTGGCCCGGATCCGTCTTGAGGACGATCAACTGCTCGACGCGGTCCTGGCTGCGGAGATACTCCTCCACCGCGCGACGGACCGCTGCGGTAGCATCGGTCGCCGTCGCGACCGCATTCGGACGTCGATACGCACCGTCCGCCGCGCGCTTGACGAGACCGAGGTCGCGGATATCCCTCGAAAGCGTGGCCTGCGTCGTTTCTATCCCGCGCTCCCGAGGAGCTCTCGAAGCTGCTCCTGGCTTGTCACGGCGTGGGTAGCGACAAGCTCGAGAATCTGTGCCTGTCGATGAACCTTCATCCTTATCCGGGGACTTCGTGCCCCGGTCCCCTTACACGCTCGCTCGCGGGGCCCCGCGATCCGCGCTCCACTCGGGTGGCTCTCTCGCTGCGCTCGTTCTCGCCATCCGTGCCAACGACGAGCATAAATATACATACCCAACGAATCAGTATACATCTTATGAGATTGTTTATGCACGAGGCGCCCCGTAAATTTATTGACTGTCCATTTCGTCTTGCGGTATATGTATTAGTTCTGGTGAATAACTATTCGCGTGTCAGGGTAGGGGTCGCCGGAGCGACGGGTTACGCGGGAGTCGAGTTGCTGAGGCTGCTGGCGCGGCATCCGTCTGTCGACGTCAAGGTGGCGATGGCGTCAAGTGGTTCGGAGCCACGACGCGTTCCGGCGCTGGCACGAATCTGGGATGAGCCGGTTCAGCCATTCGACGCGGATCGGCTGGCGCAGGAGACGGACGCGGTCTTCCTGGCTGTGCCTGATACGCTCGCGGCTGAGGTCGGGCCTCTGCTCGCGGAGCGCGGTCCGCGAGTTTTCGACCTGTCTGGCGCGTTCCGGCTTCGCGATCGAGAGAGTCGTCACCGCTGGTACCCGCACTCGCCGGACCCGGCGGTCTCGGTTGCCTACGGACTTACGGAGCGGTATCGCCGGGAGCTTGGCACGGCGCGCCTGGTGGCTTGTCCGGGTTGCTATCCGACCGCTGCGGTGCTTGCGCTTCAGCCGCTCGTGGCGGCCGGCCTCGTGCAGGCCGGCGTGATCATCGATGCCAAATCCGGCATCTCGGGCGCCGGCAAGACCCCGAGCGAACGCACCCACTTTTCGGAGGTCCACGGCAGCATCGCCGCGTACGGGGTATTCGCCCACCGCCATGCGGCCGAGATCGAACAAGAACTTGGAATGCCGGTGACGTTCGTGCCGCACTTGGTGCCGCTCGATCGCGGGATTTTCGAGACGATCTACGCGCGCCTGCAGCCTGGCGTCGACGCGCCAGCGATTGCAGCTGCGCTCACGGCCGCCTATGCGCACTCTCCGTTCGTGCGGCTGACGGGCGCCGACCTGCCGGAGATCAAGCACGTGGCGCATACCAACTTCTGCGACATCGGCTGGCGCATCGATCGTCCCGGCGGCCAGCTCGTGATGGCGGTCTGTATCGACAACCTGGTGAAGGGGGCGGCCGGGCAAGCGATTCAGAATTTCAACGTCGCATTCGGGTTCGATGAAACAACTGCGCTGAACTAACGCTGCCGGGGTTCGGATTCGGGGTTCGGGATTCGATGACGACTGTTTTAAAGCTTGGCGGCGAGTTGCTCGACGATGCGGAGGCGATCCGGTCCTCGGCTGAGGCGATCGTGCGGCTCGCCTCGCGTGGACGGCTCGTCGTGGTCCACGGCGGCGGGCGGGCGATCGATGCCGAGCTGCGCGCGCGGGGAGAGTCGCCGCGGTTCATCGACGGGCTGCGCGTCACAGATGCCGCGTCACTGTGTGCGGTCGTCGGGGTGCTCGCCGGACGGACGAACACGGATCTCGTGGCGGCGCTGAACACGCGTGGCCTGCGGGCCATTGGTCTCACCGGCGCCGACGGACTGATCGGCCTCGCAATCAAAGCAGAACCGCTGCGCTCGATCTCCGGCGAGCAAGTGGATCTCGGCCTCGTCGGTCAGCCGGTCGGCACGGACGCAGCCCTGGTGAATGACCTCGTCGGAATTGGCTGCATCCCAGTGATCGCAAGCATCGGCATCGATCGTGACGGGACGCTGCTGAACATCAACGCGGACACGCTCGCGGCTCACCTTGCCGCGATCGTTCCAGCCGAGCGGCTGATCATCGCTGGCGCAACGGCCGGTGTCCTGGATGCCGGCAACAACGTCATCCGCGCACTGTCGCTCGACGATGTAG
>JBKPCD010000006.1:0-13997 GCA_046727175.1 Acidobacteriota bacterium | reverse complement strand
TTCTTCTTCGGCGCGTACGAAGGCCTCATCGAGCGGCTCGGCATAACGGGCGTAACTTCCGTGCCGGACGACAACGCGAGGGGCGGTATCCTGCCGAGCGGCACGATCGCGTTGCATGCGGCGATTCCGCAATACCTGAGCGTCCTGTTTCCAAGAGCCAACGGGCGACCGCTTGGCGGCGGCGCTGCCGAGTATCTGTTCTCCGGCGCGCAGCCGACCGACGAGCACCTTGGGCAGGTGCGGGTCGATCATCGCTTCTCGGCCGGCGACAATCTCTTCGTCCGGTATACACACGATCGCGCGTCAGTCGATCGTATCCCGCCGGACAAGCCGCCGATTTCCATCATCGTGGAGCGAACGCGGAACACCTACCTCACAATCGAGGAACAGCACGTCTTTTCGGCCAACACGTTGAATATCGTCAGAGGAGGGCTGAATCGCTCCATCTCACTCGCCGACAACCGACGCACCATCGACATTCCGCCGTCGCTGTCGTGGATCCCCGGCGATCCGTTCGGCTATCTCACGATTCGCGGCATGGTCACGGAGATGGCGGGAGACTTCCGTCTGCCTCGCGACGACAAACTGAACAACTGGCAGATCGGAGACACCCTCATTCTGACGCGCGGCCGACATTCGGCGCGGATCGGCGCGCAGGCGCAGTATCTGCAGTTCAACCAGCACACGACCAGTCAGGTGGGCGGCATCGTCAATTTCGCCAACCTCGAGAGCTTTCTGCGGGGTATCGCGATCAGCGTCGACTTCGCCGTCCCCGGCAAAATCGATCCGGACCGCCGATACCGACAGTGGCTTTTTGGCACGTTCCTCCAGGACGACATTCGCATCAATGCGCAACTTTCAGTGAATGCCGGGGTGCGATACGAGTTCGTAACGACGCCGACCGAAGTTAACGGAAAGATCTCGAACCTCCGCAACGTCACGGATTCTGCGCTGACGATCGGTGAGCCGTGGCACGAGAATCCTTCGCTGAGGAACTTCGCACCGCGGCTCGGGGCCGCGTGGGATCCGCGCGGGGACGGCAAGACCGCCGTGCGTGGCGGCTTCGGGTTGTTCTACGACGAGATTCTGCCCAAGTATTACTTCTTCTCGGGCAGTCTCAATCCGCCGTTCACGACCCGCACGTCGATTCAGAATCCGCCGTTCCCGAACGTGCTCACCAATTTCGATTCCAATGCGTACATCCGGGCTCAGCTCCAGACGGTGAACTACGATCTGCAGACGCCGTTCATCATGCAGTTCAATGCGAACGTTCAGCGGCAGCTGCCCGGCAATTGGGACGTGATGGTGGGCTACGTTGGCTCGCGCGGCAAGAACCTCCTGCGGCTCGGGGACGCGAATCTCGCGCCCGAGCAGATCATCAACGGCGTCAAGACGTATCAGCCGCAGCTCGGCCGGCGCAATCCAAATTTCGCGGGCATCTGGCAACGCGTGACCGACGCCGAGTCGTTCTACAACGCACTGCAGGTTGGCGCGAACAAGCGGTTGTCGCACGGTTGGCGCGCGCAGGCATCCTATACCCTGTCACGATCTGACGATGATTCGAGTGGCATCAACTCGCAGGACTTCAGCAATGTGGTTCAATACGGCCTCGATTGGTACGATCCCGAGTTCGATCGAGGACTATCGGCGTTCCACGCAAAGCACAACTTGACGCTCAATGCCTCTTGGGAGCTGCCGCTGTTTCGCAACAGTCAAGGCGTCGCGGGCGCTCTGCTCAAAGGGTGGCAGGTGAACAACATCACGACGCTGCGATCGGGACACCCTTTCACCGTGCAGCTGGGGTTCAATCGATCCGGGAACTTGAACACCACCAGCTTCTCGATGCACGAACGACCGGATGCCGTGCCCGGCTGCGACCCGGTTCTGGGCGGTCCCGACCGCTACTGGGACATCAAATGCTTCAGCCTGCCTGCCGTGAATACGCGTGGCAATGCGGCGCGCAATTCAGTGATCGCTCCGGGACTCGTCTCGGTCGACTTGTCGCTCGTGAAGTCGATTTCGCTGGGCGCCGCGCGGCACCTGGAGGCGCGGATCGAAGCGTTCAACCTGCCGAACCGACCCAACTTCGCGGTCCCGTCGGGTCGGACCGCCTTCACTGGTGTCAACGCGGACGGCTCGCCGATTGTCGCGCCGACGTGGGGGCGTATCACATCGACGGTCACGACATCGCGGCAGATTCAGCTCGGCGTGAAGGTTGTTTTTTAATGCAACACGTCGAACATTCGCGAGAACTTCAACACAAACGACCGATCCGTGCGCTCGGGCCGATCGAACAGGTCGTACAGACCACGCGTGTCGGTGTAGACAATGAAGAGTCCCGTGTTGGCTGCCTGCAGCCAGCCGAATCGCAGATTCATTGACCAGAGATCCGCGCGATCGTTGTATTGCACCAGGCCCTGGACGAACGTGCGCGTGTTGAAAGAGTAGGACAACCGCGTGCGCAACAGGTTCGTCGTGAAGTTCCCCCCTGGGAGATCGACGTCGTTCCGCTGATAGGCGATTTCCGCCGTCAGCGTTTCTCCCGCCCGAACGCGTAGCGTGGGACTTACAGCCACGCGATCACCGCCGAAGAATCCGCCAATGCGCGACTCGACGTTCAGGCTGATGGGCGCCCCTTGATTCGTCATGAACACGAGCTGGGCCTCAGTGTGCCGGTACGACCCCGGCGGGACGAAGATGCCCGGATAAACCTCGAACGTCCTCCGCAGTCCCTCTTCGGTGACGTTCATCCCGGTGTGGACCTCGTAACTGTTCCTGAACTGCCAGTGGTTGTCGATGTGCCACTGCATGCTTTCGAGCAGATTGTCGTCCACGCCATAAAATGCACGATAGGAGCTGTGCGGCCTGATCTCCTGCAGGTAAAGAAAATGCGGACGCCAGCGCGTCAGGATTCGTGCGTCAGGTTTCCGGTACCCACGCCTTGTGATGAAGCCGACTTCAGGGTTGAATGCCGTCCCCACTTGCTGGTACCCGAAGTCGAGATCGAATCGCGGCACGCTCGTGCGTGACCTTACGTTGTACGCGTAATCGTTCGCGTGGACGGCCGGCGTGTCGGTCTTCGCAAGGAAACTCGAAAGGACCGTGTGCTGGCGGACTCCGAGTTTGCCGTCGATCGCATACGTCCGGTTGTAGTCTCGATCGACCGCAAAGCGCCCTGTGCCGGTGCGGTTGATGAACAGCCCGCCGATCGACGATCGATTCGGAAGGTCACGGCTAATTCGCGCAACCGAGAAATTACTCCCGGGCAGCCGGTCGTGCTCGGCGTTCGCAGGAACATTCAGTAGACCCACATCGTCGGTCTGCATGTTCAGCAGGCCGATGTTGTACCTGCCGGCCTTGCCGGACAGGCGGCCACCGCCGTTGATGGGAACCGGTTCCCCAGACGGACCGATGCCGATCCGGCGGCTGAAGAACAAATCGATCTCACCCGGGTTGCCAACCGTGAAGAAGCCGGCGTTCTCGAGAAAGAATGGGCGCTTCTCGGGAAAGAACAGATCGAACCGATCCAGGTTCACCTGCTGGTCGTCAATCTCCACCTGCGCGAAGTCCGTGTTCACGGTCGCATCCAGGGCGAGACTGGACGTGACGCTGTACTTCAGGTCCACCCCGCCATCGGGATCGAAGTCGGCATCCACCGGACGTATCCCCGACTTGATGACGCTCCCGAGTGCAAAGGGGGTGATTTTCAGGTTGCGGAATCTGGGCGTCTGCACACCGGTCAGCTCGCCCGCGAGCGAGAGCCGATAGAGTGTGAACTGCCGCGGAATGGGCGCCCAATACGACCGTTCGTTGCGGCGCCGGATGTTCCGTTGAAAGTTGACCGCCCAGGTCTGATTCGAACCGCCAGGAAAGCGAAGGGTTCGAAACGGGATCGCGAATTCTGCGGTCCAGCCGATCTCCGATATGCGCGATCGGACCTCCCACGCGCCGTCCCAGTTCACGTTGAATCCGCTCCCCGCGCCACTCTGCTGCCGTTGCCCGCCCGCAAGACCGCCACCTCCCTGCCCTTCGTTCGTCACCTGTCCGTCGTATTCGATTCCAGCCGGGTTCGTTCCGAACACGAACCCGTTCAGTCCGTCTCGATACGTATCGAAAATCATCTGAAAGCTGTCGGTATTGTCCAGAGCAGAGTCTCTACGCGCGTCGGCCACGATGATTGCGTCGGGATTGCGGTCGTAACAGACGACGCCCACGTAGAGTGTGTCGGATGTGTACACGACTCTGACTTCCGTCTGTTCCGTAGAAGGTTCCCCCTCGTTGGGCTGTTCCTGCCAGAAACCTGTCGCGGGTGTCGCCTGTCTCCAGATCGGATCGCCGACGACGTCGCCATCGAGCACGGGCGCCTGTTCCACGTGCGTTGCAACGACGGCCGGAGGCCGACGATTACGTACCTCGTGAATTCCCTGATCCTGTGGCGCGGCGGCCGCCACGCCGGACATGCCGAACGCACATACCAGACCAAGCCGTACACTGCCGCGTGCTGTCATTCGATCGACCCTGTCAGCGGTCGATCATAATGCTAAGCTCGCGTCACATGTGCACGAGGGTTCGTCAGCCTCGGAGCAGAACAGCGGAGGGGCGCAGCGGAGTCGGCAGGGGACGTGTATCGGCGCGTGCACGAACACGCCCCGCCAGGGCTCAGTGGCTGATGCAGCTTCAGCTGTCGGTCACGGCCTCAGGACGGCTTGGGAGCCTGTGCGGCCGCCTTCCGATCGTACTCCTGCTGCGTCCGCAGGATGCTGCACCACTCCTTGTGATTGGCGATCGGCATTCCGCACTCGATGCACACGCGAACGCGTTGGCCGGGCTGCGGTTTCCGGGAGAAGAGCTTCTGCCACAACGTCATCGGTCGTCCTCCATGGGTCCCGCGGGCGTCAGGTGTGGCCGACGGCGGTATTTCCCTACTGCTACGTATTTAGCCCCGTACTGGTTCACAGATGTGAAGCCTTGCCGGGTTCGGGATTCGGGATTCGGGGTTCGTTTTCTCGATATTTCAACGAACCGCGCGGTTGAGCTCCGTCCGCTTCCGAATTGGTTCAGGTGCTCCGATCGAGCTTCGTAAAGCGAAACCCGAACCCCGATACCCGAACCCCGATTATCTGTTCAGACGGACCAACGCGGAGAAGGGTTGGCTTCTGTCACGGCAGCTTCATGATGAAGATACCGTAGCCCACGCCCGCAGGGTCCCGGCTGCGCGCCGACTGGAAGGCCATCATCGTCCCGTCCGGGCTGACGACGGGGTTCGAAGCCTTGAAGCCGCGATACTCGCCCCAGCGGGTCAGCCGGACGAAGTCCTGGCTGTCCGGCTCGAGCCTGAGCCTCCAGATATCGATGTAGTTCGAGTTCTGCTCCAGCTGTTCGCGGCTCGATTCGACGAGCGCGTACTTGCCGTTCGGGTAGATCCCTTCCACCTCGTTGTATTCGCCGGCAATCCGTCGATACACAGTGGTCTGGCCTGTGTTCAGGTCGACGCCGAGCACGTCCGCGAACGGTGATCGGTAGCAGGTGTAAATCAACTCGGTATCGTTCTTCCGAAAGTCCTGCGCTTCGAGCGTGCACTCGGGCGCCTTCGCGCGAAGCACTTCCTTTTTGTTCGCAAGCTTCTGGGCGCCGTTCTCGTCGACGATGTCAGCCGTGTAAATGATGGATTCCCCCTGGGAGATCTGGTCCGGGTACTGTCCGTGCGTGTTCGACCACGCGATGCGCATCGAGGTTCGCGAAATCGCGACCCCTTCGGAGATCTTGTGATCCAGGGGGACGGCACGGTCACCCGGCTTGGCGTCCCTCCTCAGGATCCACATCTCCTCATCACGCTCTCGCGTGGTGCGGACGTCGGTGAACGTGCGGGCGCCGATGAGGAAATAGTCGCCGTCCGGCAGGAACTGGACGCGTAGGAAGCCGGCGTGCGGGTAGTGCGTCAGCAGCCGGATGGCTTTCGAGGCGACATCGACCTCGAAGGCATCGCCAAAGCTTTTCTCCATGAAGGCAATGCGCTTCCCGTCCGGCGACCAGGACGCGCGCTCGCCGAAGTGCGAGAGCCGCTGGATGTTCGGCGGCAGATTCTCCTCAGGACTGCCCTGTTTCGTACCCTGCGTCGACCACGCCAACACGAGCGCCAGCACCCAAGCAGCAAAGATCCGCATGGGTCCTGATTCCACCGAATCGGTCAGCTGGTGTCAAGAACCGGCCTCCGCAATCTGTCATCGCGATCACGATTTCGTCGGCACGCTGGAGGAACGGAAACGGGCTGAGCGCTGAAAAGCCATTGCACATCAACGCTTTCCGACGTCTCACGTCGGTACTGTCCTCCGGTATGCAGATTGCCCTCCCTGGTCGCGTTCGTCATTGGAGGCCAGAATGTTGAAGAAGTTGGTCGTAACCTGCGCGTGCCTGCTCGGCGGAATCGAAACGCTGTCGGTGCTCACGCTGCTCTGTCGATAGACGCGCCGGCTCGGTAGCTCAGTAGGCAGCTGGCTCGATACTCGGTGTCGTAGCTGGCGACTTCCAAGCCCTCTGGTAGTCGTCGTTCGACCGGTCGCGCCTGCGACCGGCCTCGCCGATTTCATCTCACCTTCGTCTTCTGATACACCGCCGTGTAGGTCGTGTCGGTGGCCGGGACGGTGATGTCGTGCGTTGCCGCTTCGCCGTCGGACCATGACACGAACGTGTAGTTCCAGGTGCGTATCTGCCGGGACGGCGGCGCGGCAATCGTGCGCTGCATGCCGACGACCGCGGCAACCGTGTAGTTGCCGGTAATCGGCTGGCCGTCGAGCGTCAGCTGCGGCCCCGACGGCTGCGCCACGATCGAGATCTTGACGGTCCTCGGTCGCACGTCGCGGAACACGGTCGTCGTCAGCCCCTGCGAGTCGCGCACCGTCAGATAAATCCGATACCAGACGTTCGCCGACGTTTCACCGGTGGTGGGAATCGTGAAGCTCCCGCCTGTTGCGCCCGAAGTGTCCGGCATGAACGGATGCACGTGCGTATCATGGTGGAAATCGATCTTCCAAGTGAACGCCGCGGCCGCCAGCGGTCCGTCCTCCGCATCCGTGCCTGTTCCTGCATAAGTGATCGTCGGTCCGGCGGTGTAGAGCGTACCCTCGGCTGGCTGCGTGATGGTCGCGACCGGCGCCGTGTTCGTCGTAACCGTCAGCGTTGCGTCGTCGCTGATGGCGTTGCCCGCCGTGTTCGAGACGACGCACCTGAAGCGAGCGCCGTTGTCGGCCGAAGAGACCGACGAGATGGTGTACGTCGATGACGTGGCGCCACGGATATCCACCGCGTTGCGCTGCCATTGATACGACAAAGGCGCGGTGCCTGAAGCGGCGACCGTGAAGTTTACCTGTTGCCCCACGAAAGCCGTCTCACTCGCAGGCTGCTGCGTAATCGTCGGCGCCTCATTGCCGGTGTACCGGACCTTGTAGACGGATCCCGGACCGCGCGCAAGATAGTAGAGACTGCCGTCGGGCCCGACCTTCAGATCGACCGGCGCCGGGACGCCCGTCGCAAATGGAGAGACTGCGGACGATGACGGTGCGGCAGGATCGAAGCCGTTGATCCAGTTGCCGCAATAGTCCGCGAAAGAGGCAACGCGAATCGAACACTTGCGCACCGTAACCCCCCTTGCAGCATCGCCGGCGCTACGCAAGCACGTACCGCTCAGTGTTTGCATTTCCGTTTACTGCTGAGTTAAGGTGTCTTCATATCACACGGTGCTATGCTCATGGAACAGCACGCAGGAGGGACCCCAATGAACATCGGTGCGCAGCTTCGAAGCTCTCGCGAAGCCAAGGGACTTTCCATCGACGCACTCGCGCACACCACCCGCGTGCAGCCGCGCATTCTCGCGGCGATCGAACGCAACGACGTGAGTGCGGTTCCTCCGCGCCCGTTCGGTCGGGGGTTCGTTCGTGCGTACGCACGCGAGATCGGACTCGATCCCGAGCAGACCGCGCGCGACTACTTCGCGCAGTTCGCTCCCGTTGCCACAACGACGCCTGCCAGCGCTTCGGTTTCGCGAAAGCCAGCGATCTCCGCCCTCGGATGGACGTGGGCCGCTGTCGGCGGAGCCGCCGTCGTCGTCGTGATCGGACTCGCAACGAGGGCGGTCGGACCGGAGACGGCGGCGCGTCCTCAGACGGCGAACCCGATTATTGGAACGTCAGGAGCTGGGGCGATCGCACCCGCGAGCGACACACGCGTGGCGGCAAAGCCCGTGGACGTGAAGACACCTGCGGCGGGGACGAACACATCGACACCCGCACACGCTCTTACCGTGACACTCAAAACGACGGGCAGATGCTGGGTGACAGCGTCAGCCGACGGGCGGCGGATGATTTACGAATTACTCCCTCCCGGAACGCTTCGGACGCTCGAAGGCGATCGTGAGATCACGATCCTCTCGGGCGACGCGGGCGCGATCACGTGGTCGGTCAACGGCCGCGAGATCGGAAACATAGGAGCGAATGGTCAAATGCGGACGGTACACGTGACGCCCGCGAACGCCGCAACGGTCCAGTAAAAACTCAGAAGCTAGAATCTAGAAGCTAGAGTGAGTTGCCGCGATCGCTCTGACTTCTAGCTTCTAACTTCTGACTCTACTCTCTCATCGCAGCAGGCGCTCGATCTCACTCACAACGGCATCGGGGAGGCAGGGCTTCTGTAGAAAAGCGTGACATCCACTTTCCAATGCGCCGGCGACATCGTCGGGAAACACGCACGCAGAGAGAGCGATGATTTTGGCGCCCGAGCCTTCACAGGTCGCCCGGAGCTGACGGCTCACTTCAATGCCGTTTATGTCGGGCAGCCTGAGATCGAGCAGCACGACAGCCGGGCGGTGGCGGCGAACAGTGGAAATGGCGTCGGAGCCGGTGGCGGCTTCGAGCGTGCGATATCCACGGAATCGGAGGTACTCGGCGTAGACTTCCCGGTTATCGGCAACGTCATCGACGATGAGCACAAGCGGCGATGGCGACATCCAACCTCCTTTCCTACTCGAGGTCTCGTCGATCCACGACTGCAGTGTTCAGACCGGCGGCTCGGCGCAGCGAAAAAGTGGCGCGCGCACATCGAATTAGCGCGCCGTCTGTACTCATCAATACGTCTGCCTCTGTTGGAATCTGCGACGTACTCCTTACACGCTACCCGGTCGGTCAACCCGTCCACGAGCCTGGTCCTTGAACGTACTGAATTGGCGTTCCGATTGCAACGTTGTCGGGCACAGGGTTCGCGGCTGGGCGTGCTCAAACCCCTGGCCCGCAGACTACGTCTTCGCAGACGGCCACACACAACGAGCTCCTTAGGGGTGCCTGGCGCTCGTCTGTTGCAGCAGCTGCCGCGAGCCCCGTTCCAAAAACCAGAAGTCAGGATCCAAAACTAGACGCATCGGGTTGCCACTTCACTCTCGCTCCTGGCGTCTAGCTTCTGTCGTCTTCGCGGTCATGCCCCGCTGAATCGCCGGAGCTCCTTTCGCAGTCAGCGCCTTGTTTGCGGCGGCGAGATCTTTTTCCATCAGTACCGCAAACGCAATCTTCGCCGCGCTGAGCTCTTTCTCCAGCATCTCCAGAACCGCAACCGACGCGTCGGTTGGCCGATACTCTGCACCGCCAGCGACGTCTCCCGCGCCCGTTCCCACGACGCCGTTGAGCCAAACCAGGTTCATATAGGTCTTGTAGGCTTCGACGTACCACTTGTCGTCGCTGTGTAGATCGGATCGTGACAGGAGCCTCAGCTCGACATCGAGGATCTTCTTATCGACGTCCTGCAGCAGCTGCACGACATCCTTCCTGGCCTGCTGCGTCTTCAACTGATCTTCGACTTGCTTCCGAACGACCTCTATCTCGTTGATCATGTCCACGGCGGCGTTCATGTCGTCCCGGATGCGAGCCTGCATCGTCGTCGACGCCCGCAGGTCCTCGTCCGAGGAGCTGATGGATGGATCCTTCAGCACGTCGAACGGCTGCGTGAGTGTCTGTCCCGCAGCCGTCATCCGGACGGTGTACTTTCCCGGGCTTGCGATCGGTCCGGATCGCTGCGGCTGCTGAATGCCCCAGTGATCGATCGGACGCATCGTCTGACCTTTGAAGCGCGGCTCCTCCCAGATGTGCGGATTATCCGGGGGCGTGGTGAGGAGCGCGACCTGACGAGACCCGTCATACCGCATATCCCAGGCTGCGCGACTCAGCCCGGCGCGTGAGATGGGCACGGTGAAGGTACGAATCACGGCACCGCCCGAGTCGAGGATTTCGAACCGGACCGGGTCGGGTGGCGCCGCCTCGAGCGAAAACAGAAATTCCGCACCGCCGCTCCTCGCCTGGCGAAACCCTGGACGCGGCGCATAGAGGAACGCGGCCGTCCCGGGCGGCGGCCCGTCTTGTTCGAGCCTCGTGATGTCCCCGAGGATGTAGAGCCCACGTCCGTACGTCGAAACGACGACATCATGGTGGTGCTTCTGAACGGTGACCCAGGTGACTGGCGCTGCAGGAAGTCCTTCCTTGAATTGCGTCCAGCGCGTCCCGTCGTCCATCGAGTAATAGAACGCGCTGCCGGTGCCGGCGAACAGCATTCCCTTCCGGTTTGGATTCTCGGTGACCGAAAGCACGTACGCGAGCGGATGCCCCTTCGGCAGCGTGTCGCTGATCTTCGTCCACGTCTGACCGAAGTCGGTCGTCTTGAAGATGAACGGGTCGCGATTGTCCATCAGGTGATAGTCGACTGCGACATATGCGGTACCGGCGTCGAACGTGGATGGAGAAATCTGTGTAACGGTTCCCCACGGGGCCATTCCCGCGACGTTCTTCGTTAGATCGAACCAGTTCTTCCCCGCGTCTTTGGTGTACCAGATCTTCCCGTCATTCGTGCCGGCCCAGATGAGGCCTTTCTGGATCGTCGAGGGCGCGATCGCGAACACGAGCTCGCCGTAGAACTGACCGAGGTTGTCGCCGATGACTCCGCCGGAGGAAACAATCCGCGACGGGTCCTGCGTCGAGAGGTCCGGGCTGATGACGTCCCAGGACTGTCCGCCGTTCGATGTACGGAAGATCACCTGGCAGCCGTAGTAGATCGTGTTCGTGTCGAACGGATCGATCGCGAGCGGCGGCGTCCAGTGACAGCGGTACTTCGTCTTCGTCGGCTCCGAATCGAGCGAGTGAATCCAGGGACTCACCGATCGCGCGCGGCCGGTGTGCGCGTCGTAGCGCGTTACTTCGTTCCCGTAACAGCTGGCCCAGACGATGTCAGGATTCGAGAGGTCGGGGAGCGTGAAGCCGGACTCGCAACCGCCGATCCCCTGATCCCATGGTGTGCCGCCGCCGACACCCCCTCGGCCGCCGCCGCGTCCGCCACCTCGACCGCCGCGACCACCACCTGCCGTCGGCGCTTCCGGGGCATACGACCGGACATTCGGCACGGGCACTGGCGAATTGCTCGGGCCGCGCATGGTCCCGTCGTCCTGACGATTGCTGTAGATCCAGTACGGCACGCGGTTGTCGGTGGCCACGTGGTACATCTGCCCGATCGGCAGGGAGATGCTGGTGAAGTTCTCGCCGTGGTTCGTCGTGATGCCCATGCCGCCGTCGCCGGTGGCAATCCAGTGATCCGCGTTTTTCGGGTCCATCCAGATGTCGTGGCAATCGCCGCACCCGCCACCCTGGAGGGGAAACGTCACTCCGCCATCCGTCGAGCGATGGAACGTGCTGTTAGCCACGAGAACTTCATCGGCGTTCGCAGGATTCACGGCGACACGGATGTAATAGCCCGCTCGGCCGATGAGTCTTCGATCCCAGCTCACGGCCTTCCAGGACACGCCGGCATCGTCGGAACGCCACAACGACCCTTGATTTGCCGTCTGGATCAACGCGTACATGCGCTTGCTGTCGGATGGCGCGATGGCGACGTCGATCTTGCCGACGGGCGGCTTGGGCAATCCGGGGTGTTCGGCTTTCTTCCACGTCGCGCCGCCGTCTCTCGAGAGATACACGCCGCTGCCCTCGCCTCCGCTGAACATTCCCCACGTGTGCATGACGACCTGCCAGGTGCCGGCGATGAGGACGTTCGGATCGTTCGGGTCCATGGACAGACCCGAGCAGCCCGTGTCAGCGTTCACGAAGAGCACCCGATCCCACGTGTCACCGCCGTTGGTCGTGCGAAAAACGCCGCGCTCCTGCTGCGGACCGGTCGCGCGTCCAAGGACGCACGCGAACACGATCTGCGGGTTCGTCGGGTGGATGACGATCTTGCCGATGCGTCCGCTTTCGGGCAGCCCGCTCTTCTTCCACGTCGCGCCGGCGTCCGTGGACTTGTAGATGCCATCACCCATGACGTCGCTTGGACGGATGGCCCACGCCTCCCCGGTACCCGCCCAGACGATGTTCGGATCGGAAAGAGCGACGGCGAGCGCTCCGATCGCTTGCACCGGCTGCGCATCGAAAATCGGCGCGAACGTTTGGCCGCCATCAGTCGTCTTCCAGACGCCACCCGACGCCGCGCCCGCGTAGTACGTTCGCGTGTCACCCGGTATGCCGGCGGCCGCAGAGATCCGCCCGGCAGAAGGGGGGCCCATGTAGCGGAAGCGCAGTGGCTCCACCGTAGTGTTCTGCGTCGGCGTGAAGCCGTCACGCTGCGCGGCCACGGTCGCGGCGAGCGCCAGCAGGACGATGGCGAGGGACAGACACCTCGGACAGGGCACGCGTGCTGGCATAGTGGTTCCGCTCCAGTGAGAGCCGGGCCCTCACGATATCGGGAGAAGGCCGGAGATCCAAATCAATCAGTCAAATGGACCTATAAGGAAAGGGAAAAGGCAAAAGGGACAAAGGAAGAAATCTCCTTTTCCTTCTCCCTTTTCCCTTGTCCATTTATTTACGCGCTTGCGATGTCATCGCCACCGCGCCTGGCCGCATGACGAGATTCTCGATGAAGAACTCCATCATGCGTTCTGGATTGATCCCGCTGTGGCCACGGTCGGGGCCGACCTGCACCTCGAAGCTTTTGCCCGCATCCTGCAGGGCCTTGATCAATTGCATCATGTTCGACGGATGCACGTTGTTGTCCGCGGTACCGTAATAGAGCATCAGTCGGCCCTTGAGATCCTTCGCGTACGTCATCGCGCTGCCCTTCTCGTAGCCGTCGTTGTTCTCCTGCGGGATCCACATGTACCGCTCCGTGTAGATGCTGTCGTAGTGATACCACGCGGTGACGGGCGACGATGCCGATGCGGCCGCGTACACGTCGGGATAGCGAAGGATTGACATGACGGCCGAATAGCCGCCGTACGACGTCCCGTAAACGCCGACACGATTCTTGTCGAAGTACGGACGATTCCAGAGCGCCTTCACGCCTTGCGCCATGTCGTCGATCTCGACCTGACCGAGCTTCAGGTACGTGCTGTCGAGCAGTCGTTTGCCCTGACCCGAAGTGCTGCGCGTATCGAGATTCAACACGAGGAATCCGTACTCCGCCGTGGCGTTCGGCGCGATGAAGGTCTCGCGAGCGGTGTTGCTCGCCGATGCCGGCCCGCCGTAAACGGAGACGAGCGCCGGATACTTTCGTGATGGATCGAAGTTGGACGGAAACTGAATCAGCCCATGCAGCGGCGTCATGCCGTCCGCTGCGGGATACGTGAACATCTCCGCCTTTTTGAAACCAAGCTCGTTGTACTTGGCGAGATCGCTGTGCGCGAGATCGGCGACGACCTTGCCGGCGGCATCGACGAGGCGCGTCGCCGGCGGGACGTCGTGCATCTGGTACACGTCCACGAAGTATCCGTTGTCCGGCGAAATGCCGCAGCCGCCGCCCGCAGCTCCAAGTCCGCCGCGCCCGCCGGCCCGCCCCCCCGCACCTTGCATGCAGCCGGCGATCGTGTGATGGAATGCCGGGTCTGTCAGCCGCACCTCCCCCTTTCCGTCGAGACCGACGCGATGGAGCTGCAGCTTCATATAATTGTCGCCGTCACGGGCCGTGTAGAACAGCACGCCGGCTGC
>JBKPCD010000005.1:0-13334 GCA_046727175.1 Acidobacteriota bacterium | reverse complement strand
GCACAGGATCAAAGCCTTGAAGATCGACAAGAGTCGATTCAAGTTCCGCTGACCCCCCCTCCGAACCGCCAGATTCGCCACATTCGCCAGATTCGACAGATTCGCCAACCAGTGCGTTGAAGCGGACCGTATTTGTTTTGGTTTTCCAATGGTTTGCGAGTGGCGCTCGGTTTGCTGTCAGGCGGTCAAGCCACCATGGCCTGCCGAATCGACCGACTCGTGATTGAAACGGGCCTTGTGGCCTTGCGCATCAGCGGGCGAATCACTTGTGACGACGTGGACGTTCTTCGTGCCGCGATCGATCAGGAAGGGGGAGCCGTCGCCATCGATCTCGAGGAGGTCGGCGTGGTCGACCGCGCTGCCGTCAATCTCCTGGTCTTCAGCGAAGGTCGGGGCATCCCACTCAGGAACTGTCCGCCGTACATCCGGGAATGGGTTGACCGAGAGCGCGCACAAACACCCCGGACTCTTCTGAACCAGGGACATGACCAAGGAGTCACCGATGATTGAGATCTGCGGCTCCAGTGTCTCGGTCGCTCTATGGCCTGTCTGACGAAGGAGCGTGTATGGAGGTCCATGTCGCACGAGCGTTCCCGCGGACTCACTTCCTCGACGGTCAGTGCTCGCACGCTGACCGACGTAGCATCTCGCTGATCGACGACGGCGGTGTGCCGGAAGGCGTGTTCGGCACATCGGTCGCCTGGCAGGACGTGCTGATGCGCGCCGCGCGCGTCGCTGCCACCGAAGCGACGACCTGCCTCGAGGGCGAGTCGGGGACCGGCAAGGAAATCGTGGCCCGGTTCATCCACAGCCGCTCGCCGCGGCGCCGTGGGCCGTTCGTCGCGATCAATTGCGCAGCACTGCCGGAGCAGCTGCTCGAATCGGAGCTGTTCGGATTCGAGCGCGGCGCCTTCACCGGCGCGCAGCAGGCCAAGCCCGGTCAGATTGAGCTGGCGTCGGGCGGTGTGCTGTTTCTCGACGAAGTCACCGAGCTGACGCCCGCCGCCCAGGCGAAGTTCCTGCGCGTGCTGCAGGAGCGTGAGTTCGTGCGCCTGGGTGGCACGCGCCCGGTGAGAGCCAACGTGCGCGTGATCGCGGCCACCAACCGGGACCTGCATGATGCTGTGGCACGGGGCCAGCTCCGCGCCGACCTCTACTATCGACTGAACGTGTTTGAGATCTACATTCCGCCGCTCCGCCAGCGGCGCGCGGATATTCCTGCACTCGTGCTCGGCTTTCTTCGCGAGTTCGATCCCACGGCCGGTCGCGGCCTCGACATCACGTCCGAAGCCATGGACGCACTGCTCCACCACGACTGGCCCGGCAACGTCCGCGAGCTGCGCAACGTCCTCGAGCGGGCGACCATCCTGTGCGAGGGCGAGGCGATTTGTCCCGAGGATCTGTCGCTGCGGTCGGCATCGCCGGCGCAGGGCGACAGCACCGAGCTCGAAGTCCTCGAGCGGCGCACCATTGAGCGCGTGATGCGAGACGCCAACGGCAACAAGGTGGAGGCGTCACGAAGGCTGGGGATCTCGCGGACGCAGCTGTACGGCCGGCTTCGCAAATACGCGCTCGAGACTCGGCCCGTCGAAGCACCGGACACCGACGACGCTCACAGCGCCCTAACTTACTGAGGCCATCGACCTGCGCCCCGCAATCTTTGCGTGCTCGTGGTGGACAAGACGTACGCAGCTATGACGTGAGGCGCGCGATCAGTTCGGCAAAGCGCTGGAGAAACGTCGCGAGGAAATCCCGCGTCGCCTGGTGCACGAGGCGACCGTCGGCGTCGAATTTCTCGTGCGCGTGTCCGACGAGAATCTCCGGTTGCAGGAGTGCGTACGTATTGGTGAATACAAATGCCTGCCGCAATTGCGACTGGCCGCGCGCGGTTCCGGTCATGCCGGGCGACGCTCCCATAACCGCTGCGACTTTGCCGTTCAATGCGCTGTCGCGTGGCGGCCTCGACAGCCAGTCGATCGTGTTCTTCAGCACGCCTGGAACGCCGTGGTTGTATTCGGGGGTGGCGATCAATAACCCCTCCGCCTTCCGAATGGCGTCACGAAGTTGCACAACGCTCGGCGGGGCACCAGCAGCTTCTATATCGCTGGCTCACAGGCTCAACGAAACGTGCGCCCCACACCGAAGTAGGTGCGCCACTGTCCGTCGAAACTCCACGAGCCCGCGAGAACGACCGGTCCAACGATTGTGTCCATCACGAGCCCAACACCCGCATTTGATCTCCAGCCGGCGAGCCGCCACTGGTCGAACGCATCACCGTTTTCGAGCCAGCCTCCCGCAAAGACCGGCCCGCCCATGAAATCCGGGAGCCGACCGACGCGCCTCAAGTACCCTCCTGTTAAAACGTAATAGTGAGGGCCCCTGAGCTCGCCCACGTCGTACGCCCCGAGCCTGAACGGCGTGCCCAGGGCAAATTGATTGGTCGGCAGCGGGGTGTCGTGAAACGACGTGCCGAGACCGCCGTACGCGAAGACCCGGTTGCGCGGACCAACGCTCCAGAACTGGCTCGCAGTGCCGGACAGTTGTGTCACCGACGCGTCGAAGTCGAGCGTCTGCCCGCCGACCGTCACGTTTGGACCGCGGAAGATCCGCAGCAACCGAACCTGCGACAGCACGCCGGCTGTCGGCACGACGGGACTATCCTGTGTGTCCAGTCGCCAAACCAGTTCTGCCCCGGTTTCCGTTCCGTGCAGCTCAGGGAAACCAGGATCCCCCACCGCGATCGAGGCCGAACTCCGTCCCACATAGGCACCGATTCGCACATCGCTTCGCGCCCCCAGATTGACCCCGGCGTTCAGGCCCACGCGTGCGATCGTTTGTTGGTAGCGCGCAATCACCGCATCCTCACGAATCAGGTTGAAGGTCGCGCGGCCGAGACCCGCATATGGCGCGAGGAAGAGAGGCGATGAACCAATCGGCCGGTACAATTCAACTCCGAAGCCTGGGTCTGACCCGATCGTGCCGTCGAGTCGAAGCTCCGACCCCGAGCCCACGACGTCGAAGGTCAGATAGCGCGCCGTTGCGGTGATGCGGAAGTCGGTCGATGTCGTGTTCTCCAGGTTTACTCCAAGCATCAAGAAGGGTGGCGCGTAGGACTTGACTCGCCCGTGCACCCGCAAACCGGCTCGGCCGGCGGCGTCGCGGGTCAGCCGCCACGTGACCGTCTGATAGCGATCCAGACCGGCCACCATGGCGATGTCACGCTCGACAGCGGCAACATCGAGCGGAGTGCCAACGTAAGGGGCGAGCAGGATATTCAATCGCTTCTCGTCATTTGCGGCGAATCCATCGAGGTCGATGAAAGCCGGCGCCGGCAGCTCGGTTCGTCGGCGTGCCTGACGAGCGCGCCGCCACGCGTCGAAGTCCGATTCGCTGACCGCGAGCGGCAGCAGCTGATCGCGCATGGCCTCGGCGGCCCGATAACCTTCCTCGATCAACTCGTCGGCGCGCCGCCAATCGAGCGATCCGTATTTGCCGAGCGGCACACTCACGACCACATCCGCCGCTGCGAGCGCGCGCTTCGTCGAAGCCCGCATCATCGCGTCGAGCGTGCTGTTCGCCAAACCGAACATCGTGTAGCTCACGCCTTCGCGATTGGACAGGTCGCCGACGTTCACGGCAACGACTCGATCCGCCCCCATGCTCTTGACGATGTCAGCGGGTACGTTGTTCATCGTGCCGCCGTCAATCAGCAGCTGGCCGTTCAGCTCCACCGGAGGAAAGATCAACGGAAGCGACATCGTGGCGCGCATGGCATCGGCCAGGGACCCGCGACGCATCACCACAGGTTGTGCAGATAGGATGTCGACGGCCACGGTTCGAAACGGCGTCGGCAGATCATCGAAGTCGTCGAGTGCGAAGTAGGGCGCGGCGATGCGGTCGAAGAGCAGCTCCACGTACTCGCCGCTGTTCAGGGCCGTCGGCGGCACGATACCGCCTCTCAGGCCAAACTCGAGTCGCGAGGGATACGCCCGCGCGTCGACTTTGCGGCGGATGTTCTTATAGGCGAACGAGGAAGCGTCAAAAAGGCGGTCCCAGTCCAGCGAGGTGATGAACGCCGCCAGTTCGCGTGCGTCCATCCCGCTCGCGAAGGCCCCGCCGACCAGCCCGCCCATGCTCGTGCCGGCGGCGATGTCAATGGGAATCCGGTGCTCCTCCAGCCATCGAATCACGCCGACGTGCGCGATGCCGCGCGCGCTCCCGCCGCCGAATGCGACGCCCACTGTTGGCCGACCCACGCCCGTGCCGTGCCGCACCGCGACACTCGTGTCGGGCGTCCGAGTGGGGGAGGCGGGCACACGTTGAAATGGGGCCGCGCATGCCGTGCATCCGATCGCGACAGCGCACATCGGCAGGAGATACCTCCAACCACGTCGACATGGCTGCAGATTTCGCATCGCCATCGTTATCTCACATGATGACTGCGGCGCAATGCATTGAACTCGCAACGTTTGACTGGATCGAGTCGCGACCTCCTCGGCGATCCGCCTCACTTCAGCCAAATCCAAAAGCCCCTCCCGTTCTTTCACACCGATCAGGGTGATGTCATCAGCGCATGAAGTAGTTCCGCCAGTCCTCCCCACATCATGCCGACGCCGACGCAGAGAAGGATGAATGCCGTGAGCCGAACGAAAACTGCCGCACCGCCGTCGCCAAGCAGCGCAATGAGCCGGCCGGCGAAGCGGTAGCTCACTGAAACAGAGACGGCGACGATCGCGACGCCACAGAGCGTGGTGACCACGTCGGCGACGCTCGCGTTCGGACGGCTCGATATGCTTGCGCCCAAGGTAATGGCCGTCGATATCGAACCCGGGCCGACGGTGAGCGGAAAGGTCAGCGGATAGAATGCTCGACGCGCAGCCTCTCGGCTCCAGGCGTCCGCAACGGCCGGCGTGGGTCCGGCACCAACATCGTTTGCGTTGAGAAAGCGCCAACCGCTCGCGACCACGAGGAGACCTCCGCCGACGCGGACGATCGGCACCGAGATGCCGAACCACTCCAGGATGTGTGAGCCGACGAGCATCGCGGCGGCGAGCAACAAGAACGAATTCCAGGCGACCTGACGAGGCAATTGTCTTCGGGCGACCGTCGGCAAGTCGGCCGACATCGACAGAAAAATCGGCGCCGATCCCAGCGGGTTGACGATCGGAATCAGCGTCGCCACGGCGAGTGCGGCGGCGCGCATGGCGTCAGCAACGTTGGTCAAGCGGTATGCGTCCGTGAACGTGGATGTTCTTCGAGGTCTTCCTGGAGATCAGGGACCTGATAATTCGCGAGCACGACCGTCACATTGTCTTCCGCACCATTCGCGAGAGCCATGTCTACGAGAACGTCACATTGCTCGACCTGCGTCCGCCGCGAGGCGAGGACGTCAGCGATTGCGTCGTCAGGCACCACATCCGTCAGTCCGTTCGTGCACAACAGCAGAGAGTCGTCATCAGCGAGCCGAAAATGTTCGACGATCACCCCGGGACCGTTGCGGCCCGCGCCAACCACGTGCGTCAAGATGTGCTGAACGTCTTCTATCGCCTGGCCGACTGGAGTCGGATGTGAGGAGGTCGCGAGGCGTTCGCGCAGAGTCTGATCGAGTGTCAGTTGGACGAGCGAGCCCTCTCTGAAAAGATAACAACGGGAATGGCCCACGTGCGCCACGAACAAATCAGACCCAGCGCTGTAGATGCCAGTCAGTGTTGCGGCCATCCCGGCGAGTTCGGCGTCGTCGTTGCTCCGCTGCAGGACGGTTTCATGAGTCCGGCGGTAGAACCATTCGGAGCGTTCAATGACCTCCGACGCGATCCGTGCATCGATTCGCATGTTCCATTGTCCAAAGCGCAGCGCGAGATGAGCGAGCGTGCTGATGGCGAGCCTCGCTGCCACGGAACCGGTGCCGGCACGACCGATCCCATCGGCCACTACGGCCCCATACGCGTGTTCGTCAAAGCCGCTCGGAACATCGATGCGCGGAAGGCTCGTCAGGAGCGTCTCCTGGTGTCGTGCGAGTCGGAGGACGAGATAATGATCGTCGTTTTCCTCGCGTACCCGACCGCGGTGTGATCGGGCGCCGAACTCTGCCCGGACCAGCGCTGCAGCAGGCCTGAAATCGTCCGTCGTCAGAACGGACGACAACAACTTGCGCCGATTCGTACCTTCAGAATCCGTGTCCATGTCTACAGTCACAACGGCTGGGAAATCGTGGGCGGCCCATACCTCGACCTCGGCGTCCTCACTGATCGTTCGGATGTCGACTATCGCCAAGTGCGATAAGCGTGATGATTTCGTCGACGAGTTGGCCCATGTTTCTCTCCTTCAAATTTGACCGCTTGATGTTCGCGCCGTCACTGACCTACAGACGTCCGGGTCGGCAATTCACAGGCCGAGGCCGCTGCGCCGTCGGCCGCTTTGTCAATGCTCCAGAGCACCGACGAACGTCTCGCCCCAGAACCACAGACGTGCGTCCGTTCGATAGAACAAATCGACTTCGGCTGATGTCAAGTCGAAGCCTCGGAGGCTGAGTTCCGCGAGAGTCTCGATTCGATCGAAGACGAATCGAACCCGCAGGCCTTCGTCGGTCAGCAATCTGTCGATGACGGCGCCGACCATCTGTTGAGACATCGTTGCAGCCTCTCCCGAAGTTCGAATGCAGGTCGGGCAACAGTCGCGCCAGCCGGCGCGAGCCGCCGAAAACAGTCTTGAGGCCCATTAGATCGCTTGACGACCGCCTTACCGATGGAAGGCGTGGGAAGCGGTGCCTGTGGACACACATCCGGTGCATGGAGTCACGCATCCGTGTGCGTGCCGCGACATACGACTGCGAGTTTTTGCGCCGATGGCGATGTACCGGACCTGGCGCGGTGGTTGCCTTCATCGGCGAGGACGAAACGGCGGCATGCGCGGCCGGCTCGGGAGACTTGCGGAGTCACAGGGTGCGTGCGGTCCTGTTTGGACCGGACAGACCAGAACGGGCTGCGACACGTTGTCGGGCATTGTGCTACGGCTGTGCTCTGGGACTGTCCTCTTCGAACATCACGACGCCGTCACAGGATCCGGGTATTCTTCGTGCAACCGAGAGCTGAGTGGCGGCCGCGACGTTCACGAAATCTTTCTGATTGGTCGCTCGGCGATGCGGACGTACATGCGTGAGTGAACGACAGGAGAGCAGGCGATGCCCCGAACGCTGACTCCCGAGGAGACGAGATCAGGCTCGACTCAGAAACCGATCGAGCAGGCCGTGTTGGACGCCGACGAGCTCAGAAAGATGGACGCGTACTGGCGGGCGGCCAACTATCTATCCGTCGGACAGATCTATCTGCTCGGCAATCCCCTGCTGAGGGCGCCCCTCGCGCGCGAGCACATCAAGCCGCGGCTGCTCGGACACTGGGGCACCACGCCGGGGCTCAACTTCATTTACGTTCACCTGAACCGCGTCATCAAGAAATACGACCTTTCCGCGCTGTACATCACGGGACCAGGTCACGGCGGCCCGGCGCTTGTCGCCAATGCCTATCTCGAAGGCAGCTACAGCGAGATCTACCCGCACGTCTCGCAGGACGAAGCGGGCCTGAAGCGCCTCTTCACGCAGTTCTCGTTTCCATTGGGGATCCCGAGTCACGTCGCCCCTGAAACGCCTGGATCGATCCACGAAGGCGGCGAGCTCGGGTACTCGTTGTCGCATGCCTACGGCGCCGCGTTCGACAACCCCGATCTGCTGGTCGCCTGTGTCGTCGGCGACGGCGAGGCCGAAACGGGACCGCTCGCGACGAGCTGGCACTCGAACAAGTTTCTCAACCCCGCAACGGATGGGGCCGTTCTCCCGATCCTTCACTTGAACGGTTACAAGATTGCCAGCCCCACCGTGCTGGCGCGCATCAGCCGCGACGAACTGGAGCAGTTACTCCGCGGCTACGGACACACGCCGTACTTCGTCGAGGGCGACGATCCGCTCGCGATGCATCAGTTGATGGCCGCCACGCTCGACACGGTGGTCGAGGAGATTCGGTCCATCCAGCAAATGGCGCGCGCCAACGACGCCCCAGTCCGCCCGCGATGGCCGATGATCCTCCTCGTCTCACCGAAGGGGTGGACGGGTCCAAAGGAGGTCGACGGAAAGAAGACCGAAGGCTACTGGCGGTCGCATCAGGTCCCGATGGGCGAGGTGCGCGACAATCCAGCGCACATCGGCATCCTCCAGGAGTGGATGGAAAGCTATCGGCCCGACGAGCTCTTCGACGCGAACGGGCGCCTGCATGCCGAACTGGCCGACCTGGCCCCGAAGGGCGAGCGGCGCATGAGCGCCAACCCGCACACGAACGGCGGTCTGGTGCTCGAGGATCTGAAGGTCCCCGACTTTCGACACTACGCGGTGGACGTTCCTGCGCCCGGCGCCACGGACGCCGAGGCCACGCGTGTGATGGGCAGGTTCCTGCGTGATGTGATCAAAGAGAACCTCGCGGCGCGCAATTTTCGTCTCTTCAGCCCGGACGAGCTCAACTCCAACCGATGGCAGGACGTCTTCGACGTCACGAACCGGGCATGGTTAGCCGAGCGTCGTTCCGACGACGATCACCTCGGACCCGACGGGCGCGTGATGGAGATGCTGTCCGAGCACCAATGTCAAGGGTGGCTCGAGGGCTACCTCCTCACCGGCCGGCACGGGTTCTTCTCCTGCTACGAAGCCTTCATCCACATCGTCGACTCGATGTTCAATCAGCACGCGAAGTGGTTGAAGGTCTGCAGCGACATCCCGTGGCGCCGACCGATCGCGTCGCTCAACTATCTGCTCTCGAGCCATGTCTGGCGACAGGATCACAATGGCTTCAGCCATCAAGACCCCGGCTTCATCGACCATGTCGTCAACAAGAAGGCCGAGGTGATCCGCATTTACCTTCCACCCGACGCCAATTGCCTGCTGAGTGTCACCGACCACTGCCTGCGGAGTCGCAACTACGTCAACGTGGTGGTCGCCGGCAAGCAGCCCGCGCCGCAGTGGCTCACCATGGACCAGGCTCTCGCGCACTGCAGCGCTGGTGCCGGCGTTTGGGAATGGGCAAGCAACACTCGCGGGGAGGAACCCGATGTCGTCATGGCCTGCTGCGGTGACGTCCCCACGTTAGAGACGCTGGCTGCCGTCGACCTGCTACGGCAGTTCTTGCCAGATCTGAAGGTACGGGTCGTCAACGTCGTCAACCTCATGAAGCTGCAGCCGGCCGAGGAACATCCGCACGGACTCTCGCATGCAGAGTTCGACACGATCTTCACCGTCGACACGCCCGTCATCTTCGCGTTCCACGGCTACCCGTGGCTGATCCACCGACTCACCTACCGGCGACATAATCACGACAACCTGCACGTGCGGGGCTACAAGGAAGAGGGGACGACGACAACACCCTTCGACATGGTGGTGCTCAACGACCTGGATCGCTTCCATCTCGTGAAGGATGTCATCAGACGCGTGCCGGGCCTGGAGGCGCGAGCCGGTCACGTCGGACAGCTGATGAACGATCGACTCGTCGAACACAAACGCTATGTCGCGACTCATGGCGAAGACATGCCCGACGTGCAGAACTGGCGCTGGGGCGGCGGATCGCCCACGGAACGGACATCGCGGACCGATACGGCTGCTGACTTCTGATTCATGGCCCTGCTGATTCTGAACGCGGGCTCGAGCAGCCTGAAGTTCGGCCTCATCGATCCGGACAATCACCGTGTCTTGACTGACGGAGCGATCGAACTGGGGTCTCGCGAACGCGAGGCCGACGAACGGCGGCAGGAGCTTGACGCGGCGGTGCGGCGCATCGTTGCAGATACGCGATCGTCTACACAGTCGAAGATGGAAGACGTTACCATCGAGGCCGTCGCGCACCGCGTGGTTCATGGCGGGACGCGCTTCACCGAACCCGTCCGAATCACTCCCGACGTGCGGGCCGCGCTGAGCGAGTTATCGACCCTGGCGCCTCTCCACAACCCACCGAGCCTCGACACGATCGACGCCGCGATGGAGGCGCTACCCGACGTTCCGCACGTGGCGGTCTTCGACACCGCCTTCCACACGACACTGTCACCGGCGGCCCGAACCTACCCGCTGCCCTTCGAATGGAGCGAGCGCTGGGGACTTCGGCGGTTCGGATTTCACGGCCTCAGTCACGCGTACTGCGCGCAACGCGCCGCTGAACTGCTCGGCCGCTCGTCGGGCGATCTCAATGTGGTCATTGCTCATCTCGGGAACGGTGCGTCAGTGACGGCGACCAGAGACGGCACGTCCGTCGACACCTCGATGGGGTTCACGCCGCTCGAAGGATGATGGGGACCCGGACATCGCCCGGCCGGATCCTCGTGCTGACCACGCGCGAAGATGTCACAATGGCGCGCGCTGTCATGAGCTGCATTCGACCGGCGGGTGTGCGTCTGCCTTAACTCCCCCTACCGAGGCGTTCGGCCGATGGCTTCATCCATTTCTGCGGCCGCCTCGACGTAGTCCAGTCGCGACTGCAGGAGGAGTGCTTTCGCCTCGAGCTCCTGGGCCAGAGACGCCCTGGCGAGCGAGCGGAGAACGGCTCCGTGTGTCAATTGCTCCGCTGCGACTCGGCGCGACTCCCCACGCAGTGCCAACAGTTCTTGCGATACCGCCACCATCTGCCGCGTCCGTTCCACTTTGTTGTAAGCCGTATGGACCCGCAGCTCGACCTCGTCACTCACGCGGGCCAGATTCTCCTTGGCTTGCGCGAGCTGCGCGCGACGCGTCCCGAGAGCCGCGCGCTTCCTGCCGCCATCGAACAGGTCGTAACTGAGATGAATACCCACCGTTGCGAAGTGGCTCGCGAAGAAGGGCACGTTGTTCTGGAAGGAGTAGCGTGCGTACGCCTCCACATCAGGCACGAACTCGTACCGTGCCAGGCGCACGGCTGATTCCGCCTTCTCAACAGCCGCGCGAGCCTCTGCGACCTCCGGGTGGGATTCCAATGCGATCTTGACGCACTCTTCCCGTCCGCAGCTATCAAGTGGGGCAATGGTGACCGTCGGATCGAGCGACACCGCCGTTCCCAGGGGCAGGCCGATGACATCGTTGAACTGGATCTGCAGATCGGAGAGCTGCAGATCGGTACTCAAGAGCTCCTGTTTCGCTTGGAGCGATTGTGCCCGGCTCTCGATCAGATCCGCGTCGAGGGCACTGCCATACTTGACCTGTTGCACGCGCTCGCGCTGCAGGTCTTCTGACGCCTCGATTTTCGCCACGACGGCGCTGCGACGCGCTTCAGCAACCAGGATCTTGTAGTAGACCTGGTGGACTTTGAGGGCGATCTCGTTCGCTATCCCGCGGGCCTTGCCGCGAGTGGCATCGACCTCCGCACGCGCGACATCATTGGCGGCCTTGATCTTCAACAACTGCGTGAGCGGTTGGGTAAGACCGGTTCCGCTGCTGGCGAAACCCAGGCCCCCCTGATTGAGGATCAATGGCTGGGCGGGAACGAGAGTGCTTCCCGCGACGCCGAGTCCACCGGCCGGAATCTCAATGAGCTGAGTGTCGGTGACGCGAACGAAGTTGGTGTCGTTACGCACCGCCGGAAAGTACGCACTTCTCGCGACCGCTTTCGTGTGCTCCTGTTCTTCGACCTTGAGCGCGGCGATTCTAACAGCGTGATTGTGCTCCAGAGCCAGTTTCACGGCCTCTTGGAGTGTAATCACGCGCGGCGGCGGCGGCGAGCCCGTCGGCTGCGCCAACGCAACGGTGCTGACCACGCACGGAATGATGACCATCAGCGCGACGCGGGTATACATGGTCAGTCCTTTCGGGCTGCATTGACGCTCGGCCTCGGAAAAGCGAGGTCACCGAGACTGAGCGGAAACCTGTGCAGCAACGCGATCAACGCCAGCGTGAATACGCAGGTCCAGGCAATGAGGTGAAAGCCATCGATGAACGTCAACGTGAAGGCTTCCAGACGCAGCTTGCCGTCCACGATCGCGACGGCCCGCCCGGACGCAGCCGCGATGCCACTCGACTTCGCCGACAAACCTGCCGTCAGCCCTCTCAAGGTCTGCTCGGTAACCCAGTCACCCGCCTGCACCTGCAGCCCCAGCAAGTACGAGTGAAGCTTCTCTCGCTCGGCAATGAAGTGAACCATCCACACGACGCCAATCTGACCACCGAACAAGCGCACGGTATGGAAGAACGCGGAGAAGGTGAGGACCCGAAACGGCGAGGCCATGCCCCCTGAGAAGGCGGCTTGCAACACGATCGTCGAGACCAACCCGATCAAGGCGAACGATTGCCCGACCGCCATGAGCAGTTCCGACCGGAAGTAGTTCTCGGCGGACCACGCGCTGGTGAAATTCGCGTTCACGACGCAGGCAAACGCAATCGCGGCAAATCCGATGGCCATCAGCAGGCGCGAATCCATGCCCTTGTTCAACAGGTGGGCAGCAATGAATGCCAGGACTACGTCCGGCACGGCGGTCCACATGACGGCCGGTGCAAAATGCGACGCATCAAAGCCGCGCACAGAAAGCGATTGCGGAATGATGAGAACGGTCGCGAGCAGTGCGAAGCGAAACGCGAAGAGTGCGATTCCCAGGAGAACCGTGTTCCAGCTGCGGACATAGGGCAAGTCAACGAGCGGATTCGGGCTGCGCAAGCGACGAGCCACACTACAGAGCAACAGGAATGTCCCGGCTGTGAAGAGACCCGTGAACAGGCCGGAGCGCCACCAGTCGAGTCTCTGTCCCTGATCGAGCGCGGCAAACACGAGGGCGAAGCCGGCGCTGGCGTAGAAAAACCCGACGAAACTCGGTGGGGGTCCGGATCGTCGGCGCTTCGGCGATTCCGGGATTCCGTAATACACACAGGCCATCATGGCGGGCGTGATGACCGCCGAGGTCCAGAACATCCATTGCCACGAAAGATGGTCCCGATACCAACCGTAGAGTCCAGGTGCAAAGTTCACCGCGCCCTCGATGAACGTCGCATACAGGCCGAGCGTGAGAGCAAGATAGCGAAGCGGAATGTTGCGAAGCGCAAAAGTGAGCGTCAACGGATAGAACGTGCCCGAGCTCAAGCCGGTAATCGCGACCAGGACGATCAACAAGCTGTAGTTGTGAACCACCGGGAGACAGGCTGAGACGACAGTAAACACCGTGGCGCACACCAGCAGAACCCGGCGCGGCCCCAGGATCGCTCCCAAGTAGACGGTGAAGGGCCCGATGAACATGAGGGCGACATTGAAGGCGCTGCCAATCCAAGCGCCGTCGTCGAAACTGATTCCGGCGTTCCCCCTGAGATCTGCCAGGCCAAGCGAAAGCAAACGCCCGGCAAGCGTCACGATTGC
>JBKPCD010000004.1:0-10286 GCA_046727175.1 Acidobacteriota bacterium | reverse complement strand
GCCGCCACGCCGACGCTGGGCAAAGGAGGATGGTCCTTTGATCAAGCGTGGATGGGCCAGGTCATGGACGGGCCCGCCGACACGAGCGCACTCCTGCGAAGCATGATCAGCTTTGGCATCACTGAAAAGTTGCAGATCTCCCGCTCTCTACCAATCCCGCTGAGCGACTCGAACGCAATGCCGTCGGGACGCATGATGGCGATGATGTCCGGCAACCCGGACCTCGAGTCGCTGCTCGGATGGCGTTTTCAGACGCGCCCAATCGGCGAAGGCGCCCGACTCGAATCAACCGTCTACGTCGGGGCCTTCTGCCGCTCGATTCACAACGTGGGGAAATCGCGACCTCGCCGGCGGGCTTCTCTCGCTGACCAGCGGCTACGCCTCGCGGTCGCACTATGTCTGGGCGGGAGCCACCTATGTCCATCACGCGGAGCGCGACGGCGATCAGCTTGGTTCTGTCGCGTCGTTCAGTCTTGTATATGGGTACCGTCCACCGGCGTGGCGGAAGGACTATCCGAAGCCTGATCTGCGTTTCTTCATCGAGGCCGCTGGCGATATCACGGGCTCAACCCTCCACGGCGGTCAGCCGATGTCCGACACCGGCGGCCGCATCGCGTTGGTCGGGCCGACGATGCTGCTGCTCTACAAGGCTTACGCGATCGAAAGCGGCGTGCTGTTCCCGGTTTATCAGCGCAATCGACCGATGCAGCCGGACGAACGATTCCGTTTCGGGCTCAATTTTACGTACTTCTTCTGGCCCTCGAAGGGAAAGGGACACTGATCATGAACCTGATCGCTCGGACCACGGCGGCCCTGCTACTCCTGTTGCCGTCCATCGCGGCAGCCGAGCTGCGACGAGTGCAGTTGAACGTGCTCGGAATGGATTGAACGTTCTGTGCCCACGCCGTGAGCGTGGCCATCAAGAAGCTCGAGGGCGTTGAGTCCGTTGACATCTCCCTCGAGAAGGCGAGCGCAGACATTCGCCTCAAGCCCGGCAACGCGATTACGCTGCCTCAACTGCGGCGGATCATTCGCCAGTCCGGCTATCCAACGAAGGATGCGCACGTCGAGGCGCGAGGGACGGTTGTTGAACGCAACGGGAAGCCGGCGCTCGATCTCCAGAACGGATCCTTCCTGGAACTGGCGACCAAGCCCTCAGTGCCGCCCGCTGCGTCCATCGACGTGGCAGGGGTTTCACGAGTCGTGGACAAGGAACGTGAGGTTCTGACGCTCACCGATCGAAAGTGAGTTAGACGAAACCGTCACCAATTCGAAAATGGGCTGAGAATTTCGCGTTGCCGTCCCCGAACAGGCGATCACACCGATTAAATCTTGATGAATCTTGCGGGTTATGAAAGGTGCCGACCCGGGAGCTAACTTGGCTGGGTGTCAGGGACGGAATTCGCAACTACCTGATCACGGCCGCCTGAGGAGTGCTCCGGCAACCCATTCACAATCGGTCACTTCGGAGCGTCTGGAGCGATGCTGCCGCGAGGCTGTCCGAAATCTGTCTACATACTTCGGAGACGTCAAACGCGAGGAGGGCGCAAGCGAGACGCAGTGCCGCACGCTCGAACTGTCGTTTGGTAGTGCGGCAGTCCCGCCGGTTCACGGCGGCGTCGATCATCGTTGCGGCGAAGGCGTGTCTCGCGCTCGTGGGCGTCGTGAAGTTCATGCCGTGCCTCCAGCTCTCCGCGCGGTCGATGGTCGACTACAAACGCAAGTCGCCTTCGCCGAACGCGACCAGCGCCCCGTGCGGCGGCTCGGCGACGTGCGAGAATGGCGCGTGACCGTGGCGGCTGGCAAGCCGGTGACGCTTATCGTGCCGTCTGGCGGCCCCCGTCATGCGGCGCGGTCACTCACCGGCGTCGGTCCGATCCAGACCCCATGAGGCTGGCAGGGTACACGACTCGGGCACTACGAGGTCATCAGTCCCCTCGGCAAGGGCGGGATGGGCGAGGTGTATCTCGCTCAGGACGTCCGCCTCGGCCGCCGGGTCGCGCTGAAGGTTCTGCCGGCCGCCCTTGCCGACGACCAAGACAGCCTGGCCCGATTCATCCGCGAAGCCAGGGCGGCGTCGGCGCTGAATCACCCGAACATCATCACGATTCACGACATCGGCGACGCGGCGGGCACGCACTTCATCGCCTATGAATTCGTGGACGGCAGGACGCTCCGCGACGTCACCCGAAGCGCTCCGCCCGACGTCGCGACGGCGATCGACATCGGCATCCAGGTGATGTCGGCGCTCGCCGAGGCTCATCGCGCCGGCATCGTCCACCGCGACCTCAAGCCCGACAACGTGATGATCCGAACGACCGGGCTCGTCAAGTTGCTCGACTTCGGCATCGCCCGCCTGTCGAGGCCCGCCGAGGCGGATGTCACGTCGGCGACGGCGATGCCTGGGCGGACCGTCAGCGGAATCCTGATCGGCACGCCGCAGTACATGTCGCCCGAGCAAGCACGCGGCCTGGACGTCGATCACCAGACCGATCTCTTCAGCTTTGGCGCGGTGCTGTACGAATTGCTGTCGGGCACGTCTCCGTTTGCCGCCGGCACCGCCACGGATATCATCGTCGCGGTACTGACGCGCGAACCGCCGCCGCTGATGAAGGTGCCGCCGGCTGTGGCCGCTATCGTCAGCCGGGCGCTGCAGAAGGACCGCGCGCAGCGGTATGCGACGGCGGCGGAGCTCCTGCTCGACCTCACCACTGCGAAACAGGCGCTCGGCGGCGACGCCGGCCGCGCGGCGCCGGCCGCGCGCCAACACGCCGAGACGCCAACGCAGCTGGCGACGGTTGGGTCAGCAGCCACGCCGCGCGCCATGACGTCGCTCGCGGTGCTGCCGTTCGCCAACATGAGCGCGGACGTTGAGAACGAACACTTCTGCGACGGCCTGGCCGAAGAACTGCTGAACGGCCTGTCGAAGATCGACGCGCTGAAGGTGGCGGCGCGCACGTCCGCGTTTGCGTTCAAGGGCAAGACCGTCGACGTCGGTACCATCGCGAGAACGCTCGGTGTCACCGCCGTGCTCGACGGCAGCATCCGGCGCTCAGGCAATCGCCTACGGATCTCCGTGCAGCTCGTCAACGCCGCCGATGGCTATCAGGTGTGGTCGGAACGCTACGAGCGCGAGATGCGCGACGTCTTCGAGCTGCAGGACGAGATCTCCCTGGCGGTTGTCGCTGCCCTGAAGCTGAAGCTGTTCGGCGAGGAACGTGCCGCGGTGCTCAAGCGCTACACCGACAACGCCGAGGCCTACGAACTGTTCCTGAAGGGCCGCCACCACTCCTACAAGTACACCGCGCATGGCTGGCAACGCGCGATCGAGTTCTTCGAGAAAGCGATCGCCCTCCAGCCAGACTACGCGCTGGCCTATGCCGGCATCGCGGTGTCTCGCGGCTGCCAGTGTTTTTTCGGCATCCTGCCGGCCGAACGAGTGATCCCACAGTGCAAGGCGGCCAACGCGCAGGCGCTGGCCATCGACGACGGCCTTGCCGACGCATATTTCTCGCTGTCGATGGTCACGTTCTTCTACGACTGGGACTGGCGCGGCGACGAGCGGGCGTTCATCCGATCGATCGAGCTCAACCCGAACAACGGCGAGGCGCTGTCGTACTACGCGTTGTTTCTCGTCTTCGACGGGCGCGTGGATGAGGCCATGGCCCTCTGCCGGAAGGCGCTGGCGCTCGACCCGCTCGCGCCGCTCATCAACATGAACGTCGGCTGGACCTACTTCGCGGCCGGACAGCCAGCCGAGGCGTCGCAGCAGGCCGCGAAGATGATCGAGAACGATCCGGATTTCTACGGCGCCTACTGGCTGCAGGGCGCCATTCATCTGAGCGCCGGCGAGTACCAGGCCGCGGTCGGCCAGCTGCGGAGCGCCGTGTCGCTTGGCGGTCATCAGGTGGTGGTGGCCGACCTTGCGTCGGCCTGCAGCCTGGCTGGTGCCACCGACGAGGCCACCGCCATCCTCGACCGCTTAGTGGACCTGCGGCGGCAGCACTATGTGCCAGCCATCTGCCTGGCACGCATCTATAGCAGGCTCGGGAACACCACGGCGGCGATCGAGTGGCTCGAGGCCGCCTTCGCCGAACGCAACGGGGAGATGGTGTTCCTTGATCAAGAGATCGCCGGTGCTGCCGACGACGACCCGCTGCGGCAACTGGCTGGCGAACCAAGAGTCAGAACGCTGCTCGACAGCATGCGCCTGCCGAACGCGGTGTGAACGGATTCATGGACACAAGGAGAGATATGACGACGTCGTTCGATGAACAGGGCATTCGAGAGGCCATTACGTTCTACGCAGAGGGAATGCGGACGGGCGATGTGGAGACGCTGAAGCGCGCCTTCCACGAGCAGGCGATCCTGTGCGGCTATCTGGGCGACGACCTCATCGCCGGCCCCATCGCGGAGCTCTATAACTGGGTGGCGGCGAATCCTGCCCCGGCCGCTGCGGGCGACCCGTTCTCGTGCGAGACGATCGGCATCGAAATGACGAGACGCGTCGCCACGGCGAGGGTGCGCGAAAGCGATCATCACGGTGTCGTGATCGACCACTTTCACCTGTTGAAGGTTGGCGAGCGCTGGTCAATCGTCAGCAAGCTCTGGGACGCCGAGCCGTAGCGGCTCCATCGCGGTCCGCGATCGGGGAGAGTCGGGTGTCGCCCGACCGCCTCGAGGTGCCGATCGCGGAGGCGTATCGGCTTGTAAGGTTCCGCCCCAAACTTGCGTTCATACAAGTACGGATGGGTGTCCCCAGAGCGGACGAGCTGGCTGGGTGTCAGGGATTCGAACGGGGGCGTTGAGAATTTGAAGGGCTCGCGGATTGTTTCGTGCGGCGCGGCCGGTCGGCTAATCGCAGCCGTTGAGACGCGCTAACCGCAAATTGAATTGTGTAAGAACTGTGTAAGGTGGGGTCGAAACGGGCGACGATTACCAACGAATACGGCAAGCGGATCGCGTTCTATCCGCTGTCTGCCGCGGCGAACCCACCGCCCACGACCTATCTCGACGCAGCCGCCGTCGTCTTCGACGCCACGATTCATTACGATGTGCGCTTCTTCGAATCGCTGGCGCGTATGGTCGAAAGCCAGCCGTGGCTGGAGCGCGACCGCGCAATGATCGACCCGCTGCGGACGCTCGGCATCGAGAAGGGTAAGACGTTCAATCCCGATCCGACCACACGCGAGATCATGAATGGCGCGGCGCAGGAAGCGCGTCAGTGGCTCGACCTGCAGTACGAAGCGAGCCTGGTGCCGCCGTTCTACGAAGGCGGCCACTGGGCACTGCCAACGGCACCCGGACTGATGGACGGCATGCAATCGTAATTCGCCGACCCGAATCACTACCCAGTCGACCGCCGCGGAACGACCTACGCCATGGCGTTCTTCTGTCCCAAGCATTCGGGGTTGGGCTCGTACTACTTGATGGCGACCAAGGACAACGAGGGTCGCCCGTTCGATGGCGGCAGCACCTACCGCCTCCGCGTGCCGCCCAGCGTGCCGGTGGGACAGTACTGGTCGGCAACCGTTTACGACCGCGCCACGCACGGTCTTGTCCGAAACATGACGCGCGCGAGTCGTTCGTCGCAGAGCCCTGGCCTTCAGATCAGCGGCGATGGATCGGTCGACGTCTACTTTGGGCCCTCTGCCCCGTCGAAGCAGGAGTCGAACTGGGTGCCGACGAGTCCCGACCGAGAGTTCGAAGTCCTCTTCCGCTTTTACGGTCCCGAGAAGTCGCTGTTCGAGAAGAAGACGTGGCGGTTACCCGATATCGAGAAAGCCTGAGGCGTGCTATGACGACCAGCAAGGACGGACTACAGACGATCGACACGCGCATCGGCGCGCTCGAATTCACCCACGACTTCGCCAACGGGTACCCGACTGATGCAACGGTGCAGAAGCTTTATGACGAGCGCGACTTTCACCGCGCCTGTCAGGCGTATCTCTGGGCGCTGCCGGCCGTCTCGTTCACCGCGTGGCAGCGGGGCCTCAACGGGCTTGGCGCGCGGAACGGCCAGATCGTCGCGGTCCTGTCGTACGAGGCCCGCCGCGGCATCCTGACCGCGAACGCGACGACTCCGTACTACCTCGGATTCGCGGACCTCTCGTCCGGCCCACTGATCATGATCATCCCGCCACAGGGTGTCCAGGGCGGGATCAGCGACGGTTGGCAGATCACGATTCCAGGGAGCGAAACGCCCGGTACCTATCTCGTGCTGGCACCGGGACAGAAGGAGCCCAACGACGTCAGTGGGTATATCGTGCGCCACTCGCCGACCTTCAACATCTTTCTCGGCGCACGCCTCACTGACGAAGATCCCGCGAGTGCGAAGCAGACACTCGCGCATCTGAAGATGTATCCGTACGCGCAGCGTGGCAATCCGCCGCCGATGGAGATCTTCGACGTCGGCACGCGCGCCTGGAGCGGCGCGCCTCCGCGTGGCATGGAATATTGGCAGCGGCTCGACGATGTCATCCAGCGTGAGCCAGTCGAAGCGCGCGACATCTTCTTCCACGCGATGTTGCGGCCGCTCGGCCTGGAAAAGGGCAAGCCGTTCACGCCGGATGCGCGGCAGACGAAGATCCTGACCGAGGCGGCGCTAGTCGGCGAGGCGATGGCCAAGGCGAACTCCGCGGACCGGCGATTCTCGGGCGGCAGGTATCGAGCCGACGCGCACTGGGACTTCGCGCTGCAGCTCGACGCCGACAACCCAACGGACTTCTGGAATCTGCTCGACGAGCGCGCGTCCTGGTTCTACGAGGCCGTCGGCGCCGGGCCAGCGATGGCGCCCAAGCGGCCGGGCCCGTCTTCAGCGTACTTAGGCGCCTACAAGGACAAGGCTGGCGAATGGCTGGACGGTGGCCGCTCGTATCGGCTGCACGTCCCGCCCAATCCGCCGATCAAACTGTTCTGGTCGGTCACCGTGTACGACGCCGACACGCGCGCGCTGATTTTGAACGAGCAGCAGATCGCCGATCGATCCTCGCGCATGGACCTCCGCAAGAATGAGGACGGCTCGGTGGATATCTATTGCGGGCCGAAGGCACCGGCCGGCTTCGAGCAGAACTGGATCCCCACAGTCCCCGGGAAGAACTGGTTCGCGTACTTCCGATTCTACCGGCCGACGGAGCCCTACTTCGATCGGTCCTGGCCGCTACCGGACTTCGAGCGACTGTAGAACGCGTATGCGGGCAGGGCACGCCAAACGGAACAGCCATCGTGCGTTGCTGGACGCCGATAAGTCCGAATCGGAACTGTGTAGAAACTGTGTAAGGTCAGGTCAAAAGCAGCGACAAACACTGTGGTTTACGCTGTCACATCAAGGAGCATTTCCGAGCGGCAAGTCGTTGAATCGATTGCGCGACGAAGTGTTTTGATGTCGCTCGGTAAGCCTCGCCGAGATCGCTTTCCAAGCGTGCTCCTTCAACCGCTCGGACATCTCTCCGCTTTAGAATCAACCAATTGCGAGCGGCCCGCACTCGATTATCGCAGAAGTGGATTCGACCTCCTAGCTTTCTGCCTACAAGTTTAAGAATCAGCAGCTTACTAAGGGCCAAGACACATGGATCGCACGAAGTTGTGTCAGACCTCTTAATGTACCGCGATCACTTACAGCGTTTTCCAAGATCGCGCCGCGGGCACCAATCTTCGACCCGCAGTCAGTGCGCCGCTGGCGCGGTGGGACGACGCACGGTCTTCAGCACAAGCGCGACACTGGCGCCGCCGAGCGCCACACGAATCACCAGCCGACGTCGCTGAGCACGATGATCCGGAGAACCGCCGGCCGCGCGATGAGCCTGTCTACTCAGCCCGCAGCGCCAGCGCCGGCTCGATGCGCGACGCGCGACGCGCGGGGATGTAGCTCGCGACGAACCCGATCGCGATCAGCAACACCGGCACCATCGCAAACGTCTGCAGATCCAGCGGAGCGACGTCGTACAGCAGCCCGGTCATGGTCCTCGTGAGCGCCACCGACGTCAGCAGGCCGAGCAGGAGTCCAGTGAACAGCAGCCGTGCGGCGCGTGAAAGCACGAGCCTGATCAGGTCCGCCGGCGTGGCGCCGACGGCAAGACAGATGCCGAATTCGCGCGTGCGCTGCACGACCGCGTCGTTGGTGACACCGTAGAGACCGATCGGCGCCATCACGAGCGCGAGCAGCGAGAGCGCCGCAAGCAGCCACGTGCGAAAGCGTGGCTGACCCACCGAGGCCGAAACGAACGCGTCGAGCGTCCTGACCCGATCGACCGGAACGGCAGCATCCGTTTCCGCTACGGACGCGCGCACCGTCGAGGCTATCGCAGCGGGATCCGTCGCCGTCCGCACGACGATCGTCGGCGTGGTTTCGACATTCGGCGCCTGCGCGAACGGCACGTACATCTCCGGCTTCAACTCGCCGTCCAGCCCTTCGTGGCGCACGTCGCCGACTATTCCAATGATGGCCCGCCAACGCAGACCGCCGAACTTCAACCGCTGCCCCACCGGCTGTTCGCCGCGCCAGTACGTGTTGGCCATCGCGTCGTTGATGACCACCACGAACGGCGCGTCGCTCGTGTCGGTCTCGAGAATGTCGCGACCGGCAACGAGGGGCATCCCGAGTGCTCCGAAATACCCGTCGCTGACGGCGCGATACTTCGCCATGTTGTAGACGCCAACGGGCAGCGGTGGGCGCCCCTCGATGAAGAACGCCCACCCGTTGTCGTCGCCGCTGAGCGGCAAGTACGCCGTCGCCCCAGCGCCCGCGACGCCCGGAAGCGCGCGCAAGCGTTCGAACAACACGCGTTGGAACGCCGCGACGCGCGGCGCGTCCGTATACCGCGCGCGCGGCAGCGTAACCCGGGCAGTCAGCACGTGATCCGGACGGAACCCTGTCGGCACATGCACCAGCGCCCAGAGACTCTTCGCGAGCAGACCGGCGCCGACGAGCAACACCAGCGTGATGGCCACCTGCGCGACGACGAGCGCGCCCCGCAGGGTCGATGCAGAGCCAGCCGCGCGCGCGCCGTGGGCGAGCGATTCACGCGCGCTCACGCGCCGCGTATGGACGAGCGGCGCGAGCGTGAACAGCACGACCGTCGCGATCGAGATCGCGGCCGTGAACAAGAGCACGCGCCAGTCGATCTCGACAGTCGGGGTGCGGGGCAGATCCGCGGGCAGGTAGACGGCGGCCGCGCTCAGCCCTAGTGACGCCAGCGTCAGCCCCAGCGCGCCGCCGACGACACCGAGGAGCGCGCTCTCCATGAACAGGTACTGCGCCATCCGCCCGGCGCTCGCGCCAATCGCGAGCCGCACCGACGTCTCTTTCTGGCGCTCTGCGGCTCGCGTCAGCAGCAGGTTTGCGACGTTCGCACAAGCGATTGCGAGGACGAAGCCAACCGCTCCCAGCAGCGTGACGAGCGGCCGACGCGCCTCGCCCCTCAGCCACTCATCCAGCGGCACAGCCCGAATCCTCTTGTCCTTGTTGTCCTCCGGATAGGCGTGCGCGAGCTCCGCCGCGAGCACGTCCAACTCGGCCTGTGCTGTAAGGACATCGACGGTCGGTGCGAGCCGCGCGAACACGCGCAGCGGATGCGTGCCGCGACGCGTCGTTGCGATGATCGACGCAGCGGCATCGGCCCGCGAGACGTCCTCAAGGGTGGCTTCGAACACGGCACCCGGCGGCAGGGCAATACGTTCGCGATAAGTCGCTGTCCCCTGTACTGACTGAGCCATCGCAGTGTGGCCGATGAGCCCAAAAAGCATTGCCAGAGCGACGCGTGCGAGGCACCGAGTCGAGATGCCGATGCTGCATGACATATGCGACCTCCAGACCCCAGAAGTACTGTACTTGTTGTTGTCTCCGCGCAATGCGAACCAAGGATCGTCAGGCCCACTCACTCGCTCCGGGGAGACCCGCGCGCCACCGCATGGGCGTGCGATCTGGATGCATGACGTGCGCTTCTTTCAGTCGCTCGACCGCGTCGTGCAAATCGAGCCATGGCTGACCCGCGACAAGGTGATGATCGACATGCTCCGGTCCCCGTCTCCCGATCCCTGTGATACATCCGCCACCCGGCCGTATATAGAGTCAAATGGCGTCTGTGCAGGTGTTGCCAAGGCGGCTGGCGAGCTGGATCGCGGCGGAACCGGATTGGGACCAGCTGTACGCGGAGCAGCTGCCCCGCGTGCTCAACTTCTTCCGATATCGGCTCGGCCATACGGCTGACGTCGAGGATCTCACCGCCCGAACCTTCGAGAAAGCCTGGCGCGCGCGCCATCGCTATCGCCGCGATCTTGCCGGTTTC
>JBKPCD010000003.1:0-70615 GCA_046727175.1 Acidobacteriota bacterium | reverse complement strand
GCCTGGAAGTCCTCGCGTCGCAGCCTGTAGAGGACGCTGCCCCAGAACTTCGTGTTGCCGCCTACGCAGTAATGCGTGTATGGACGGAACTCGTTTCCCCACGAATCGAGCCAGCGTTCCGGCGTCTGATAACGAAGGTTCCTCCAGACAGCCTCGGGACTCCAGTTCTCCTCCTCCTGTGGAACGAAATCGCCGCGTTCGAGGATGAGAATGCTGGCCGAGCTATCCGACAGCGCGTGCGCCATCGTCCCGCCGCCGGCGCCGCTCCCGATGATGATGATGTCGTAGTGCTCGGTCACTGCGGAGTGCGCTCGAGGCTCGAGTAGATTTGGTCCATGAGGCGCTGGTCGTCGATGGCGCGCTCGAGGCTCATCTCCGGCGCCCGTCCGCTTCGGATCGACGCGAGAAAGTCGCGGTACATCGCCTTGTAGCCGCGGATGTCGCGGAGCCACCCCGGCACCACGAGTCTCGGGATCCCTTTTCCACGCGACCAGACGAAGAGCCCGTTGGACTCGAAGGTGATTACTCCTTGCCGACCGAACAGTTTCGAGAGCCGCAGACCCTTGAAGAACGACGGAATCTCCCGCGAGTAGTAGAGCGCGCCGACGGCGGCGTTATCGTACTGAAATGCAACCATCATGCTCTTGGCGCGGCGGTCGGGTCCGCTTCTGGACGGCGACGGCCGGTAACCGTGAATCCTCGCGATTCGTGGCCCCAGACTGCCCGCGAGGTGCAACCAGTGAATGCCTTCCTCGAAAAACGCGTCCCCTCCGGCCATCGCTTCGTCGTTGCGCCAATCATCTGCGGTCTTGAGTTTCCTCGCAATGCTCGTGAACTGCGCAAATACCATATCGCCGATGACGCCTCTTACCAGCAGCTTGCGCAGCGAGACGGCCAGCGGCTTGTAATGATCGTTCTCGCCAACGAGGACGACGCGGTTCGCACGGTTTCTGGCGGCGAGGACGAAGTCGTAATCCTCCAGCCGGAGGAGCGCCGGCTTCTCGATGAGCACGTGCTTGCCCGCCTCGAGCGCTTTCAGCGCCAGCTCCAGATGAAGTCGAGGCGGCACGGCGATGACGACCGCGTCGACGCCACGATCTTCGATCGCCGCGAGGTAACTCGCGTACGTGCCGATTCCGCCGTAGCGACGGCAGTAGGTGTCGGCCTTCGTCTGGTCCCGACTCGCGTACGCGCAGCTGACGTCGGCCCGCATCGATCCGAGATGGCGACTGTGCACACGCGTGATGAAACCGCATCCCAGAAAGGCGATGCGCAGCGGTTCGGACATCCACGATCATTTCATCATAGCTTGGCAGGTGCCAGGTGCCACGTGCCTGGTGCCTCGTGCCTGGTGCCTCGTGCCTGGTGCGGGTTGACAAGACCAGGCTCGCGTTCGGATTATCTGCGGAGCTTCCCGGGTGAATCGACATGCTGATGGACCCTCGTCTGGTTGTGGCATTTTTGCTCGCCCTTGCATCAGTGACCCCGCCGCCGAAGCCGCCACAGACGGGCACCGCGGCACGGCCCAACATCCTGCTCATTCAGGCCGACGACCTCGGGTACGGTGATCTCAGCGCGTACGGCCAGGCGAAGTTCCAGACACCGATGCTCGATCGTCTCGCCGCAGACGGCATCCGGTTCACCCAGTACTACGCCGGCAGCACGGTCTGCGCACCATCCCGAACTGCGCTGATGACGGGACGGCACACCGGCCACGCCTGGATTCGCGGCAATGGCGACTTTCCGCTCCGCGACGAAGACGTGACGGTCGCGATGGCTTTGCGTGACGCGGGCTATCGCACGGCCGCGATCGGAAAGTGGGGGCTTGGCCGTCCAGGCACATCGGGTCAGCCGGATAGGAAGGGGTTCGAGTTTTCCTTCGGCTTCATGGACCACGGACACGCTCACCGGCAGTTCACCGATCATCTGTATCGCAACAACGAGCCGGTCGCGACGGATATCCAGCGCGACTACGTCAACGATCTGTTCACTCGCGAGACCGCGGCGTTCATCGAGAAGCCTGACGCGCGTCCGTTCTTCGTGTATCTGAACTACACGGTGCCTCACGCCGAGCTGCGGGTTCCGGAAGACTCGCTCGCGCCGATGAAGGGCAAGTTTCCGGAGACGCCGTTCGCCAACGAGAAGGCCGATGCGCTGCAAACCGGGCCGGATGCCACCGGCTATCGGTCGCAGCCGACTCCCAAAGCCGCGTTCGCCGCCATGATCAGCCGAATGGATCGCGACATCGGCACGCTCGCTGACCTGATCCACTCTCGCGGTCTCGACGATCGCACGCTCATCATCTTCATCAGCGACAACGGACCCCATCAGGAGGGCGGCGGCGATCCGGCTTTCTTCAAGAGCTCCGGAGGATTGCGTGGCATCAAGCGCGATCTGTACGAGGGCGGGATTCGCGTGCCGATGATCGCGCGGTGGTCGGGCAGCATTCCACGGGGCCAGACGAGCGCCGCGGTCTGGGCGCATTGGGACATTTTCCCGACGCTCGCCGAGCTCGCAGGCGTGAAGGTTCCTGCGGGACTCGACGGCATGTCAATGACGGCTGCGCTCCGCGGCGACAAACCGCCGCAACACGAGTTCCTCTACTGGGAATTCCACGAGCGTGGATTTCAGCAGGCCGTGCGCATGGGAGTGTGGAAGGCCGTGCGACTGAAGAAAGATGCCGCGCTGGAGCTCTACAATCTGGACTCGGATCCTAGAGAAGAACACGACGTGGCGGCCGCGAATCCAGATGTGGTGCAGAAGATCGAAGCGTACCTGCGAACGGCGCGGACCGAGAGCAGCCTGTGGCCAATCAAGTAGCGATCCGCCGATTCCGACGCCGTGTTCGTCGTTGCTTCAATGGCGGCGGGCGCTCTCCCCGGCCACGCTCACTTCGTTTCGCGAGCGGTTCTCGGCTCGCGCCACTCCGTTCGCGGCGCGGATCAACTGGCGTCGGCAGCTCGTACCAGATCTCGACTTCGTAGCCGTCAGGGTCGCGAAAGAAGACGTACGGCTCGCCCGGAACGAACTCGCCCGTATCGTGAATCTTCCCGCCCGCCGCCGTGACCGCTGCCCGCGCGCGAGCGATGTCGGCCGCCCGCCGCAGTCGGAATCCGAAGTGCGCGATGCCGCCGATGCGGCCCGCGTGGCGCGGCCGACGCTCGAAGACGAGGACGTCACGGCTGCCCGGTGTCTGCGCCTGGACGAAGTCCTCACGCTCGTATACCGGGATAACGCCAAGGACGGCGCGATAGAAGCGCAGCGACCGCTGCGGATCACGGACGGCAATCGCCACGTGCGTCAGGCCGTGCGTCCGAACATGCGCGCTACGCGCCTGAGCCTGCTCGCCGTTCATAAGCCTGTCACCCGACCCTCTCGCGTCTGCCGGAGTATCGCAGATTACGCGCTGGGGTCCCGAAAGACAAGGTGCGCGGGATGGTGGGTCAGCGAGGCGACCGTTGAAAGGTCGCGGTCACCTTCTTGAACTCGGGAAGTACCTCCGCCGACCGTCTCGCGCTGACGAAACCCTGAATGATGACGTAGCCATCATCGTCGACGCCGATCACCTGGTACATTTTCATCACACGGCCTGAGCCGGGGTCCGTGGCATCCGCCTGCAGCTCGTACGCAGGAAGCGCGTCGAGAGTGATCGACCGCCCCGTGATGTTCCTGATGTCCGTCGTGTGGGTGGTCTGTCGGGCGCGCGCCTCGGAGAACGACTGGAGACCCTCCATCTTCGCCGCCCCCATCGAGTGCCCGACAATGTAGAACCCGACGTCGGGATCCGCCGGAGAAAGGGTGCCCGACTCCGAAAGCACCAACATACTGCTCATGCGACCGGCGATTCTGAGCCGGCGTGTGGGCGTCACCCGGAACGTCAGACCCTCGAACGGATCAGGAGCGCTTTCCACAGTGACCGTCACGCTGAGGAGCGACCGTCTGATGGTGTCGCTCAGCTCACGTTCTGCGGTCGTCGGGAACGAACCGACAATCATGGTGGTCGTCTGATCGCCCGTGATGAGCATCCACTTCGATACCTCACCCGCAGGCGTGCTCTGTCTCACGTAGAGCAGCGAACCCTGGCTCCCGCCAACAGCAACGCTGCTCGAGCTGACGAGGGTCATCCCTCTGCTTGCAAGAGCGCTCTTGGTCATTCCTCGTCGCATCTCCGCCGCCGGCCCCGGCAGCTCCGTCACCATGAGCGCGGCCCGGAGCGCCACGTTCTCGAATCCGGGGAACTGCTTCGCGGGTGAGAATCCGTCCGGCGCTTCCAGACTCACGCGAGTACCGGGTACGCGCACTGGCTGGCCGGCGGCGGTCCCTGACGCGACCAGGGCCGCGACGAAAGCCACGAGCGCGACAACGAGGTGCTTCATCAGAACAGAACAGTGACGTCGATGATTGTCTGTGACCGCGGCCTGTAGATGACGGCATGTCCGTCGATGACACCGCGCTGATAATCGCGAGGGAGCTCGGTCAGACGTCCCTCGAGGACTGGGGGGAATGGTTCCATCTTCTTTCGCCATCCCGGAGGAAGTTGTCCTCCCCGCTGCAGCTTCTTTTGCAGACCGGGCGGAAGGCCGCGGTATTGCGGCGCATAGTGTTCCCTGATCATTCGCACGTCACCCGACGAGAAATGAACATCCACGCTGACGCCGGTGCTCTCTCGCTCGCTCGTTGGCTGCCATCCGGCCTTGTGCTTTCCTTTCGGCTGCTTGTCGGCCGCCACGGTGTCGATGGACGTCAGTGCAACGAACGCCAGCACGGCACAAACTGCTCGGATCATTGTCCCCCCTGAGTTCATGCCCTCGCCGAAAGGCAAAGAGGCTGCCACGCCAGCGAAACAGGACGCAACAGGTAACTAACTCCTCTCCAGGGACTTAATTGAGTGACAGCGGTTCCGTCCGCAGCCAGGACTGACGAAAGCGGCAGCCGCGTCGCAAAAATGACGTTCTGCCTGTGATGTCACCCAGCCCGTTTCCACAGAGGACCTCGGATTGCGATCGTCTCAGCGATATCGCTCCACGAACTCCCGCGCTGCTTCCTCGGGTCGCAAAGAGCAGCATTCGCAGGAAGTCGATCGCCCGGTGCCGCGTCGTCCGAAAGAGCCACGTGCGAAAGGCGCGCGGGTTGCTCAGCGCGCTGATGCTCCGATAGACCGCAAGCCAGACGCCCTGCTGCAGGTCTTCGGCGGCGTTTCCAATCAACCCTCGCAAGTACCCAAGCGTCCGGTTGCCAAACCGGCGCATGAGCTCCGCAAAGGAGGCCCGTCACCGGCCTGGCACCGCAGGACCAGCAGAAGGAGCGCCAGGTCATCGGAACGGGTCGGCTCCTGGTCGGCCACAGGCTCCCCAGTGTCTCGATTACATGCCCGCCGTAGGGACGTCCAAAACGCTCGAAAGTTCACACGATATGGGGTCCCAGTGAAACATCCGGGCGTCTAAATCAGTAGAGAAAGGTGTAGTGTCTTGTCAGGGAGATATATGCGAGCAGAGATTATCCGCCGAGCCAAGGACGGCTTGCTCGATGACGATCAGCTACAGCAGGTGATTACCGAGCAGATCGACGAGGATCCCTCGTTTTGGACCGGATCAGGCAAGAACCGGGCGATCATCCACGTCGAGGTGAACGACGGTCACGTGACGCTCAAGGGAGTCGTCCGTTCGCCCGTGGAACGACGGCGGGCCGATATCATCGCCCGGGCGCTGGGCGCCTCCGGCGTGGACAACCAACTCCGCACGGCCAACGACGCGTCTGGGGACAAACCCCGGCGCGTCGCCTGAGACTTGGAGGTAGGGTCCGGCTTCAGCCGGACGCTAACTTCTGGGCAGAGCCTCTCTGGTCCGGCTAAAGCCGGACGCTACAACGTTACGCGCATCTCTGGGTTACGCACACCCGCTCGTCGTCCCGCAGTTCGCGCACTTGTAGCACGATCCGCTGCGCACCATGATCGAGCCGCACGTCGAGCACGGCGGCGCGTCTTCCTGATTCTGAATCGCAGCGAAGCCAGGCTTCGACACGACTGCCGCAGTCGGCACGGCGCCGGCGGCCGCGGCGACGTCGAGGGGCAGCTGCTCCGGCGACGTGAGGAGCTCCTCGCGATTGTTCACCCCGGCGCGGAACTGCGCTTCACGCGACAGGAACTTCGCGGCCATCCAGCGGAAGATGTAGTCGACGATCGACTTCGCGAAGCGGACGTCGGGATTCTTCGTCATCCCTGACGGCTCGAAGCGCACGTGGCTGAACTTGTCCACGAGATCCTGCAGCGGGACGCCGTACTGCAGCGCGTACGAGATCGCCTGCGCGAACGCGTCGGCGAATCCCGAGATCGTCGATCCTTCCTTGGCCATCACCAAGAACAGCTCGCCCGGCTGACCGTCCTCGTAGAGCCCCACCGTGATGTAGCCCTCGTGGCCGGCGATGTCGAACTTGTGGGTAATCGACATGCGCTCGTCGGGCAGCTTGCGGCGGATCGGTTTGGGCGTTGCCTCGGGTTCCGCGGAGCTCGCGGTCCGCGCCGCGGGTTCTTTGTCCCTGCTCGTATTGAGCGGCTGCGTGCGCTTGCTGCCGTCGCGATAGATCGACACCGCCTTGGTGCCGAGCCGCCACGAATCAACGTACGCCTGCTGAATCTCGTCGACCGTGGCGTCCTTCGGCACATTCACCGTCTTACTGATCGCGCCCGAGATGAACGGCTGCACGGCGCCCACCATCTTGATGTGCCCCATGTAGTGGATCGACCGCACGCCACGCGCCGGCTTGAAGGCGCAGTCGAACACCGGCAGATGGGCGTCCTTGATGTGCGGCGCTCCCTCGATCGTCTCGTTCTCGTCGATGTACTCGACGATCGACGTGATCTGCTGCTGTGTGTACCCGAGCTTTGCGAGCGCCATCGGCACGGTCTGGTTGACGATCTTCATCAGACCGCCGCCGACCAGCTTCTTGTACTTCACGAGCGCAATATCGGGCTCCACGCCGGTCGTGTCGCAGTCCATCATGAAGCCGATCGTTCCGGTCGGCGCGAGCACGGTCGCCTGCGCGTTGCGGAACCCGTGCTGCTCGCCCATGTCGATGACTTCGTTCCAGACCGCCTTCGCGGCCTCGAAGAGATCCTTCGGCACGTGTGTCCGATCGATGTCTTTCAACGCGGCGCGGTGCTTCCGCATGACGCGGAGGAACGGCTCGCGGTTCTTCTCGTACCCCGAGAACGGACCGCCGTGGTCGCGCGCAATCTTCGCCGACTGCGCGTACGCGGCCCCGTGCATGATCGCGGTGATGGTCGCCGCGTAGTCACGGCCGGCGTCGCTGTCGTACGGCAGCCCCCGCGACATGAGGAGCGCCCCGAGGTTCGCGTACCCCAGACCGAGCGGACGGTACTCGTGGCTGTTCCTGGCGATGGCGGGCGTCGGGTAGCTCGAGTTGTCGACCAGGATCTCCTGCGCGGTGATGATGACGCGGCACGCCGCATCGAACGCTGCGTGATCGAATTCGCCGTCCTCTCGCAGGAACTTCATCAGGTTGATCGACGCGAGATTGCAGGCCGAGTCGTCGAGGAACATGTACTCCGAGCATGGATTGCTCGCGTTGATGCGCGCCGTGTTCGGGCACGTGTGCCAGTCGTTGACGGTCGTGTCGAACTGGACTCCGGGGTCGCCGCAGATGTGCGTCGCTTCGCCGATCTGGCGCATCAGGTCGCGCGCCTTGTACGTGCCCATGATCTCGCCCGTCAGCACCGCCCGCGTGTGCCACTCCCCGTCGTCCATCACCGCGCGCATGAACTCGTCGGTCACGCGCACGCTGTTGTTCGAGTTCTGGAAGAACACGGACGCGTACGCCGGTCCGGTGAACGAGCCGTCGTAGCCCGCATCGATCAGCGCCCAGGCTTTCTTCTCCTCCTCGACCTTGCAGTTGATGAACTCCTCGATATCGGGGTGGTCAGCGTTCAGGATCACCATTTTCGCGGCGCGACGCGTCTTCCCGCCTGACTTGATGACGCCTGCGAAGGCATCGAACCCCTTCATGAACGACACCGGACCCGACGCCGTGCCGCCGCCGGCGAGCAGCTCACGCGAGGATCGAATCGTCGACAGGTTCGATCCTGTGCCCGAGCCGTACTTGAACAGCATGCCCTCGGTCTTCGCGAGAGTGAGGATCGACTCCATCGTGTCCTGCACGGAATTGATGAAGCATGCGGAACACTGCGGGGACTTCTCGAAGCCGACGTTGAACCAGACGGGGGAATTGAACGCGGCCTTCTGGTACACGAGCATGTGCTTCAGATCGTCGCTGAAGGCCTGCAGATCGTCTTCGCTCGCGAAGTACTTCTGACTGCGCGCCCAGCCAGTAATCGCGTCGACGACCCGGCCGATCAGCTGCTTGACGCTGGTCTCCCGCTCGGGCGTACCAATTGTCCCGCGGAAGTATTTCGAGACGACGATGTTGGTGGCCTGCTGCGACCAGAACCGCGGAATCTCGACGTCGCGCTGTTCGAAGACGAGCTGCCCTTTTTCGTTGCCGATGACGGCCGACCGCGTCTCCCAATCGACCTCATCGAATGGGTCGATGCCTTCGTTGCTGAAACACCGTTCGTACTCCAGCCCCGTCGCCGAAACCGGCGCCGACGGGCGGGGCGTCGCCTGCGGGTTCGTCGTCTCCACAGCGCCTCTTTGCATCGTCCCTCCCCCCAAAACGCTGAGTCCTCGACCCTGCCCCAGGCCGGCGACCCGGAAACCAATCTGTCGCTGGAAAACGCGCGTCAGACGTACCGGCTGAGGTCGATCGCGAGTCGAGGTGCGCCGCGCGACTGCACACTTCGGATCCGCGACTGACAAGTGCTCAGCTGGCGTGGCGGGGCTGGGAAGTCTCGCCGTCTGGTGCGCCTCGCCGAAGCCCGCATGTCTTCATGTGGCTGAAGGCGGGGACCAATATGGGCCTTGTTCACGCCATTGTCAAGACCAGATCCACCACATATTGTGTGGGATTTTTAGGGCAGGCGCAAGATGTGGACATTTCGACTGGATTTCCGCCCGATTCCAGGCTGGCACTCGTGGCTGGCACTTCGCGGCTGGCACTTGTGGCTGTCCCCGTCGATCCCCCGTCGATCGAGCTCAGCGAAGTTTTCCGGCGATCTGTTCGGCGCGGTCGGCGAGGCGCTGCGCCTGAATGATGTTGTTGTTCTTCAGCGCGTCTTCCGACTGCTGCACGTACAGCCTGGCCTGCTGGTAATTGGCCAGACGGTCGCCATTGAGGGTGCGCTCGTCGATCGAATTCAGCAGCTGCTTGGCCCGATCGAGCGCCTCGCGAACCTGTTTGGTCGCTGCGGGCCCCTCTGCGGACCCTGGCGTCCGCAGCGGCGGGACGGGCGGTGCTGCCGGCGCCGGTGCTGTCGCGGCAGGATCTGTGGGCGTCGTTTCGGGCTTGGTCTCGGGCTTCGGCGGCTCCGTCCGGTTCAGCTCTCTCGTCGGGCGCGGGCGCGACGTCGAGGTCGTTGGCGGCGGCAGTTCGGCGACCGGTTCGATCGCTGGCTCGGTCGAGGGCAACGGCTCGATCACACGCGGCGGTGGCGGTGGCACGTCGAGCGGAACTCGCACTTCCGGCGCCTTCGCCTTCGCGGACGCACACGCGCCAATCGGCAGAACGAGCAGCGCGAGGAGGACGACCTTCATTTTCAATCGGTGGACTTCGTCCCGCCGAACCCCCCTTTCGCCGTCGCTCGCGGGGACCCGTTCGCCCGCTCCGCTCCGGCGGGCGCGCCGTTGGCGCGCTCGTTCACAATGAAGATTCACTTCTAGCTTCCAGCTTCTAGCTTCTGACGTCAATCACCGCGATCAAGCTTGCGGGAAGATCAGCCTGAACCTCGTGCCTCGACCCGGCGTCGACTGGACCTCCACCTCGCCGTCATGGAGCTGGACGATGCGATACACCATCGAGAGGCCGATCCCGCTGCCCTTCTCCTTGGTCGTAAAATACAGATCGAAGATTCGGCTCAGATTCTCAGGAGCGATCCCGACGCCCGTATCCTCGACGTCGATCTCCACGCGGCGCTGCGCCGCCGCCCGGCACGCGAGCCGGAGCGTACCGCCGTTCGGCATCGCCTGACACGCGTTCAGCGCGAGGTTCAGCAGCGCCTGCTGCAGCATGCCCGGGTCGGCATTGATGTCGGGCAGCGTCGGCGGGCAATCGACCTTGATCGTGACGCCCCGCCGCTCCGCCTCCGGCGTCGTCATCGAAGTGACTTCGCTGATGACCGTCGCGAGCTGCACCGGCTGCAGCTTCAGCTCGTCGGGCCGGGCGAACTTCAGGAATCCGACCACGACCTGGTCGAGACGCTTGATCTCGTCGGAGATGATGTTCACGTGCTTCGTCAGATCGAGACTGCGCGAACCGCCTGCACCGGCCGGAACGGTAATCGGCTCTCGGACGGCTGCGAGCTTCTGCTTCAGCAGCTCGAGATGGATCGTCATCGCGTTGAGCGGGTTCTTGACCTCGTGCGCCACGCCAGCCATCAGCCGACCGAGCGCCGCCAGCTTCCGCGAGTAATTGAGCGTGGAGTGGACGTGACTGAGATATCCGAGGTTGCGGGCGACGAGCATCGCGCCCAGAAAACGTCCGCCCGTATCCTCGATTGCGTGGCACATCAGCAAGCGCTCGGCGGAATCCGCACCGTCTTCGGCATGCCCGCCCAGCGCGATCGAGACCGGCCCCAGTGAGCGGCGGCCGGCCAGCGTACGGTCGACCAGCTGACGCACGGGATTGTCTTCGGGAATCTGGTTCAGCCCGGAGTCCGCGGGCCCCTCGCGCGGGGCGAGCGTCGGCAACAGGCCGCGCATCGAAGAATTCGAGAAAATCAGATGTCCTTCCGGTGAGAACAGCGCCATCGCGTCCTCGAGGTTGTCCATCACCGACTCGAAGTCGGTCGCGGCCGCGGAAAGCGGTTTTGCTCGCACCGCAGAGAGCTGCGCGCTGATTGCGTCGAACGACGTGCCGAGATCGCGGAACTCCTCGCCAGGCAGATCGAGGGCGACATCCAGCTCGCCCCGACCGAGACGGCTCAAGCCGCTCTGAATCACGTGAATCGGCCGCAACATCCACTGCGCGAGCAGCGCCGCGACGAACGTCGACACGAGCAGCGCTGCAAGGGCCGTCTGTGCCGACGTCCACAGCACTTTGTTGATCTCGTCCCGGACGAGCAGCGTGGACACGCCAATCCGGATGATCGCGAAAGATTGTTCGCCTCGGAGAATCGGCTGGGGCAACTCGAACTGCCGCTCGGACAACACCGCCTTGAACTGATTGACCGGATCTTCTTCGACCAACTTGCCGAAATCCTCGTGCTCCGGCATGGGCTGGTTCTCGAGCGCGGGCGAGCTGTGCGCGATGGCAATCCCCTCGGGATCGACGACCGCCGCGTACAGCAAGGTGCCCGACGAATGCGAGGTGATGCTGGAGTCGAGAATCGATCGAAGCCCGCCATCTTCGCGAAGCGCCGTGTAGTTATCGGCAGGTCCCGCGCTGACCACGGCGGAGACGCGCAGGACGATCGCGTCCGCGAGCAGTTGTGCGGCGCCGCGCGTCTCCTCGAGGCGCAGCCTCATCACCGTGACCATGTGCCAGGCGCTCATCGCCAGCACCACAATGACGACGAGCGTGGCCACGCCGGCGACTTGTTTGGCTTTGATGCTCACTGGTGGTCAGGAGTCCGGAGATAGAAGTCAGGAGGTAGGAGAATGATCGTGGCGGCGCTCCGCTCCGCGCCGCGCATTCTCTCACAGCTCGAGAGTACAGTGCTGAAGGTCGGGTCGAAGCCGGAGCCTCGACTTTCCTTCTGTCTCCTACCTCCTACGTCCTACGTCCGCGACCCCGCCGTCTCCGCCTTCATGCGATTCAGCTTGTTATGGAGCGTCTTCAGGCTGATGCCGAGGATCTCCGCGGCGCGCGTCTTGTTGTTCCGGGTGTGCTCGAGCGTGAGGAGGATCAGCCGGCGCTCGGCCTCGTCGACCGTCGTCCCCGGCGCGAGCGTGACGGTGGGCAGCGTCTCCTCGCCGCGCGCGACCAGCGTTGGCGGCAGGTGGCGCGGCTCGATGAATTCTCCTTCGGCGAGGATCGTCGCGCGCTCGATGACGTTCCGCAGCTCGCGGATGTTGCCGGGCCACGGATAACGCTCGAGGATGTACATCGCCTCCTGATCGACTCCTCGCACGGACTTGCCGTTCCGTGTGTTGAACTCGTTGAGAAACGTCTGCACGAGCAGCGGAACGTCCTCGCGCCGCGCGCGAAGCGGCGGCAGTTCGACCGCGAACACGTTGAGGCGGTAGTACAAATCTTCGCGAAGCTTCGTCTTGCGAACCGCTTCGGCAGGATCGACGTTCGTTGCGGCGATGACACGGACATCGACGGATTGCTCCTGGCGTCCACCGAGCCGCCGGAACGTGCGTTCCTGAAGCACGCGGAGCAGCTTCACCTGCGTGGCCGGCTGCATCTCGGCGATCTCGTCGAGGAACAGCGTGCCACGGTGTGCGAGCTCGAAGACGCCCGTCCGGCGATCGTGCGCGCCTGTGAACGCGCCCTTTTCGTGCCCGAAGATTTCGCTCTCGAGCAGCGTCTCTGGAATCGCGGCGCAGTTCATCGCCACGAACGGAAACGTCGCCCGCGGACTGAGCTCGTGGATCGTTTGCGCAATCAGTTCTTTCCCCGTGCCCGACTCGCCCCAGATGAGAACGGACGCCGCGGTCGGCGCCGCCTGCTCGATGACCCGATAGACGGATCGAATCCCGGGACTGCTGCCGACGATACGCCCGAAGCTCCCCTGCTCGCGGAGTTGGCGACGCAACTGGCGGACTTCACGCAGCGTCTCCTGTCGCTCGACCGCCTTCTGCAGGAGAATCTTGAGACGCTGGGGATCGACGGGCTTGCTGAGGTAGTCGTACGCCCCGTCCTTGATGGCTTCCACTGCACTCTCGACAGTCCCTTGCGCGGTCAACAGGATGAAGGTGATGTCCGAAAGCTGATCTTTGAGTGCCCGCAGCAGATCCTGTCCGCCCATCCGCGGCATGACAAGATCGCTGACCACGATAGCTGGGCGAAAGCTGGTGATCTTGCGCATCGCGTCCTCCCCATCGCTGGCTTCGTCGGTCTGGAATCCCCAGGCCTGAACGAGCTCGGCGAGGCCGCTGCGCGTTGCGGGATCATCCTCGACGATGAGCACACGCTCACCACTGCTCTGCGCGTTGTTCGTATCTTCCATAACGATCCTGCCAGTGTACCATCCTCCGGGTAAAACTTACATGCCGAACTGGCGTCTCGGTTTCGGGTTCCTCGGTTCTCGGTTCGAGCTTCGGGGGCGCTTCGTTCGAAGAACCGCGGAACCAAGAACGGGGCACCGGGAACTGGGAACCGAGAAGCTGGCAGTACAATTCATTAGTGTTCGATCCTTCGATCGCGCCCCCGGCGGAACCACCGCCGGCCGGTGCCCATGATGTCCAGGAGGTTGCGCCCGAACCTCTCGAAGCACCGAAACGGACCCTGCCAATCGAGCGAGTGGGAGCGCTCATCGAAATCTTGCTGTGTTCGGGTTTCCCGTCACAATTGCTGCTCATCGGCGTCCTGAGCGGCCTTGGGATGCCGCTCCGCACGCCCGAGGGTCACCTCTCTCCGCCGTTCATGTTCACGATGTCGATGGCCGACGCCGTGCTCGTGATCGGTCTTGTCGTTTTCTTCCTGCGAGCGCACGGGGAACACCCTGGCGGAGTGCTCCTGGGTCATCGTCCGGTCTGGCGGGAGACGTTCCTTGGCATTGCGCTCATCCCGATCGTGTTCGCCGTTGTAATCGGGCTGCTGACGGTCGTCTTGACGGTGGCGCCACATCTGCACAACGTCCAGCGCAACCCGCTCGAGGATCTGATGCAGAATGGCCGCGACGCCGCGATCTTCAGCGTTGTCGTCATGGTGGCCGGCGGCGTGCGTGAGGAGATCCAGCGCGGGTTCATTCTGCACCGCTTCGATCGGTATCTTGGTGGCGGCGCCGTCGGCGTGGTCATCTACAGCGTCCTCTTCGGTCTGGGTCATCTGGAACAAGGCATCGACGCGGGACTCGCGACGGGGCTGCTCGGTGCAATCTGGGGAACCGCCTATCTCCTTCGCCGCAGCGTGGTCGCGCCGATGGTGAGCCACGCGGGCTTCAACCTTGCGCAGCTGCTGAAGTATGCGGCGGCGACAGGGATCTCGGCGTGACAACGCAATGTGAGTGGTAGATTCTGACTTGACTCGCATCAGTCAGGGTCGCCCTGTCCGGACGATTTTGGGCGGCCAATGCTGCCGCACTCGTCCGAGTAGACGATTCATCTCGTTGTCGCTGAATTCACAACTCGCAATCGCCATTGACGGGGCTCCGCTCACAGAGTGATTGACTATCTCTGCGAACGATTATCGCTGTCACGTCGCGAGCTCGCGTGCCTGCTGGCACTCTTCGTCGTGTCGCTGCCAGCGGTGACGCCCAGAATCTACGCCTCGGACGAAATCGAGTACTTCGCGTATCTGCGCTCGCTCTGGTTCGATCTCGATTTGTCGTTCGACAACGAGTACCGTTACTTTCACGAGCGCAACATCGCGCGCCTGGAAGGGTTCTACGAAACGTTTCTCGTGCCCGAGACGGAGACCGGACACCGGCTGAATTTTGGAACGATCGGCTCCGCGCTGTTGTGGCTGCCGTTCTACGCGGTCGCTGACATCGTGGTGCGCGCGATGCGCGCTCTCGGCAGCAGCGTCGCAGCCGATGGATTCTCGCGTCCGTACGTTGCATCGGTGGCGTACGGATCGGCATTCTACGGGTTCCTTTCGATTCTCCTGTCCATTGCGGCGGCGCGACGCGTGACCTTGACGAACGTCCCCGGCGTCTATCGCCTCGCGCGCAACGCGCCAATTGCCGCTGGCGTCGCGGTGTGGCTCGGGACGCCGCTCCTCTTCTACATGTACGTCGCCCCCCCGTTTTCACACGCGTGCTCGGCATTCGCGGTCGCGCTTTTCGTGACCATCTGGCTGCATGTGCGACGCGCGTGGTCCGTTCGTGGCTCGATCGTGCTCGGACTTTCGGCAGCACTGATGACGATGGTGCGCGAGCAGGACGTTTTCTTTGCGCTCCCGGTTGCCGCCGACTTCATTGTGACGGCGGCCCGAGGCGCGCACGAAAAAGGGAAAGGGAAAAGGGAAAAGGGAAAGACTGCCGGCGCACCAATCACCGTGCTAGCGGGCTGCGCCGCGTTCGTGCTGGGGATTTTGCCGCAATTGCTGGCCTACAGAGCGATCAATGGTCACTTCGGACCCGCCCGCGTGGTGATGCGTAAGATGAACTGGACGGCGCCGCACGCGCTCGAGGTGCTCGCGTCGCCGTCGCACGGGTTCTTCTTGTGGACCCCACTGGCCGCCCTGGCGCTGGTCGGCCTTGTTCTGCTCGCCATGCGTGGTGAGCCCGCTTCGCGACGCGTCGGTCTGATCGCGCTGCTGATGTTCGCGTTGCAGATGTACGTGAGCGGCAGTATCGAGTCATGGACCGTCGCCGGCGCGTTCGGACAGCGGCGATTCGTCGGCCTGACGATTCTGCTCGTCGTCGGCCTGGCGTCACTCTGGAATGCGCTCGGCTGGCGAGCGCTCCGGCTGGCGCTCAGCGTGGCCGTCGTCGTGTGCACGTGGTGGAATCTCGCGCTCATCGCGGAGTTCGGCACGCGGATGATGGACCGTCAACGCCTCGAGCTCGGGCGTAACGCGTACGATGCGTTCATCACGCTGCCGCGGATGGGCCCCGAGCTCGCGTGGCGGTATCTCACCGAGCGTGAGTCCTTTTACCGAAAGACGTCCCCCGGGAACGGGCGCTGATCGTCCGTGCGTATCCTGTACTTTGCCGACATCCGATTTCCGCTCGAGCGCGCGAACGGCATTCAGACCATGGAGACGTGTCATGCGTTGGCGAGACGGGGCCACGGAGTGCATCTGGTCGTTCGGCCCGACTCGCACCGGCCGGCACGGGATCCGTTCGCCTACTATGGGCTGCCGCCGCTGGATGGACTCGTGATCGAGCGAGCGCCGGTCGAACTCGGCCGGTTCGTGGGATCTGGAGCAGGTCAACGGATTGGTTATCTCCGTCACGCGATGGCACTGGCGTTTCGGACGGCCGCTGACATCGTGCTCACGCGTGATCTCGGCGTCGCGTCAATTCTCCTGCGGATCCCGCGATCGATGCGGCCGCTGATTGTCTACGAATCGCACGGATACGCACCGGAGGTGGCTGCGGCGCTGCCGGACCTCGTCGTCACGGCTCGCCCGTCGGATGCGCGGAAGCTGCGGCGGCTCGCCCGCCGCGAAGCGCGCGTCTGGCGACACGCGGATGGGTATGTCACGATCACGCATGGACTCGCGAAGGAGCTGGAGGCGCTCTACGGTACGCGGACGCGATGTACGGTTATCCCGGATGGGGCTCGGATCTTCGCGAACCAGTCTGACGAGACGCGGATTCGCACGGATCAAACACACGAGACGCGGATGAATGCGGATGAACGCGGATCACGGATTGGTCAAAACGGGGAACCGACGAGCGTCGGACGGCAATCCGACCAACGAGCTACCGAGCGACCGCGCCACCGAGCTACCGAGCCGCGAGCGGCGGCTCGACGCCCGCTCGTCGTTTACGCGGGTCATCTTTATCCATGGAAAGGTGTCGATATCCTGCTCGACGCGCTCGCTCGCGTGCCGGAGGTGGACGGATTGATCGTCGGCGGCCACGAACAGGAACCCGATCTCGGTCGACTCAGAATGCAGGCCGCGCGCCTCGGGATCCCCGAAAGAATCACGTTCACCGGTTATGTCGAGCCGCCAGCCGTGCGACGGTATCTCGCGCGTGCGACGATGCTCGCGTTGCCGAATCCGCGGTCGGCGATCTCCACGCGGTTCACGTCGCCGCTCAAGCTGTTCGAGTACATGGCTGCGGGACGCGCAATCATCGCTTCGGATCTTCCCGCGATCCGTGAGGTGTTGACCAACGAGGTTGACGCGATCCTGGTCGAAGCCGGCGACGCCGAGGCGCTGGCGAAGGGGATCAGGGGGATCGCCCGCGATCCGGTGCTTACCGCGCGGCTGGGACGTGCAGCGTTCGATGCCGTCCGGCAGTACAGCTGGGATCGGCGCGCTGAACGACTCGAAGCGTTGTTCGAGCAGGTCGTCGCTGCGCGGCAATGATTTCCAGGCGATTGTGGGAACTGGTTCGCTGTCCCGAGTGCCGATCCGGCATCGCCGCCGACGGAGAGCGGGCCGTGTGCACGGGCTGCGGGCGGCAATACGCCGGCGTAAACGGCGCGTATCTCGATCTGCGGCCGGCGGTCGAGTTCACCGAGCAGACGCGTTATCTCGATGAAGCGCTTCACGCTGATGCCCGGCACGAGCGGGTGTCGCCGCCGCTCCTGGGATCGAAGATCCGCAACGATATGCTGCGCCGGTTCCTTCGGCCGGGAGCAGCTGATGTCGTCGTGGATCTCGGATGCGGCAGCGGACGCACGCTGCTGTGGAACCGCGACTGCGGCGCGTCGAACGTCGGCATCGATATCGCCCCGTTCTTCGCCGAGGACGCCAGGCGTGACGTGGACCTGCTGCTCGGCGATCTCCGACGGCTGCCGTTCGCCGACGGCACGTTCACGAAGGCGTACTCCCTCGACGTGCTCGAACACCTCTCGCGCGACGCGCTCGCATCGATGCTCGCTGAAGCGGCTCGCGTGCTCGCGCCGGGTGGCGAATTGTTCGTCTACACGCACCTGCGGAAGAATGCGCCGATCGCGGTCGGGCTCCGCTGGATCAACGCGTTCGCGCGTCAGCTGGAACGCGTCGGTCTCATCGACATGCGCCAGGAGCGTCTGAGGAAGTCGGACCACGTGAATCCGCTTCGCGACGTTCGCGACCTCGAGGAGGTCGTCGCAACGGCGGGGTTCCGCATCGAGCGGATCCGGTTCTATACGCCGATTGTCGGAGGGTTCGTCGAGAACATCCTGATCCGCGTCGCCGAACGTGCGCTCGCGCGGCGCGCGAAAGCCAGGCTCGAGTCTGACGGCAGCGCGGCAGATTCCGAGGCATGGGCGATCCGCGAAGCGCGTGCCTCTGCGAAACAGTGGATCGCAACGAGCCGGATCACGTATGCGGCGCTACGTCTTCTCTCGTTCGCGATGAGGCTCGATCTGGTGCTGTTCGGCCGAATCACGTCCGGGCCGTTCTTCGCGCTGCTCGTGAAAAAGTGAGCACGGAGGCGGCGGGGAGCACGGACAGACCTTTCACCGCGGAGTCGCGGGGTTCACGGAGGAAAGATTTTCACGCACTCCAAAAGAAATGTCTCCGTGAGTCGTGGCTCCCTGGTGAAGGGTTTGTCCGTGCCCTCCGTCTCCTCCGAGCCCGGCCGCGGCACAGTTCATAGACACCATGCGCGTCCTCTACGCCGCGATCGATCAGACGGTCCCCGGTACGAAGGGTGGATCGGTGCACGTGCGGGCCGTGGCCGAAGGGCTCGCGGCGCTGGGGCACGACGTTCATGTGCTCGCGTCCCCGGGCGAGCAGCCGTTCCCGGAGGGACGGGTCAGGTGGACGGCGATGCGGCCGCCGTTTGCCGTGAATCAGCTCCGATGGGTCAGAGCCAAGGCCATTCGGCGAATCGCCGAGCGCCTTCGGCCCGATGTCGTCATCGAGCGTTACTACAATTTCGCGGGGGAAGGGATTCTGGCGGGCAGCGCGGTCGGCGCCGTCACTGTCCTCGAGGTGAACGCGCCAGTGATCGACTACCGCGGATCCTCGAAGGCCCTGCTCGATCGGGCGTTCATCGTGGAGCCGATGCGCCGATGGCGCGAGCACCTGTGTCGCCGTTCGGATCTCATCGTCACGCCGAGTGCGGCGATTCTGCCGAAGGGTACGCCCGGTTCGAAAGTGCTGGAGCTGGAATGGGGCGCCGACATCGAACGGTTCCATCAAAACGCGGGCGGACCACTCCCGTTCAAGCGTCCGCCCGGCGTAGTAGCGGTTTTTGCAGGAGCATTCCGGCGGTGGCACGGAGCCATCCAGCTCGTGCGAGCGCTCAAATTGCGGCGTGCGGAGCATCAGCAATCGATCAGTGCTGTCTTCATCGGCGACGGTCCCGAGCTGCCGAACGTCCGAGCCGAGGCAGAGGGGTTGGCCGATCTGGTGTTTGCGGGAGCGGTGGAGCACGAACGGATGCCGGCGTGCTTGTCAGCCGCTGACATCGGAGTGGCGCCGTTCGATCTGGACGCTCATCCGCCGCTGACGCTCGGGTTCTACTGGTCGCCGTTGAAGATTTTCGAATACATGGCAACAGGACTTCCGGTCGTAGCACCGCGTGTTGGACGCATTCCTGCGCTCGTCGGGCACGAGCGCGAGGGCATCTTGTACAACCCGCCGTCACCTGTTACTCTTGCCGAGGCGTTGATGCGGCTCGCGGATCCCCAGCTGCGGCAGCAACTCGGACGGGCCGCCCGTGAACGGGCAGTTCGTGAATACAGTTGGAAATCGCACTGCGAAGCGCTCGAGCGGGCGATCGTGGGACGCGTGAAACACGGCCGTGCACGTGCTCTTGAATGAAGATCCTGCTGGCAACCGATTCGTTCCCCCCGGACTGCGGCGGCAGCGGGTGGAGCACGTACGAGCTCGCGCGCGGTCTGCGGACGCGGGGGCACGATGTGTCAGTCGTCCATGCACGCCCGGGCACGCCCGCCGGCACTCGCACGAATGCCTACGATGGATTCCGGATCCGCGAATTCGGTGCCGCCGCCCCGGCGGTCCCGTACCTGCGCAACTACTGCAAGAACGAACGGTTCTATCCGCGCCTGTCGGAGTTCCTGACCGAAAGACTCGCACGCGAGCGCATCGACGTCATCCATGCACAGCACGTGCTCACGTGTTTGCCCGCGATCGAGGCTGGTCGCATCACGCGTGTGCCGTCGGTGTGCACAGTCCGCGACTACTGGCCCGTGTGCTACTGGTCGGATCTGATCCACACGCGTGACGGGCAATCACTCTGCCCGGCATGCTCTGCGGGCATGATGACGCAGTGCATTCGTCCGCGAGCCGGAGCTGCATGGCCGCTCGCACTGCCGATGATTCCTTATATGCGCGCGAACCTGGCTCGCAAGAAATCCGGCCTGGCGCGCGCCAGCGCCGTGATTGCCGTCAGCTCGACGATCGCGGCCGACCTGCGATCCCGCGCGCCGGAGGTTGCATCGGCGCGTATCGAGATCATCGGAAACCCGGTAAACATCAGTGACCTGCGCCGGCGGGCCGCACGTCCACGCCAGCTCGCAAAACCCTACGCGCTCTATCTCGGGAAGCTGGCACCGAACAAGGGCACGTCGCACCTCGTGCGCGTCGCCGAACGCGCCGACCTGGAGTGGCCTCTCGTCATCGCCGGCGACGGGCCTGAGCGATCGTCGATTGCAGCTGCTGCAGCCCAATCGCACCGCGACATCCGGTTGACTGGCTGGGTCGATCAGGATGCTGCGGCATCATGGCTTGCACACGCATCGGTGCTCGTCTTTCCGTCGCGAGGCCCGGAGTCGCTGAGCCGCGTCCTGATCGAAGCGAGTGCGCTGGGCGTGCCCATCGCCGCGATGGACACCGGCGGCACGCGCGACATCATCGTCGACGAAGAAACCGGCCTGCTCTCGACCACGCCGGAGGAATTGGCCGACGATGTGAGGCGTTTGAGGACCGATGAGGACTTGCGGCGGAGACTCGGCGCAGCGGCAGCCAAACGCGTCGAAGCTCTGTTCGATTCCTCTGCCATCGTCTCCCGAATCGAAACGCTTTATCGCGAGCTGATTGCGGAGTCGAACGGGTGACGAAGCGTCTTCGTGTGGTTGTCGTCGCCAGGTCCGTGTACCCACTCCACGGGTTTGGGGGACTCGAGCGTCACGTGTACGATCTCGTCCGGGCTGTCGCAGATGCGGGTTCGACGGTCACCTTGATCACCCGTCGCCCGGGAAAAAACGCGCCCGATGGAGCGGCCGTTCATCCCGACATCACACTGCGCACGGTCCCATATCGAACCTTTCCGCTCGCAGGACGGCGCGGTACGACGGTGCTCGACAGGAGCACGGCGTATCCGCTTTTCGGAGAACGGGCGGGACACCTCGCGTGGCAGATGGTCCATGCCGGGCACGTCGACATCGTCCACGGCCTCGGTGCGAGCGTGCTCGGATATGCAAGGCGACGGTCGTCGTCGAGAGCGCCGCTGGTGCTCAATCCACAGGGTCTCGAGGAATTTGGCGCGACCGATCCGCGACGCGCCCGGCTCAAACGTGCCGCGTACCTTCCACTGCGGCGCGCGGTAATCACGTGCGCGAGAGCGGCCGACACGGTGATTGCGACTGATCGAGTCCTCGAACCGGCAGTGCGAACGCACCTGAAGGTTCCACCAGAACGCATTCGCGTGATACCGAACGCGCTCGATCTGCGATGGATCGACGGACTCACCAATCGCAACGACGGAGATCGCGTGCGTGGCGCTGCCGGCATCGGCGGCGAGGAGATCGTTCTGCTCAGCGTCGGCCGGCTCGAGGAGAACAAGGGATTTCACCTGCTCGCGGCCACGCTCGGTGCACTGCGCGAGCATTCAGCTCGACTCGGGGAGGGCCGCTGGCGATGGGTCGTCATTGGAGACGGACCCTTCAGAGGTGGGCTGCAGCGTGCGATTGCGCATGCGGGTATCGAAAGGAATGTGCTGCTGCCCGGACGGGTCGACAATCGCGACCTGCACGCGTGGTACGAAGGGGCGACGCTCTTCGTGCACCCCTCGCTGTACGAAGGTAGTTCGCTCGTGACGCTGGAGGCGATGGCGCACGGCCGGGCCGTCGTCGCAACGACCGCAGGTGGGATTCCGGACAAGGTGCGTAACGGCGTGAACGGGTGGCTCGTGCCGCCGGGCGACCCGTCGGCACTTGCGGCGGCCATCAGCGGCGCGCTCGGATCAATAGACAAGCTCGCCGCGATGGGAAAACAAGGACGCGCGATCGTGGAGCGCGAATTCTCCTGGACCGCGGCGGGAGCGTTGACGATGCAACTATACAGGGACCTCCTCGGTTAGCCTGTTACGCAGCGCATGGTCGCGAATCCGGCGCGGCCATCGCCGGAAAGTCGTCGAGTAAGCTGGAGTTTTTTGAGGACAAAACTTGACCGAGCGCGAGTGGCGCGAAGCTGGCGATCTCAAGCCGTCACGTGTGGGGCTCGTCTCCATTCTGATTCTTGCGGCTGTTCTCCGCTTCTGGGCCCTCGGCCACGGGATTCCGTACTCGCTGCAGGTCGACGAGCCTGAAGTCCTCGAGCGTGCCGTCAACATGATCAAGGGCGGCTCGTTGCACCCGCACTTCTTCGACTATCCGACGCTTTACATGTACGTTCAGGCGGCTGTCGCCTGTGCCCGATTCATGTGGGGAGCGCTGGACGGCGAGTGGGCATCGCTCGAACAGGCGCCAGCTGAGGACTTCTATCTCTGGGCCCGCGTGGTCACGGCCTCGTTCGGGGTCGCCACGGTGCTTCTCGTCTTCCAGATTGGGTTGCGATGGGGGGCGCGTCATGCGCTTCTGGCGGCAGGGTTGCTGACGGTGCTGCCCCTCCACGTCGCGCAGTCGCACTACGTGTTGACGGACGTTCCACTGACGTTCTTCGTCACGCTGACGATGATGCTGTCGCTGCGCGCACATGAGCGGGGCAATGCCCGCGCGTTCATGTGGGCCGGTGTGGCGGCAGGCCTTGCCACCGCCACCAAATACAATGGAGCCCTCGCCATTCTGATGCCGCTCGTCGCATGCTGGATGACGGTGCCGGCGAGTCCGTCGCGCCTCGTCTGCGCGCTGTGGGTCCTCGCCGGCTGCGCCGCGGCCTTTCTCATCGCTGCGCCGTACTCGGTTCTCGATCTGCCGGCATTCCTCAATGGCTTCGCGCGACTCGCGAATCAGTACCGCACCGTGAAGCCGCCACCCGAGCCCGCGTGGATTCTGTACCTCAAACATCTCCGCATCGCGTTCGGCTCGCCGGCGATTCTCCTCATGACCGTAGGGCTCGCGCTCGCCGTCAACCGGCTGATTCGCGGCCCCGGCCGTGTACGCTGGGCGCTCGTTGTCGCGTTCCCGCTCGTGTATTACCTGTTCATCTCCGACCAGCGGATTGTGTACGGCCGTTATCTGCTGCCGATAGCACCGGCACTCTGCGTGCTGGTGGCAACCGCCGTCATCTCCGGCGTCAGCGTGTTGCGCCGGTACGAAATCCCGCGCGCGCCACGGACTGCGCTGATCGTCGCCCTTACGGTGGCGGCGCTGTTGCCGCCGACGAGTCAGGCGATTGGATTCGACCGCCGTATTGGCCGCCAGAGCACGGTCGAGCAGGCGCACGAGTGGATTGTCGCCAACATCCCGAAAAACTCGAAGGTCGGTATCGAAACGCGCGTGCTGCTGCTGTCGGCGGAGGGATATCGCACCGTCAACATCCCCGTTTTGACCTCCGACCACCTCACGCACGCCCCGCGCGAACACCAGGATTACGTGCGTGAGGGCTTCGACTACCTCGTCGCGTCGTCACAGAAGTACGGCGCGGCCCTGGGCGAGCCGCACAAGTACCCGGCCGATTACGCGGCATACATGCGCCTCTTCGAGCAGAGCACCGAGCTCGTCAGGTTCACGCCGTCGGACGATCATCCAGGGCCGGAGCTACGGATCTTCAAGGTGCGGTAGCGAACGCTCACTCCCAGAAGTGCGTGACGTCGGTTCACTGGCATCGTGTAGCGCCCCGGATTCGAGTCGCACGCGATAGAGTTGCCCGCCGCGTTCGCGCCCAACCTCCTGGACGTTGGCTCCAATCTGACGAAGCTTATCGATCAACCAGCCGGACCCCGCGGCGTACACCCGAAACTCCCGATGCGAGCCCACGAAACCGGTGTATGGTTCGACGGGAACCGATGTCCAGCGGGCCAGCACGAGGTATCCCTGATCGATTGTGCTGGATCCGCTTCTCTTCGCCGCCTCGGCCGGATCGGCGAGATAGCGCAGCTGCGCTTTCAGCGTGGGTGGCGCGTAGTACCACAGTTGCAAGAATTGCAGGCTGCTCGGGATGACGGTCGGGCCCTCGGTCTCGAGCGAACGGAGCAAGAGCGTGCGCGTCCGGACCGGATGCTCAAAGCTATGGCGGCCCAGCAAGGATCCCGCGACGGATTGAGCGAACGTGAAAACGAGTACGGCGCAGAGCACGAATTCGGCCCCTGATGCGCGCACGTTCAACCACCACAGCACCAGCGGAATCGCCAGGCTGAAGGACACGACAGTCGTGAGGAAGTACCGCGGAACGAAGGCGCCGGTTACCCATCGGGCAAGCAATGATCCGAAAATCGGGAGCAGCAGCGCAACCAACCCGGCAATCACCTCGTGCACCGGGAGCGCGCGCCTTGGTAAAGCAGCGGTGTCCCTGTCCGTCAGAGCCGAGACGACGAGAATCAATGCGATCACGACGACGGCGATCATGAAGCGTCGATCACTGAGCGGCTCGAACAGGAACAAGTAGGCCTCTGAAATGTCGCGAGGCCCCTGGGGAACCGACCAGAACATCGCATTCTGGTGTCTGGCGCCTGCAATCAGTGAGCGCATGGGCAAGATGGCGACTCCGGCGAAGGCGAATGCGGTGGCGATGCCGACATCGATTCGCCGGCGCTGCACGAGACGCGTCAGCTCGCCGGCAGCAATCGGCAGGAACGTCAGAACCGCGTAGTAGTGGTTCCACGGCGCGGCGGCGAGCGCGACTGCCAGAAGCGGAAGATGGACCGAACGGCGGCGTCCGCGGGTCGCCTCTCCCCAGGCGTACAGCCCCAGGGCGAATAGCGCGAGCATCAGACCATAGGAACGCGCCTCGTACGAATAGCGGAATGCAGCGGTCGAAAACGGAATCAGCGCAGCCGCGAGCGCCGCGGTTGTCCCCGCACGCTGCCGGACGATATGAAAGACAGTGGCGAGCATGATCCAGAATCCAACCATGGCCGGCACACGTGTAGAGACATGACCGACACCGGCGACGTCGTGCACGGCGCGCGTCATCCACGCGTTGAGCGGAGGTGAGAGATCGATCCCGTCCATCGCCGCTCGCCACATCGATGAAAGCGACGGCAGTCCCGAAACGAGGATTGTGTAGATTTCGTCGTGCCAGAACGGCTTCGTCCTCGCCTTCACGACAGCCGTCTCGAGATAACCGAGCGTGAGGAGGACCAGGAGCCACGGATGCCGCCGATCGAGCCACTCGTCGACATGCCGCGCAAGACCGCGTCCGGACACGCTCGAGTATAGTGCCTTTTCTTCGCACACGGTCTACACTCTTCGCTCCTGATGGCGGGCGAGTCATACGCGGCGAACGGCTCGCGGCGCTCACGACGCGACTCGTCTTGGTCACAGTGGGCACTCGCCCTCCTGATATTCGGCGCGTACAATGCCAATGGGCGCGAGGTCGGCTCGTACGATTCGCAGCCGACGAAATTCCTGGCCATCGAGATTGCCCAGCGTCACTCACTCTCTCTCGATCGCGTGGTGGCACGCACGCCGGCGTATGGCGAGCGCGCCGGATTCGTCAAGGGACTCGACGGACATTACAGATCCGGCTACCCGATCGCGCCGGCGCTCCTGTCAGCGGCGCCGGCGTGGCTGTTCTCGGCGATCGGGCTCGTCGACCTCGATACGCCGCTTGCGTCAGGCACGTTCGCGAAGCTGACCGCCTCAAGTTTGACGACGGCTGCGGTCCTCCTCGCATTCGGCATTGCACGTCGGATGGGAGATCGAACGGCTGCCGTGCTGATTGCCCTCGGGTTCGGTCTTGGGACGAACCTCTGGCCCACGGCAAGTCAGAGTCTTTGCCAACACGAGACGGCAGTGTTCGGGATCGCAGCGGCGCTGTACATATTCAGCCACGCCGAGGAGCGGCTCACCGCTGGACAAATGACGTGCGCATTCGCCGCGCTCGGCCTCGCCGGCGCCGCGCGTCCCCAGGTTGCGCCGGCGCTCGCCGTCGTCGCGCTTGCCCTGGTCCGGCGTGGCGGCATGTCGCGGGTGTGGACCGCGTGGCCGGCGCTGCTCACGGTGGCAGCTGTGATGATTCTGAATGTCAGCTGGTTCGGGAGCGTACTCGGCGCAATGACTGCGCGGGAATCGATGCACCTCCAGGTGCACGCAATACGCGGGATCGTGAATCCCACGCCCTGGTGGGGTGCGGCGGGGCTGCTACTGAGCCCGAGCCGCGGGATCTTGATCTTCAGTCCCGTCGTCCTTGTTGGGGTCGTCGGGTTTTGGAGAGTGTTTCGGTCGGAGGAACCACAGGAGATCTGGCCCTGGTGTGCAGTGGCAGTCACCGTCCAGTTCGTCGTGTATTCGGCGTATTCGGTGTGGTGGGGTGGGCACACGTACGGGCCGCGCTATCTGATCGACGTTCTGCCGTTCCTCGTTCCGGGTGCCGCCGTTGCAATGAGCCTGATATCGCCGTGTCCAGCGCTGAAGGCCACGGCAGGTGCGCTGCTGGCGTGGTCGATACTCGTGGCAGCGACCGGCGCATTCTGCTATCCCGCCGATCAATGGAACACCGACCCGGTGGACGTCGATCGCCGGCACGAGCGGCTCTGGGACTGGCAGGACCCGCAAATCGTCAGGTGCTGGACGCGAGGTCTCGCGCCGCAGAACTGGGACCTCTTCGTGTTCGCGCCGGAGCTGATCCGCCGGCGCTGAGGCGATATCAATTGCGCGTCAGGTACAAATCGCTGATCTCGGCTCGTCGTCTCAACCCGGCGAGCCAGTCCTTGATCAGCTCCTGGCGCTTCTCATTGATCAGCGACGCGCGCACCTCGTCGCGGACGTCCCGGAACGGGCGCAAGACACCGTCTCGCGTGAATTGCCCTTCGTGCGACCGATAGTACGCCACCAGGTCGTCGTCAGACACCTGAAGCCCGGCGCCGAACCGTTGATCGAGATAGCTCTCGATTCGCTCGTCGTCTCGCAATCGGCCGCGAAGCTGATCGATCGTCAGACCTGACTGCGCAAGGGCGCGGTCGAAGTCCGCCTCCGTGGAAAAGCGCGCGCGCACTGCCGACAAACGCCGCTCGACGGTCTGGACCGGCGGTTCGGGCGGCTGATACCTGTTCACTTCCGCCAATTCCATCTGCCGATTGATCAATGCATCGAGCGCCGACCGGATCGAATCGCCGTCAGTGACACGGACCACCAGTCCGAACCGCAGTGCAGCATTGACGTCGGAGAGTGTGATCAGCTCGCCGCCGACAACGGCGAGGATGCGGTCGATGATCTCGGCGTGGAGAGAGAGGCTCAGTAGCAGAAGCAGCGCCGCCGTCGCCTGACGGAGGAGACGGAGGACACCGAACAAGCTATTGACCGCGGAGTCACGACGGTCACGGAGATTAATGTGTTCTTCTCCGTGCGCTCCGTGGCTCCGCGGTGAATAAGCTTGTCCCGCGTGCTTCGTCTCCCTCGTGCCCAAGCGCGACTCTCTCATTCAGAAGGCCTGGCCAATGCTGAAGTGGAGCGCCGTTCGATGCTCGTTTTCCCGGCGATCCAGCTTGAAGCCGAGATCCAAGCGGATCGGTCCGAGCGGCGAGCGGTACCGAATGCCGAAACCTGCCGATCCGCGCAGCTCGCCGAAATCGAACTCGGTCACGCGTGCGAAAACGTTGCCGCCGTCAACGAAGAAGGCGGCGCCAAGATCGCGCCAAACGGGCACGCGCAGCTCGCCGTTGAGAATGAGAACGGCGTTGCCACCCCGCGGGAACCCGGTGTCGCTGATCGTGTTCGGGGCACCAACCGTGTCGAGCGCGAAGCCGCGAATTGTCGTGTCGCCGCCGGCAAAGAACCGCTCGCTGGCCGGCAGGTCCTCGATGACACAGGGCTCGCCGTCGCACGTCGTCTCACGTGGGAATCCGTCGGCCAGTCCGACTGCCGTCCGCGTGGCGAACACAATCCGCCGCGGTCCCGGAAGTCGTTGAAACCAGGATCCCTGCAGGTAGGTCTTGACGAAGCCGACTTCGCCGCCAAGCGACCGCGCTGCCAGGTGGCCTTCGGCGCTCAGGAACGTGCCGCGTTCAGGATCGAGCAGGTCGTCACGGGTATCCCGCACCATGCCGCCAGAGATGATAGACAGGCGCACGCGCGGAAACTGCCGATCGATCAGCGCCTGGTCCTCCTCGCTCAACCGTTCGTCGAACGTGTGTGTCCTGTTCAAGGTATACCGTCCGCTGACGCGAACCGTGCTGGTGAGACGCCGAAGCATCGTGGCCGTCAGCCCCTGGCGAGTGAAGTTGAAGCTCGACCGAATGCCCTGCTCCGCAGCGGCCGTGACTATCAGATCGTTTGGCCCGAACACGCGAGGCTGGCGGTACGTGCCGACAACGCGATACTCGCTCAAGCCGAAGTCGGCATTCGTCGCCGCCGGATCCGTGGAGTCTCTCGAGCGCAGGCTGACTCGGGTGTACAGGTCGACGGTGCGGTTCTTGCCTCCGACGTTCCGCCGCGCGATGTCGAAGAATCCGCGTGGCGCAAAATCCAAATGCTCCTCCGCCTCTCCCTGCGGACCGGTCCCCAGCAATTGAGTGGCCTCGACGCCGCCGCCGTACGCAATGGTGGTCGACGGAGCCTCTTCGACGGTCACCAGCACGTCGCGCCGGCCGCTATCCCCGTGCGGCGCCATCGCCGTGATGCGAACGCGACGAAACAGCTGCAGCGCGCTCAGGCGTCGCTGGCTCTCGATCTGAGCTTCGAGACCCAGCGGCTTTCCTGATTCCAGCTGGAGCTCGCGCCGGATGATCCGATCCTTCGTGTGCGTGTTCCCGACGATGAGGACGTGGTCGACGAGGGTCTGAGACCCTTCGTGAATCTCGAACGTCACGTCAGCGCGCGCGCGATCGTCGGAGAACGTCGGCACTGCAGCCACGGCAGCCGACGCGTAACCAAGGTTCAGGTACTCGAGCTGAATCGCGTCGCGGTCTTGAAGGACCCTCGGCTCGTAATAGACATCCCCGCTCCTCAGCTTCACGCGCGACAGGAGAGCGTCCTCCGACAGCCCCGCGTTTCCCTTGATCGCCACGGTACCGATGACGGTGCGAGGGCCCTCGACAATTGTGATCGTCGGCCTGACGAGCCCTGCGCCTGGCGCCTCGGGCTCGATCTCGTTGACCGCCGATTTGATGTCCGCAAATCTGAAACCCTGCTGCCGGTACTCCTCGCGGATTGCCGCCTGGGCCTGGGACATTCGAGGCTCGATGAAGAGATCCCCTGCCTTGAACGGAACCTTCGAGCGCAGCGTCTCGATCGTCATTGCCTGATTGCCATGGATCTCGACGTCGGCGACGTGGTACTGCGTGCCCTTGTGAACGTCGAAGGCAAGCGTGAGCCGGCCCTCCGATTCGTCGCGCGAGGCGGTCGCGGTGCCCTTCCAGTAACCCTGCTGTTTGAGGAAGTCCTCGATACGTCGGATCGAATCCTCGACGAGATCCTCGGCGACGGAACCTTCGCGCTCGACGGGGACGAGCTCGCCCAACCGATTTCGGGGGAGCGGATCTCCCTTGAACTGCACCGTCACCGCGGGGCCGGGTCGCACGGATATCGTCAGGTTCACGAGTGTGCCATCCTCCGACTCACGCGCGTCGAAGCTGGCAACCGCCTCGTAGTACCGCCGCTTCTTCAATTGATTCACATAGTCGTTGAGCTGACGCTGAAGATCGGTTCGCTGGTAGGGTTCCCCGCTGGTCGCGTGGATGCGGCGCAGGAAAACCGGCAGCGGGGTCAACGGATCGATTGGCACTTCGACATTGCCAATCTGCGCACGCGGTCCGGCTTCGATCTCAAACGTCAGGACCGTCGATTCAGTCGTGTGCGACGTGCGAGACGATGAGCGGATCGTCGGTCGTAGGTACCCGTGATCCTGGTACAGCTCCTCGAGCGTCCGAATCAAATCGGCTTGCCGGCCGAGTGACGGCGTTGCGCCGTATCGGTTCGTCAACGTACTTCGCAGCAATCCTTGCGACAGCCCGAGATTGCCGGCGAACTGGACTTCGCGGACCGCGTGCAGCGGAATGAGATTGAACGTGACCTGCACGCTTCCTGTTGGCGCATCGGAGGCGTCCACCTGCACGTCTTGAAACCGGCCAAGACCGAAGAGATGCGCCATCGACTCGCGAACGGCCGACATCGAAAGCGGTTGTCCCGCGCGGACGTCCACGAGATCCAACAACACGGGATCTGAGCTCGGCTTGTCCTCGACCAGTACGTGGACAACTTCGACGGGCCGCCCCTGATACTGCGCAGCCTGGCGCGCCGATGCCGGTGAAGTGAAGAACAGCATAAGGGAAAAGGCAAAACGGAAAAGGGAAAACGCGGCACGGAGAGAGTTGAGCACGTTCCCTTATCCCTTATCCCTTATCCCTTCTCTTTTCCTTTGACGCCGTCACGTCACATCGTCAGAACCGGTGGCGCACGCGGAAGTCGATCGAGTAGGTGTCCTGACCAATCTGAGTCACCACCCAACCGACGCGGTCGCTCTGATCGTATTCGAGCACGACGATCTGTTCCCGTTCCGTGGTGCTGCCGCCGAGCGCGCGCGTGTACGTAACGTAGGCGCGGTTCGAGATGCGGCGGCCGATGACGAGCCGCGCCGATGCGGCGAGCGGATCCGCCTCGGTACCCACCAGTGGGGCGATCGTCGTGTCCAGTCCAATTCTGCCGAGTGCCCCGGTCACAGGCGCGGAGAGCGGATTCGCAATCATGCGGCCGAGGGCCCCGCGGAGCAGTGCTTCTTCGGACTGCTGGGCGACCTGCGGCCGCAACGCCCGCAGTTCTGCATTTTCGATATCAGCCGTCTGCCCAAGCAGCAGCGCGACAGTATCGACCGTCGAAAGTGGCGGATCCGAGTTGACGGTCGGCACGAAGTTCTTCAACGTGCCAGCGATGCCGATGGTCACGCGGTACGTCTGAAGCGGCAGACGCACGCGCGTTTCCGCTTCGATGTCGAACACCGGATCGATCCGCGACGGATTGAAGAAATCGATGGCTCCCCGTGTGATGAGGTAGCGGTTTCCCTCGAACAACACATCGCCGCGGTCGATCTCCACGTGTCCGAAGAGCTGTGGCTTGTCGTAGGTCCCCTGCAGCGAAAGATCGGCGCTCGCAACCATCTTGGCGACGTTCGTCTCGATTCGGAGCATCTGAGCAGCGGTAATCCCGACGTTGAACCGAAGCGGGATCGTTGTGACGGGGGCGCCCGCCGCTGGCGCCGACTCGCCACCGCCGAAGTTGAAGAGGTCCGGACTGGTCTCGATCCGTCGCGACCAGAGCGAATCGTTCACGCGAACCGTGCCGCTCAGCACCATCGACCCGAACGTTCCGTCAAGCGCGAGATCGGCGTCGACGACGGACCTGAATCCGGCCGGATAGCGGATGTTCAGCTGCTCGCCGTTTGCGGTGAGATTGAGCCGGCCGAGTGCGAAGCCGTCCATCGCAACTCTTCCGCCGAAATGGACGTCCCCCCCACCCAGCTTCGCCGTCACGTCGTCGATGCGGATGCCGGATGCGTCGAACAGAATCCGACCATTGATCGACTCGAGGGAGTGTGGCAGCGAGAAGTGGCGCAGCCGGCCGTCGTTGATCGTCGCGCTCCCCGAGAAGATCGGCTTGTCGAGCGATCCGATGACCTGCGCCTTGAGAACAGCGGTACCGCGACTGCGCAGATCGCGGAAGAAGCCTTGAAGAATCCCGAGGTTCGCGTCGCCCGAGGCGTCGAGCGAGACCTCTTTCTGATCGAAGGCGATGTGACCTTCGACCTGCAGCTGGGTCCCTTCGCCGGAGACGTGGAGCTGGTTGACCTTCAGCACGTGCTGGTCGAGCGACAGATCGATCGGGCCGTTGTTGTGCAATCGATAGTCGAAGAGCTTCACGTCGAGCCGCTCGACGCGCCCTTCAACCACCATGTGATCGACATCCGCCAGTTCCCCGACGACTCGGATGGTGCCGTCGGCAACGGCCGTGGTGAACGGCGAGAGTCGCGGCTCGAAGAAGCGGACGTACGGATCGAGTGACGTGTTGGAGAAGCGCAGGGTGAGCTCGGCATCCATCTCGGGCGTTAGCGCAATGCGGCCAGATCCCGAGACCAGCAGGCGCGGCGACGCGACCTCGAGCTCCACGGTCAGGAGCTGGCCGCGTAACGCCAGCTTCCCTTGAAGCTGCCCGATGCCTTCGTCGCCCGCGAAGAGATCGTCTACTCCCAGCGTGACCTCGTAACGCGGATCGTCGAACGTTCCAACTCCCGTCGCGTTGAAGTGAAGCCGGCCCGAAAGTGGCGCGCGCGGAAAGGACGCCGTCTCGAGCGACTCCACCGGAATCCGCTCGCCGTCGGCGTTGAACGAGTAGGTCCCATCCCACCCGACGAACGCCGCGCCGACCACTTTTCCCGCTGCCTTGGAGATCTCGATGCTGTCCAGGCGGACGCCTGCACCTTCGAATCGCAGCGACGCCGTCGCTTTCTCGAATGTCTCGCCATAAGCCACGCCGCCTTCGATCACCATCTTCCCGAACCCGAACGGCGTTTGATACCTGCCGTACAGGTGGTAGTCACCCGACAGCAATCCAACGACGGGATAGTCGTCGAGCTCGAAGGCGTGACGTAGATCGACGAGTGGACGCCGAGTGATCCTCACGCGAGCGTTGATCTCCTCGCCCCCATCGCGCCGTGGGTATCCGAGCGAGAACTGGCCGTCGGCCTGAATCTCGGAGTCGCTTGACGTCAGCACGGCACCGGAAACGTTCACATAGCTGTTTTCGATCACCACGTCTGCGTGACCGCGTCCCCACAACACGTCCCACGCACGCATGCGCTCGCCGACAAACGTGCCTTCAATCCGTGGCCGCGCGAACGACTCGAGCATCGTCCCGTCGAACTGTCCGTAGCCGCCGATTGGCACTGCGCCGGTCGGCGACCCGAATGCCGTCATGATGCCGGCAAGCACGCGATCACTTTCCTGCCAGTCCAGACTCGTCACGTGGAACGGAATGCGCGATCGTTCGCCAAACGCGGTCCTTCCCTGAAACTCGGCGTACGTGCTCTCGGTCGCTGCCCAACTCCGATCGAGTGTGATGCCATCAGCATCGAGCGAGTAGATGATCCGGCCTGCAACCGGGAGATAGCCCAGCGACGAATGCGGGTTGAATGGTCCGACTTCCGGCGGCAGCTCCGCGCGTGCCGCAACGAGATCGGCCGGCAGATCGCGGGTCATCGGTCGCACGCCGGCAGGCGCGTCCACGATCACCTCGCCCGTTCCGCGTTTCTGCGCCCATTTTCCCGACGGCCACTCGAGTCGATTCCGTCCGGAGGCTCGTCCCGCCAGCCGGAGCTCGGGCAATTCGAGAAAATCGGTGAGCCGCGCGAGGTCCACCTGCCGGTAGTCGACGTCCCACGTGGCGATCGTCGGCACGTCCCTCCCGAACGGTGCCATTCGATAGTCGAACCGTGCCGTTCCGCCGTACAGTTCCGTCGTCGCATTGGTGATCTCGAGACGATCGGAGAGCCACAGCACCGATCCGCGCAGCTTCGGGAAGCGCCAGGTGTTGAGACCCGCCACGGCGCTCGTGAAGTTCCCTTTCAGCTCGCGGCCGCCCTTGAAGAGGTGAAATGTTCCGTCGAAGTCGCCGCTGCCGGAGACCGTGAACTTCTCTTTGTGAAAGAAGATGTTCTTCTGGGTCGGAAAGTCGATGCGCGACCGGACCTGATACGTCTGCTCCGGCCAGTGACCGAGGTCGACGGTTCCCGTGACCTCCGATCGCGCGCCATCGCTCGAGAGATCGATTCGATCGAACTTCACCAATCCGCCGTCGATCTTGAACGACGATCGCATGTCGGTGCGGAACGGCTCGTACGACAGGATGCGGACCGTGCCGTCCGAGAACGATGCCTGACCGCGGTACTCGTTACCTGGATTCGTGACCTCGACGGTGAGGTTCCGCGCGATCGTGCTCCACGGCGCTGCGTGATCGTCGTAGGTAAACTGGCCGCGCGCAGCGACGACCCTCCTGACCGTCGTCGTAAACCGGGCCGGTCCGCTCCTGCCGGATGACGGCCGAGTGATTCTTGGGAAGTTGTGACGCCCGTTCGGGAACGATTCGACGACCATCTCCCAGTCCGTCATGACGATCGACTCGATGATGAGACGACGGTTGAAGGCAGTCCACCACGGAACGGTGACCGTAATCGTCTTTGCCTTGAGAAACGGCCGGTCGGCTGGCGACAGCCCCTCGATGATGAGGTTCTCGACGACGAATACGCCCGGCCTGAACTTCGCCGAGAGCCTGCCGATGTGCATCGGCCGTTCCAGAAACTTGGATCCTTCGCGCTCGGCACGTGCACGCAACGAAGGCCCGAGATCGACCGTGAAGAACGTGGCAATGAGCGCCGCCACCACCGCCACGACAAGCGCCAGAAGACGAACGATCACTCGCCTGACGCGCCACAGCATCGATCGCCTGCGAGCGACAGGTGTCGGCTCTTCGGGGGCTGGTTCCGGCCCGGGGGCTCCGGCGCGCGTTTTGTTGCGCGCTGGGGTGGCGGGCGGCCGTGAATCGTCCGGCATTGATGTCACAGTGTCATTTCCGACCGAGGGCTTCGCCCCGCCGAAACCCCCCATCCTACCCACCGCACACAATACGTGCGGTGGGGGCCCGCCGCGCGTTTCTCCGCGGTGGGGGGGCGCGCCCCCTGGCGCGCCTGCAAGGGCAGCTTTTATTCGATCACCACGAGGATCCTGCCGGCCTCGACCGACATGCCCGGCGAGACCGTCACTTCCTTCACTTTGCCGGCCTTCGGCGATCGGAGCTCGTTCTCCATCTTCATGGCTTCGACGACGATGACGCCCTGACGGGCGGTGATTCGGTCACCTGGTTGAACGAGCACGCGGACGATCCGACCGGGCATGGGCGCGGTCACCGCTTGCACGCCGTGTGCCTGACTTCCTCGCTCGGCTACGCGGCGACTTCGGCGACCGTTGACCGTCACCGCGACCGTGCGACCATCGATTCCGACGAGCGTTTCTCCGCGTGCCGTGCCGGGAGCGATGTGAATCTCGCGAGTGACGCGCGGCGTAGCGGGGTCTGACCCCCTATCAGTACGCGGGTCAGGGCTCGGGTCTGTACCGGGGTCACACCCCGTACGGGAGTCAGACCCCCTGTCTGCGGACACTGGCGGCTGGCCGTCGACGATGAGCGACAGCGAGAACTCGCCCACGCGTACCGCATCCACGAGATGTGGATGACCATCGATCAGGACACGATACCGGCCCGCCCCGGCGGGTTCAACCGAGACCGTTCGGCCCCGGCCGGCGATCTCGATCTCGACGGTCAATCGCGCAGCGCCTCCCGCCGCGCAGTCTGTTGCCACATGCTCAACGCCCGCGACACCTGCTCGGAGGACTCGCTCACGCCGGCACGCCAGTAGGCGTCGAGCGCCGCGGCAATCGTCACAAGCTCCTCGCCGCCCGAATCCAGTTCGCTGAAGCTCTCTCCCTTGCGTTCGTCCAGAAGACGATCCAGATACGTCGTATCGTACCTTCCTTCCGCGTACGCATGCTGCCCCATCAGCCACAGGAAGAAGGGGATTGTGGTTCTGATGCCCAGCACCTGATACTCGCGCAGCGCGCGAGTCATGCGCGCGATCGCGTCGCGTCGCGAATCCGCCCACGCCACGAGCTTCGCGATCATCGAATCGTAGTGGACAGGCACCGTGTATCCCGCGCTGACGCCGCTGTCATCGCGTATTCCCGGTCCGGCAGCCGGTCTGAGGCCGCGAATCAGACCGGGCGACGGCATGAAGCCGAGGTCTGGGTCCTCGGCATAGATCCGGCACTCGATCGCATGGCCGAGCGGCGTCAGTGCGCGATCCGGATCGATCTCGAGCCGCTCGCCGCGTGCAATCCGGATTTGCCAATGCACGAGATCGATGCTCGTCACCATCTCGGTCACCGGGTGCTCGACCTGCAGCCGCGTGTTCATCTCGAGGAAGTAGAACGATTCGTCTTCGTCCAGCAGGAATTCGATCGTCCCGGCATTCGTGTAGCCCACTGTCTGGGCGACTCGCGCAGCGGCGTCCGCGATCTGACGCCGGAGCTTCGGCTTGACCGCAATCGACGGCGACTCCTCGACCACTTTTTGATGACGACGCTGGATGGAGCACTCACGCTCGACGAACGGCACGATCGTGCCGAAATGATCGCCGAGGAGCTGAATCTCGATGTGCCGCGGCCTCAGGAGTCGGCGCTCGAAGTAGACCCTCGTGTCGCCAAATGCTGCGCCCGCCTCTGATCGCGCAGCGCGGATCGCTGAAGAGAGATCGCGTGGATCCTCGACGGTTCGCATCCCCTTCCCGCCGCCGCCGGCGACGGCCTTTACGAGAATCGGATAGCCGATCGCGTTGGCGGCGTCGGTCAGCACGCGGTCGGGTACGTCCGCGCCGAACGGCTGATGGGTGCCCGGAACGACGGACACGCCCGCACGTTCCGCGGCACCGCGCGCGGCAGTCTTGCTGCCCATCAGCGCAATCGTTTCAGGCGATGGGCCGATGAAGATCAAACCGGCGTCGCGACAGGCCCGAGCAAAGTCACCGTTCTCGGCGAGGAAGCCGTAACCCGGGTGGATTGCGTCAGCGCCCGCATGACGCGCTGCGTCGAGAATTGCATCGATGTTGAGATAACTTCGCGCGGCTTCGCTCGGCCCGATATGGAACGCCTGATCGGCTTCACCCACGTGCCGTGCATGTCGATCGCAGTCGGAGTACACCGCGACGGTGGGCAGATCCATCTCGCGACACGCGCGCATGACCCGCACGGCGATCTCGCCGCGGTTGGCGATGAGGACCTTCAAAGCGGAATGTTCCCGTGTTTCTTGGGCGGGTTCCTGGCGCGTTTGGTCTGCAGCGTCGCGAGCGCCGCGATCAGCTTCGCGCGCGTCTGCCGCGGACGAATCACTTCGTCGATGAACCCGCGCGATGCCGCCACGTAGGGATTCGCGAACTTCTCGCGGAACTCCGCAACGCGCTCAGCGCGAAGCGCCGCGGGATCGGCCGCGGTTTCCAGCTCGCGCCGGTACAGGATGTTGACGGCGCCCTCAGGTCCCATGACAGCAATCTCAGCCGAAGGCCACGCGAAGTTCACGTCGGTCCGAATGTGTTTGCTCGACATGACGCAGTAGGCGCCGCCGTACGCCTTCCGCGTGATGACCGTCAGCTTCGGCACCGTCGCTTCCGCGAACGCGAACAACAGCTTCGCGCCATGTCGAATGATGCCGCCGTACTCCTGCCGAGTGCCCGGCAGAAACCCTGGCACGTCCTCGAAGGTCACGAGCGGCATGTTGAACGCGTCGCAGAAGCGCACGAACCGCGCGCCTTTAACCGACGCATCGATGTCCAGCGTGCCCGCGAGATGCGCCGGTTGATTGGCGACGATGCCGACGGTGCGTCCACCGAGCCTCGCGAACCCGACGATGATGTTCCGCGCAAAATGTCGATGCACCTCCAGAAACTCTCCATCGTCCGCAATCGCGTGGACGAGGTCGAGCATGTCGTAGGGCTGGTTCGGTGATTCGGGAACCAGCCGGTCGAGCGTCTCGTCTTCGCGGTCGGGCGGATCTGTCGTCGCGCCGCGCGGCGCGTCATCGAGGTTGTTGCTGGGCAGGTACGCGAGTAAATCTCTGATGAGGCGAAGGCACGACCGATCGTCCTCGACCGAGAAATGGGCCACGCCGCTCGTTTCGTTGTGCGTCTTCGCCCCACCGAGCTGCTCTTTGGTGACTTCCTCGTGCGTGACCGTGCGGATCACGTCGGGTCCGGTCACGAACATGTAGCTCGTGCCTTCGACCATGATGTTGAAGTCGGTGATCGCAGGTGAGTAGACGGCGCCGCCGGCGCAAGGCCCCATGATCGCCGAGATCTGCGGAATGACCCCGGATGCAAGCGTGTTGCGCAGAAAGATGTCGGCGTAGCCGCCGAGCGACAGGACGCCTTCCTGGATTCTCGCTCCGCCAGAATCGTTGAGGCCTACGACGGGCGCTCCCATCTCGAGCGCGAGATCCATCACCTTCACGATCTTCGCGGCGTTCGTCTCCGAGAGGGATCCACCGAACACCGTGAAGTCCTGTGCGAACGCGTAGACGGGGCGGCCGTCAACGCGGCCGTGGCCGGCAATGACGCCGTCGCCGGGTACGATCTGCTCGTCCATACCGAAGTCGCGGCATCGGTGCGTCACGAGCTTGTCGATTTCCTGAAAAGTCCCGGGATCGAAAAGGAGATCGATCCGCTCGCGCGCCGTCAGCTTGCCGGCCTCGTGCTGACGACGCAACCGGTCTTCACCGCCTCCCAGCTCCGCGCGCCGCTCGAGTACTTCGAGATGTTTGAGTGAATCCATCAGCGGTCCGGCTGAAGCCGGACTCTACATCATCCGGCCCGAGCCGGACACCACGGCCGGAGTCACCCGCTACCGCGTTCCGGACGCCACGGCCTGGGCCTTCTCCCAATCCTTGAGGAAGCGCTCGAGTCCGACGTCCGTGAGGGGATGCCGGAACATGGATTCGATCACGGCCGCCGGGCACGTGCAGATGTCAGCACCAAGCCGCGCGGCTTCGACGACGTGCATCGGATGGCGCACGGAGGCGACGAGCACTTCGGTCGAAAAGTCGTAGTTGCCGAAGATCTCGACGATCTCCGCAATGAGGTTCATCCCGTGCGTCGAGATGTCATCGAGCCGGCCGATGAACGGGCTCACGTACGTGGCGCCAACTTTCGCGGCGAGCAACGCCTGCGTCGGCGAGAACACGAGCGTGACGTTCACGCGCTTCCCTTCCGATGACAGCGCGCGACAGGCCTTCACGCCCTCCTTCGTAAATGGGACCTTCACGACGATGTGCTGATCGATCGAGGCGAGATCGCGTCCTTCCCGAATCATGCCTTCGGCATCGGTCGCGACGACTTCGGCGCTCGTCGGACCTTTCACGATCTGGCAGATCTTCTTCAGGATGGCCCGGTAGTCTCCACCTTCCTTCGCGAGCAGCGACGGATTCGTGGTGATGCCATCGATGATCCCGAGCGGGACGAGGCTCTCGACTTCCTTGAGGTTGCCGGTGTCAATGAAGAGTTTCATGGTGGATCTCCGAGTTTACGTGGTCGGCTCTAGGCTTAGGGCTCTGGGCTGCAGGCCATGAGCCAAGAGCCTGGAGCCGTTCACCTTTCATTATCTCCGCCCAGCGATCGCCTGCGCCACTGTGTTCGTCAGCTCACCGACGCCTTCGACCTTGATGGTCACTCGGTCTCGGGCCACGAGCGGGCCAACCCCGGCCGGCGTGCCCGTTGCGATGACGTCGCCCGGCAAGAGCGTCATGACGGCAGAGATGAACGCGATCAGCCGGTCGATCGAGAAGATCAGCTCGCGCGTCGAGGACGCCTGGCGGCGCACGCCGTTCACCCAGCCTTCGACTGTCAGGCCCGACGCCAAGCGATAGTCGAGTCCGGTCGCGATGCACGGTCCGATCGGCGCAAACGAATCGAACCCTTTCGCGCGCGTGAACTGGACATCCTTCTTCTGCAGATCGCGAGCGGTCACGTCGTTCACGCACGTGATCCCGAAGACATGGCGATGCGCGTCCTCTTCGCGAACGCGCCACGCGCGTGCTCCGATGACAACTCCTACTTCGGCTTCGTGATCGACGCGGCCCGCGTCCGGCGGAATGACGATGAGATCGCCGGGACCGATGACTGCTGTCGAAGGCTTGAGAAAGATCAGCGGCTCGACCGGAACCGGGTTGTTCAGTTCAGCGGCGTGATCCCGATAATTGCGGCCCACGGCAACGATCTTGGAGGGCTCCACCGGCGACAGGAGCCTCACGTTGTCCGAAGCGATTGCTTCGCCGGCCGCGTGATCCCCAAAGGGATTCCCCTGCAGCAGTCGCCAGGAACCGTCTTCCGCGACGACGTAGCGGGGCTCGTTCTTGTGCTCGATTCGGTAGTAATGTTTCATCGCGCCGTCACTGCAAGCCGCTGGGAGGGCGCACTCGCGTTGCCATTTCGGTCGATCGCGATGACTGCATATTCGTACGAGACTCCCGGCTTGATGTTCTGATCGTTGAACGACGCGTCATGAATGGGCTCGGGGGTCAGCGGGCGAAGTGTCTCACCGGGCGCGTCGGCACGCAAGACCCTGTATCCCGCCAGGTCCGCTTCCGTATTGGCATCCCACGTCAGTTGGATCGATCCCGGCGGCGACACGGCACTCAGCCCCTTCGGCGGCGCCGGAGGAAACGTATCATGCGGCGTGATGCACTTCGTGGCCGAGGCCTCGCTCTCGAGGCTGACGTTCTGGACGGTCGCAATAGCGCGAACGACGAAGCACTGCTCCTTTTCGAACTCGACCGAGGGATAGTCGAACGTCGGCGCGGTTACGGGCGAAGCGTTCAACGGCGAAGAGTCCGAAGCCGCGCGATACACGTTGAAGGCGAGAGCCGGCCCGCCGGGCTCGGCGACGGGCGGGGTCCATGCGAGCGTGAGCGCACGTTCGCCGACGCGCGCGTCCAGCCCCGTTGGGGGCGCCGGCGGCGGCACCACCGGAACGACGACCCGCGTCGAGGTCTGACCCGGCCGTCCACCCTTTGAAATGCCGCGTACCGAATAGACCCGCGTTGGATAGTTCGCTGTCGCTTGCGGTTCGGGGTTCGGGGTTCGGGATTCGGGGTTTGCGACGGCGGGCTGCGGGTTGGTAGCCCCCGGTTCGGGTTTCGGTGTTTGTGTCTCTGATTTCGGAGTCTGGACCTCGGGCTTTGACGCCGGCGTCTGGGGGGTTCCGGCCGCACCAGGCTTCTGGTCCGGCGGTTCCGTTGCTGGTGAAGGACTCGAGCCCCGAGCCCCTCCCCGCGAGCCCCGGTCTTCGGTGGCAGGATTTATCGCCTCTGGTTTCAGTTTCTCCGGCGTCAGTTTCTCGGCGAACGAGACATGATCGCCAGGTCCCGGTCGCTTGTCGGGCTCCGCGTCTTCCGGCTGCTCTCCTGGCGGAGGCGGTGGCTTCACGGAAATAGCGCCGACAACGTGACCCTTCGTCAAGAGGTCGCGATTCGGTGGAGCCACGCCGGGCGCGACCGTCATCGCGTAAATCTCGACACGGTCCAGATCGATTCGACCGGGCCCGTTGAGATTCGTCGTGGGCAGCACGAATTTCAGCTGCACCTCGTTGCCGACCTGCCGCACCGAGATCTCCGTCACCGCAGACGGAACGAGGCGAAGCGGCGCCAGGGGATCCCCCTTCTTGCCGCAGCCACTCGCAGTCAGGGTGACGATCAGGAGCACCGGAATCCCGAGACGGCGGGATTGATCACGCTCGAATGAAGTCATTCCTCAGAGGACATACCGTGACAGATCTTCGTTGCGGACGACGTCGGCAAGCATGCGTTCGACGTAACCGGCGTCGATCGTGACCGCGCCGTCGGTCATGTCGGGCGCATCGAACGACACGTCGTCGAGCAGCTTCTCCATGACCGTGTGCAGCCGTCGCGCGCCGATGTTCTCGGTGCGCTCGTTGACGAGCGTCGCGAAATCCGCAATGCGCCCGATCGCGTCGTCCGTGAAGCGGAGTGTGAGGCCCTCGGTCGAGAGAAGCGCCGTGTACTGCTTGATTAACGCGCTCTTTGGCTCCGTCAGGATGCGGACGAAATCCTCGCGCCCAAGCGGCTCGAGCTCGACGCGAATTGGAAAGCGCCCCTGCAGCTCCGGAATCAGGTCAGACGGTTTGGATACGTGGAACGCGCCCGCTGCAATGAAAAGGATGTGATCCGTTTTCACCATGCCGTACTTGGTGTTGACGGTCGTCCCTTCTACGATCGGCAGAATGTCGCGTTGAACGCCCTCGCGGCTGACGTCTGGTCCGTGTCCGCTCTCCCGCCCAGCAACCTTGTCGATCTCGTCGATGAAGATGATGCCGGCCTGCTGCACGCGCTCGACGGCGGCGCGCGCGATGGTCTCCATGTCGATCAGCTTCTGCTGCTCTTCCTGCGCGAGCGCGTCGAGCGCCTCCGGAACCCGCAGCTTTCGTTTCTTCGTGCGTCCCTGGAACAAACCGGGAAGCATGTCCTTCACATTGATGTCAACTTCTTCGACCGACGATCCGGCGATGATCTCGAACGACGGGAACGTCTTCTCGCGGACATCGATCTCGACCTGCTTCTGATCGAGCCGGCCGTCGCGCAGCTGGTCCCGCAGCTTCTCGCGAGTACGTTGCGCCTGGTCGCGGATCGTCGCCCCCTGATCGTCGTAGTCAGGCGCGGGCGGAAGCGGCGGCAGCAGCAAGTCGAGGAGTCGCTCCTCGGCGGCCTGTTTCGCCTTGCCTTGAACTTCGGCGAGGCGCTCCTCGCGAATCATGTCAACTGCGAGCTCGACGAGATCGCGGACCATCGACTCGACGTCTCGGCCGACGTAGCCGACCTCGGTGAACTTCGACGCCTCGACTTTGATGAACGGCGACTGCGCAAGGCGCGCCAGTCGCCGCGCGATCTCGGTCTTCCCGACACCAGTCGGCCCGATCATCAGGATGTTCTTCGGCGCGATCTCTTCGGCAAGCTCCGGCGGGAGCTTCTGTCTGCGGGTCCGGTTCCGCAGCGCGATTGCCACGGCCCGCTTCGCCTTGGTCTGACCGATGACGTGCTTGTCGAGCTCGCTGACGATCTGCCGCGGTGTCAACGATTCAGCGGTCGAGACCGTCGTCTCGGAAAGGTAGATCGGCATTCCGTGTCACAGTTCTTCGATCGTGATAGTGGCGTTGGTGTAGATGCAAATCCCCGCGGCGATCGTCATCGACTGCTCGGCGATCTGTCGGGCCCCCAGCTCGGTGTGTTTCGCGAGCGCCTTGGCCGCCGCCATCGCGTAGGCGCCCCCCGATCCGATCGCAATGATCCCATCGTCGGGCTCGATGAGATCTCCATTGCCCGAGAGCAGATAGGTCAGCTTCGTGTCCATGACGATCAGCATCGCCTCGAGCCGGCGCAGCAGCCGATCGGTGCGCCAGTCCTTCGCGAGCTCGACCGCCGAGCGCTCCAGGTTGCCGCGATACTGTTCGAGCTTCGCCTCGAAGCGCGCAAAGAGCGCAAACGAGTCCGCCGCGGATCCCGCAAACCCGGCCAGGATCCGGTCGTTGTAGAGTTTTCTGATCTTTCGCGCGCGTTGCTTGACGACTGTGTCTCCGAAGGTGACCTGCCCGTCGCTTGCCATCACCGCCGCGTCGCGGTGACGCACTGCAAGAACGGTCGTGGCAAGCAAGAGCGACACTTTTTTCGAGTCTATCATTTACCAACAGAGCCGGTGGATCCGCGGCTCGGTAGCCCGCTTTCGTCAACCGTTCGACGAGAGTGGTTAAGTGGGCTGGACATCGAGCGAATTCGGCCGGTACCGAGCCACCGAACTACGGGACTATCGGCCTGCCGGCGCTGGCCTGTGTCACAGGCTTCGGACGATTGCACTCAGAAAGAGACGCACCCACGTGCTCCTGGGGAGTAGAATGTGGCGAAACGGCGCCAAACCACAATGCCTCACCTGGCAGATCTGTTGCTTTTGCGTCCGTTGGGAATCTTCCCAGAGATTCCGGAGGAGCCGTGATGAGACGTCAAGAATTTAGGATCGGCGCTCTGGTCGCGGTCTTACTAGCCGTGGCCGTGCTGCCGGCGTTGGCGCAGCGCGAGCGGCCCGCCGGAGCAGGCTCGACGGGCTCGGCCGAGCCGAGGGGCGGCGGGGGTGGTGGTGGCGGTGGCGGCGCAGCAGGCGGCGGAGCGTCAGGCGGCGGGTCGATGGGTTCCTCCTCCACCCCATCCTCGTCCGGCTCCAGCTCGGCGCCAACGTCCACGGCTCCCGGCCACTCCTCTGGTTCGGCCGCGGAACGGGCTGCACCTCCACGACGCAGCGGTGACGACGGCAGCATAGGCCACGCGGTGCCCCGTGGCTCGCGTGGCGACGGATCCACCGCTGCCAGCGCGAGGCCGGCCGGTGCGCAGTCGGCGGTCGCAAACGGCGACAGCTCCGTGCCTGAACGTGCCGCAGTCCCGGCTTACAGCCGGCCTCGCGATGGACGACCTGTCACCGGCCAGGCGGTCGAGCGTGGCAGCGTGTACCCCGGTAACGGCGGCGGGGTGACTTACTATCCGGGGCACTACTACTATCCGTACGGCTTCTGGGGATCCGGGTACGGTTACGGGCTTGGCTTCCTCTACTACGATCCGTTCTGGTACGGCGGCTACGCTCCTGGCTACTACGGAGGATACGGATACAACGGTTACGGGTACGGCGGTTACGGGTACGGCGGTTACGGATATGGCGGTAGCGGGGGGTATAGTCAGTCCGTGCTGGAGACGGGCTCCCTGCGATTGAAGATCAAGCCGCGCAACGCGCAGGTGTTCGTCGATGGGTACTTCGTCGGCGAGGTCGACAGCTTCGACGGCGTGTTCCAGAAGCTCGGGATCGAGTCCGGCGGTCACAAGATCGAAATCAAGGCCGACGGCTACGAGCCAGCGCAGTTCGATGTGCTCGTGGCTCCGGGCGAGACGGTGACCTACAAGGGTGAGCTGAAGCGGATCCAGTAACCCTCTGCGCGTGATTGCGGTCCTCGCATGCATCTCAGGCCTCTACGATTCAGTCGTAGGGGCCTTTTTATTGCTCGCGGGCGATCGTCTCGCCGCAATCTTCGGCGTCGAACCAGCGCACCCACGCATCTTCTCCGACCTCAATGGGGTGTTCCTCATCGCGGTGGGTGTGGGGTACTACCTGCCATGGCGTGATCCGGTCCGCTACCGCGGGTACATGTGGGTGATGGGTCCGCTGCTGAAAGGCGCCGGCGCGTGTGCGTTCCTCCTCGATTACTGGCTCCGGGGGTCGCCGACGTCGTTTCTGCTCTTTGCCGCGTCAGATGGGACGTTGGCGTTGCTGACGGTCTGGGCTCTCATGACCGATAGGCCGTCCGCCGCACGAGCAGATCAGATCTGAGGGTTCTTTCGTCGGAACGCTGCGTAGAACGGTATCCCGAGCGCGATGATCATGATGCCGGCGGCGGCAGGTCCCCATGGTGAGGACGTTCGCAGCGGTACGACGAGATCCGCCCGGAGTGCGTTCAGGACGATCGCGAGGCTCGCAATCGCGAACATCGCAGGCGCAACAGGATAGCCCCACGCCCTGAACGGTCGCGGCGCCTCCGGTTCGCGGCTTCGCAGCACGAAGACCGACACCACGGCAATCCCGGCGAACAACACAACCGAAAAACCTGTATACGTCGTCAGCGCATTGGCGCCACCCCAGAGGACGAGCAGCGAGCTCCAGACGGCCTGCGCGATGATGGACACCGCCGGCGTGTGATAGCGCGGGTGAATCCGTGCGGCGCTCTGAAAGAAGAGCCCGTCGCGCGCCATGGCGTAGTAGACACGAGGACCTGCAAACGTCATCGCGCTGATGCTGGCGGCGATGCTGATAATTGACACGATCCCCATCACGTTGCCCGCGCGCACACCAAGAAGACGATCGGCGATGACGTCGAGCACGCTGCCCTTTACCTGGCCGAGTCGATCGACGGGCAGCACGTACAGAAAGAGCACGTTAAGGAGCAGGTAGATGACGACGACCGCGAGTGTTCCGAGACCGAGCGCGAGCGGCACGTTCCGGCCTGGCTCGCGAACTTCCTCAGCCACGTAAGCCGCCGCGTTCCAGCCCGAGTAGGTGAACATCACCGGAATCAGGGCCAACAACCAACCGCTAGCCGCAACGGGACCAGCCGCGCGCCCGAAATGTCCAAAGTCACCTGCGCCGATCGACAGGCCCAACGCGATGAAGATCAGGAGTGCCGAAACCTTGAGCGCGGCGAGGACGTTTGTCATCAGCCGTCCCGGACCGACACCGCGCAGATGAATCCACGCCATGAGCGCAATCGCCGCCACTGCCACGATCGCCTGGCGCGAGATGGTCAATGGGATGAACGGAAGCGGAATCACGAACAGCGCCGTTCCATCGTCGGCGCCCGGAACGAACCTGCCGACGTACGCCGCAAGGACGACCGCGCTCGTGGCAATGGCGCCGGAGAAACCCGCGACGAAGGAGGTCCAGCCCGTCAGGAACGCCGCGAGCTGACCGTACGCCGCGCGAAGGTACACGTATTCGCCACCTGCACGCGGCCGTAACGCCGCAAGCTCGGCGTACGCCATGGCACCTGCGAATGCCAGAATGCCACCGGCAAACCACGTCGAGAGGAACCACCACGGCCGCGGAACGCTCGCCGCAATGAGCGGTGGTGTGAAGAGGATGCCGCCGCCGATCACGTTGGACACGATAATCGCCGCCGCATCGAGCGGACCGAGTCGCCGTTCGAGAGTTGGAGCCTCGCGTTGGGGAGGCGAAACGTCGAAAGCGGGAGTTGGCTGCGCCACTGGCTCGCGTGGCGCTATTTCGTCAGCAGCTGACGAGGAATGTCGTACCGGCCCAGCTCCACCCAGGTGGAAGAACTGTGCTTGCCGAACACCGTGACGCGCATGTCGCGAAACTGGCTGTTCTGCAGCATCTGCGCGCGAGTCTGTTCACCCTCGCCCAGATAGCCGTTCTCGGGCCGGACGACAATTGGCGACGTCGTGTCGCCCTCGAACTGGACTCGCTGCAGGAACACGTCCTGATCGATGGTGCTCTCCTGCCCGTCGACCGCCCGGAACAACACGTTGAGCGCGAGCGGGTTGACGTTCACGTCGGCTTTCTTCTTGATACGAAAACTGACACTCGGGACGAGCTTGTTCTTGCCAGCCACGACACCAGCATCGTACCACCCCCCGTTGGAGTCGATGACTTGAAGCGTCTGTTTGAGGTCGACGGGCGCACCGCAGCCCGACACGACCATCAGCAGCACGACGCAGACGACGCACAACGGCGACCCGGCAATAGGCCACTGGATCGTGTGATTTGGCGCCATGCCGCGATTGTAGATCACTTGAATGTAGGAACGCGTCGACTTGCCGTGCAAGCACCGCCACGCGAGCGGAGCGGGGCAAAGGGCCCCGCGAGCGACGACGATGGGGGGCCGGGAGGGCGAACCGGACCTCAAAACACGCGAACTTCCACCTTCGATCGGAACTCGGCGCGCCTCGCCCGGTCCGCTGAAAACGCGGCGAGATCGCTTCCTTTGACGCGCAGCACGATCGTCATCGTGTCGTCGATCACGTTGGGTTGAAGCGGGCCCTCATTATCGCGGGCTGCGACCGTGAGCCACTCGTCCGGACTGAGATCCATCGGCAGACTGTAATCGAGCATCGCGTCGATCAGCGCGTTTTTCACTGATTCCGTGTACTGCGCATTCGGATCGTCCACGACGTCGGCGTTGGCCGCGACGACAGTCCCCGGCGGCGGCTGCGCGACGCTCTCGGCCACGGTGCTCTTTGGCGCCGGCACCGGGCCAAGCTGCTGCGTGACCGCCTTGAATGCCTGCTGCACTTCCTGTTTCGATGGGGCCTGCTTGGAGGGCGCCTCAGGCATCGATTCGAAATACCGGCGCAGGATCTCGAGCGCGCTTGCCGTTTGACTCTCGCGCACCCCATTCCTCATCGACCAGAGCACGCTCTGACGAAGAGCCGGGATCTCGACATCGAAGAAGACGCCGTAGCCCTCGAGCACGAAGCCTCGCGCCCGCGCCTGACCGATCAGCACCGACATGGTCGGATCGATCGCCTGCATGCGTCGACCGACCTGCTCGGCGCCCAGCCGGACTGCCTGCGCGAGCACGCCTTCCATCAGCTGAATCTGATCGCGGCGCCGCTGCGCGTCCTGCGTCCTCGTCTGAGCGGCGGGCGCAACCGAGAACGCGAGGGACAACGTTACTCCGAGAAGCACACTTCTAGACACGGTTCCTCCGGTTACTTCTGTTGCACGACTCCAACTCGATAGAAATTCTGCTCCATCTGCCGCTGACGCAGCAGCGTCGTATCGGTGATTCCCTGGACCTGCGCGAATCCCTGCTGAATGTGCGCGAGATCCGCCCGCCGTGTGGCTTCCATGTCTCGCAGCAGCTGCCCGATGCGCAGCGCCAGCTCGTCGCGCTGACGCTTCTCGCTCTCGGCCAGGATCCGCTGAACTCGTCGGAGCACCTCCGCGTCGGAGCTCCTGGCCATCGCGACGTTCGCCGGGACAATCGGCTCTTTGGTAACCGCCGCTGATTCCAAATTGCGAAGCCGTCGTTCCATGGCTGCGAGATCTGCCTTCCACGCGTGGGACGTGGCGGCCGCGGGCAGGATCTCGTTCGTCGCCTGCTGACTTGCGGCTCCGCCGTGCGCCCATCCGGTGCGCACCGTGAATCCATCCCCGCCGTATCGCACCTCGATGTTGGCGATCGCCGCGGCCGCCGCGAGCACCAGCACCGCAGCGGCGGCAAGACTCCACCTGGGAGAAGTCCACCATCGGCGTGGAGCGACCACAGCCGCTGTTCCGCGGCGGACGATCTGAAACGCAAGGTCGGGCTCGGGAGGCATCCACTGCCCGAGCTGCGCCCTCGTCGACCGCAAGCCGGTCAACTCCTCACGACAAGGTTCGCATGACGCAAGGTGAGTTTCGAACGACTGGAGCTCCGACGCCGAGAGATCGTCGTACAGATATCCGACCAGACGTTCCTTGTCACAATGCATGTTTCCTCTAACATCCTCTCTGATCTCTGACGCAAATTCTCTTGATGCTGTCGGCCCCTGCCTCGTCCGACGCGGAGCCTCCGACGGGGAGCCGCGCGATGGCCCCACGCGAAGCGCTCCGCTGGCCGGTGGTCGACGCGTTCGGACTGAACGTGCTCTCGACGCCGGCGTGATGCAAGTGCTTCCGAAGGACCGTCAGCCCCTGATACAGCCGTGTTTTCACCGTGCTCAGCGGGCAATCCAGCAGATCGGCAATCTCCTGGAACGTGAGGCCATGGTATTCCTTCAGGATGATGGCCGTGCGCTGCTCGTCGGGCAGGCTCGCCATCGCGCGCGCCACCGCCCGGCCGACCTCTCGCCGCGACACAAGATCTTCGATCGACTCCGAGGGCTCCGCTTCCCCGGCCAGCTCGATCAGATCCACACCGTCCGGGACCTGTGCCACCGGCGTGCGCCGCTCGCGTCGAATCCAATCCCGGCACAGGTTCAGGGTGATGCGGTAGAGCCATGACGAGAACTTCGCCTGTCCCTTGAAGCCGCGGAGCGCACGGAAGGCGCGAAGGAAGGTTTCCTGTGCGACATCGCGGGCGTCCTCCTCACGGCCAATCACTCGGTAGGCGAGGGCGTAGATAGGCCGCTCCCAACGCAGCACCAACTGGTTGAAGCTGTCCAGATCGCCCCCCATTGAGCGGGCGACCAGCTCTTCGTCACTCATCAAGAGCGGCTCATCACGGGCGGCTCTATCACGGGGGCCCACCGTTCAACGATTTAGACGCCTCTCCACGCATGCCAGTCTGGACCAATTTTACCTTTACGGCTCTACATCTTAGAATGCGTTCGCACCCCGCATGGCACGGCCGACCCCGCCACCCGGTACCCGGGCCACGAAACGGATCCGGCTCGCCCGCGAGCGCGAGTCGCATCAGCGCCTGCGTGAGTTCGCCACGCGGTCAGCGCGCCGGCTGACCTCTCCGCTCAACGTCGCGAGCGCTCTCGAGGCGCTCTCGCAGGATGCACATGCCTTCCTGGGCGCCCAGACCACCTCGATCTGGCTCCACGACCGGGAGGCGCGTGAGCTCGTGCTCGCCGGATCCGCTCCCGCGGAACGGCGGGGTGGGGTCGCCCGCATCCCGGTCGAGGATCGAGTCGCCGCCGCGGCCCGGGGCCTCCGCCTCGATCGACCGCAGCTGCTTACGGATCTTGCCGACCCGGTGGTCGTCGCTCCCTTGCGCGGCTGGCGCCGGGCGCTCGGCACGCTCGTCGTCGACGGCCCGCACCTGATGGACCTCGATGACGAACAGCGGATCTATTTCGTCAACGAGGTCGCCTCGCAGCTCTCCGTCGTCGTCGAAAACCTTCAACTCCTCGAACAGACGCTGGCGCAGCGACGGTTGCTCGAGAACACGTTGAACTCGTTGGTGGATCTCGTCATCGTCAGCGACAACGACCTGCGAATCGTCGAGACGAACGACGCGTTTGCCGCTCGCGTGCGACTCCGCCGCAGAGATGTCGTGGGACGCCGCGTCGAAGAGTTGATCGACCCAGCCGTGTTCCAGTGGATCTCGCCGGGTGATGCACCCGGCGGTGGAGGCGACCAGAATCTTGAAGGGCCCAGGACGTACGAAGGGCCGCTCCTCGGCGGCACGTTTGTCATCACGATGACCCCACTCGTCGCGGAAGCAGGTGATCCAGTGGGACGCGTGATCGTGGCCCGGGACATCAGCCTGCAGGCGCGCCTCGAAGCGGAGCGCGAGACGCTGCGGGAACGGCTCGCGCAATCGGAGAAACTCGCGTCGCTTGGCCAGTTCGTCGCGGGAATCGCACACGAGATGAACAATCCCCTGCAGGGAGTGCTCGGCCATCTCGAGCTGATGATACGCAAGCCGAAAGGCGTGCTCCCCGTGCGCAGCGAGTTGCGTCGTGTCTACCAGGACGCGCGGCGCGCCGCAACAATCGTCCGCAACCTCCTCGTCTTCAGCGGAAGACGCCGAGTCGTCCGTCGGCGGATCGCGATTCCGCGGTTGTTGACTCGCGTACTCACGAGCCGTCGCGCTGCACTGGCGCGGGCACGCATTCAAGTGGTGAGGCGTGAAGCGGAAAACCTGCCACTGGTCGTGGGGGATCCGGTGCTGTTGCACGAGGCGTTTCTCAACGTGCTGATCAACGCCGAGCACGCGATTCGGGACGCTGGCGGCGAAGGCACGATCGAAATCGACACGGCGGTCAGCGCCGACGGCAACGCGGTGGTGACGACGATTCGCGACTCAGGAGCGGGAATTCCAAGGGACGTGCTGCCACGCGTCTTCGATCCGTTCTTCACGACCAAAGAAGTCGGCCAGGGGACCGGACTCGGCCTCGCAATCACCTACGGTGTCCTCCAGGATCACGGCGGCAGCATTCGAGCCGCTAACGCGGTCAACAGGGGCGCGATCTTTACGCTCGAGCTCCCAGCCAATTCTGGGGACCGCCGCCACCGGCGGGCCCATAAAGGTGGCCGGGGCAGCGACCAGCGATCGAGCACAGCGAACCAGGAACTGGAGAAGCCGGAAGCGGCGCTAGAGTCTGATAAAGTACCTTCGAATGAGCGATGAGAGCTTTTTGACGACCGAAGCGGTACTCGATTACCTCCAAGTCAATCTTCGCACCGTCTACCGGCTCATCAAGGCCGGACGGATTCCCGCAGTTCGCGTCGGTCGCCAGTGGCGCTTTCGGAAGCGCGATATCGACGCGTGGCTCGAAAGTCAGCAGCCCCGGAACGTCCGCGCGATGCCCCCTTCATCGCGTTCGACGTCGACCTCGGCAGTCCGTCCGCGGGTGCTGATTGTGGACGACGACCCGAGCGTACGAGACTTGCTTGCGAAAACCTTGGCGCTCGCGGAATACGACGTGGACATCTCGCCGGACGGCCGGACAGCGCTCGAGCGGCTTCGCATCATTCCTTACGATCTGTTGATTACTGATTTGAAGATGCCGGGCGTGGACGGCCTTAGCGTCATCCGCGAGGCTCGCCGTCTGAAGGCGGATATTCCCGTCATCATCGTGACGGGGTTTTCGACCGAAGCCAGCGCGATCGAGGCCGTGAACCTCGGCGTCTCCGGCTACCTCACGAAACCGTTTCGAGTTCCGCGCGTGCTGGCCGCCGCAGCGAAGGCCCTCGGAGAATGACTCAGCTTGCTGCGCTGAGCAAATCGTTCGGCGATCGAGTGCTGCTCAACTCGGTCAGCTGGCAAATAGACGATCGCGAGCGCGTCGGACTGGCGGGACCCAATGGCGCCGGCAAGACGACGCTCCTCAAAATGCTCGCCGGCCTCGAAGAACCGGATGGCGGCGGCATCGTCAAGCCGACAGGCCTGACGATTGGCTACCTGCCGCAGGACGGGCTCGACCACAGCGGTCGCACGTTGAAGGAGGAGGCGGGGCTCGCCTTCAAGCCTCTGCTGGATATTCGCGCCGAGATTCTTACGCTCGAAGATCGACTCGCTGACGAAAGCGTCGACGAGTCCGAGCACGTAGCAATGCTGACGCGATACAGCGATCTGCAAGAGACCTTTCGCCGGCAGGAAGGCTACAGCATCGATCTGAAGATCACGACGGTCCTGCGCGGTCTTGGTTTCTCAGCCGAGGACCTTGACCGCCGGACTGAGACGTTCTCGGGCGGTTGGCAAATGCGAATCGCGCTTGCCAAGCTCCTGCTCGGCCGTCCCGGGCTGCTCCTCCTCGACGAGCCCACGAACCATCTCGACCTCGACGCACGCAACTGGCTCGAAGAGTACCTGTCGGAGTATCCGCACGCCGTTATCCTCGTCTCGCACGACCGCTTCTTCCTCGACGCAGTCGTCACGCGCATCACGGAAATCGGCCTGCGCAAGCTGACCGACTACCCGGGCAATTACACCGCGTATCTTCGCGAACGCGACGCGCGGATGGAGCGGCTGCGCCAGCAGAAACAGGAGCAGGACGACGAAATCGCCCGTATGGAGGCGTTCATCAACCGCTTCCGCTACCAGGCCACCAAAGCGGCGCAGGTGCAGAGCCGGATCAAGATGCTGGACAAGATCGTCCCGATCGAGATCCCGCCGGAGCGCAAGCGCGTCCACTTCGCGTTCCCCACGTGCGCGAAGAGCGGCCGCACCGTCCTCGACCTTCGGGGCGTCTCGAAGGCCTACGGAGACCTTCGCGTCTTCGATCGGATCAACCTCCACGTCGAGCGAGGCGATCGGATTGCGCTCGTTGGCCCAAACGGGGCGGGCAAGTCGACGCTGATGCGGATGCTTTCAGGCGTCGAGCCGCCCGACTCGGGCACACGGACCGAGGGCCACCAGGTCGTCATGCAGTACTTCGCGCAGGACGAAGCAGCTCGCCTCGAGACGACGATGACGGTCTACCAGATGCTCGCCGGCGACGCGCCCATCCACATGGTGCCGCAGATCCGCAACATCCTCGGCGGTTTTCTTTTTTCGGGCGACGACGTCGACAAGCCTGTGCGGGTATTGTCCGGTGGCGAGAGGACGCGGCTTGCCGTCGCGAGAATGCTCTTGCGTCCCTCGAACGTGCTTCTGCTCGACGAGCCCACGAATCACCTGGACCTCGATTCGAAGGATGTGCTCCTCGAAGCGCTCGAAGACTTCGGCGGAACGTTGATCTTCGTCTCGCACGATCGATATTTCGTCGACAAGCTGGCCACGAAAGTCGTCGAGATCGGTCGAGGCCAGGCGCTGCTCTATCCTGGCACTTACGAAGAATTCCTGTGGAGCCGCCGGCAGCGCGAGGAAGCCGCCGTAGCGTCCCTCGCCGTTCCAGCCAAAGCCTCAGGCCACGATCGTCAAGCAACTGCGTTACGCGCAAACGAGCCGTCTTCCGCCAAACCACCCGCGAAGACGTCGTCCGTTTCGTACGACGAACGGAGGCGGATCGAGGCGGACGCGCGCCGCGCGAAGAAGGCGGCGGACTCCCGCCGCAAGCGGATCGAAGAGCTGGAAACCCGCATCGCGGAGCGCGAGCAGGCAATCAAAGAGATCGAAGCTTCGATGTCTTCCCCGGGCTTCTACGACGATCGCGACGCCGCCAGACCGATCATCGACCGCCACCAGGCACTCATGTGGGAGGTGGGCGATCTCATGCATCAATGGGAAGAGCTGCAAACAGATTTGTAATCAGACGTCACATTTGTAAGCACCTCAGTTCGCCAGCCGGAACACATCCCTCAAAAACGTCCGAAATTCCTACGGTTTCTCAGTGGCGGCTTCGGGGCACACCGTTTGCCCCTGCCACAGCCGTTCGCCGACCTGTGCGCCCGGGAAGGGTGCGCGCCGGCTGAACCCGTTCGCAACCGCAGCGATCGAGGACGTTAAGTTCAACATGGAACGCAGCTTGGCTGATCAGGATCGCGCAATTACAATATTGTTGCCGAACCAGGCCGTCACTGGCGAGAACCGACCAAGCGTGCCGACACGAAACAGGTCCGTCGCCCCGGGCGGTGCGTCACCGCGCCGGCGCGAGGCTCCCAAGCCAACCAAGCGATCACGGTCGAGGCGTGCCGGCGACACGCTCGCCTCGGACACGTTCTATCACGACCTCGTCTGGAACCTGCGGAGTGGCGTCCTCGCGGTCACTCGTGACGGCCGCATCGCCGTCATGAACGAGGTCGCGCATCGGATACTGGCTCTGAAGCCGCGCTCGCGCGAGATCGGAAGGCCCTTCACGAGGATCCTCCAGCACGAGCCAGATGTCGTTCGCATCATCGCGGGGGGCTTCGAGCTGTCGCACCTGCCAAACCGCGCGGAGCTGCGGCTCAAAACAACCGGGAAGGTGATCGGCTACACCCTGTCCCAGGTCCGCGACGCTCGCGGCCGGTTGTCCGGTGTCGCGATGTTTTTCAAGGATCTCACGCGGGTCGAGCAGCTCGTGGAACGCGAGCGCCTTCGCGATCGGCTCGCCGCGCTCGGCGAGATGGCAGCGGCGATTGCGCACGACGTCAAGAACCCGCTCGCCGGGATCGAGGTCATGGCGGGCATCCTGAAGCGCCAGCTGACGCACTCGCACGACGCGCAGACGATCCTTGCCGACATCATCAAGGAAGCGAAGATGGCGAACGCCATCGTCCTGGAAATCCTCGACTTCGTCCGGCCGATCAGGCTGCAGGTCGAGCACATCTCGCTCGCAGAGGTCCTCCAGGACGCGATCGCCCTTTCGGAGAGCCACGCACCGCGAGGCCAGGTCGGCGTCGAGGTCGCGGTGCCCGAAACCCTTGCGAGGATCCAGGGCGATCCACTGCAGCTTCGTCAGCTGTTCACGAATCTGGTGACCAACGCATTCGAAGCGCTCAGCGGTCGCGGCTCGATACGCATTCTCGCGACCGAGCTCGCGGAAGAAGAGCCGCCCGCGGGCGGTGAGGCCCACAACGGTCCCATGGTGCAGGTGGACGTAACCGACGACGGCCCCGGCGTGGCGGCAGAAGTGATGGATCGCATTTTCAGCCCGTTCATCACGACCAAGCCGCAGGGCAACGGGCTCGGACTCGCGATCGTTCGCAAGATCGTCGACGCGCACGACGGCCGGATTGACGTCAGCTCACGCCCGGGCGGCGGCACGCAATTCAGAGTCACGCTTCCCGTGAGCGGGAATCACGAATTGTTTCGATAGAGCTCGCGCCCGCATTCGCGGTGCGTGACTCGGTGTTCGCGAGTTCGATAGTCCAATAGGTCGGGTTTGAGAAAGGTACTGTGAGATGGGCCGGATTCTGGTAGCTGACGATCACGATTCGCTGCGACGCGGCATTGTCCGGGCGCTTTCGGATGCCCACCATGAGGTCGACGAGGCGCCGAACGGAAACGTGGCGATCGAGAAACTCCACGAGGGACAGTTCGACGTCGTCCTGAGCGATCTGAAGATGGGCGGCAGCGACGGTCTCGACGTGCTGCGAACCGCGAAGTCGTTGCACCCGTCCACGGCGGTCATTCTCATGACGGCGTTCGGTTCGGTGCACACAGCCGTCGAGGCGATGAAGATCGGCGCGTTCGACTACGTGCAAAAGCCTTTCGAGATCGAGGAGATGGAGCTCAAGGTCGAGAAGGCCATCGAGCACCGGCGGCTCAAGCACGAAATCGAGTACCTCCGGCACACCCAGCAGGACATCTACGATTTCGATCGCATCGTCGGCGCGAGCGGTGCGCTGCAAAACGTGCTCTCGATCGTCAAGAAGGTCGCGAAGAGCAATACGACGGTGCTGATCCGGGGTGAAACGGGAACCGGCAAGGAGCTCATCGCCGGCGCGATCCACCACAACTCGATGCGCTCGGGCCGGAACTTCGTGAAGGTCAATTGCGCGGCGTTGCAGGAGAACCTGCTCGAGTCGGAGCTCTTCGGTCACGAGAAGGGTGCGTTCACGGGCGCGGACAAACAGCGCGTCGGCCGTTTCGAGCAGGCCGACGGCGGGACGCTCTTCCTCGACGAAGTCGGCGACATGAGCCCGAACACGCAGGCCAAGATCCTGCGCGTCCTGCAGGAGCACGAGTTCGAGCGCCTTGGCGGTACACGCACACTGCGCGTCGACGTGCGAGTCATCACGGCAACGAACCGCAACCTGCCGCAGATGGTCGCGCAGGGCCTCTTCCGCGAAGACCTGTACTACCGGTTGAACGTCGTCTCGATCGACATGCCACCGCTCCGCGAGCGGAAGGACGACATCGAGCAGCTCGGCAAGTTCTTCCTCAAGCGGTTTGCCGGTGAGTTGAAGAAGAACGTCACCGGCCTCGCGCCGGACGCGCAGAAGCTCTTGATGCGCTACAACTGGCCGGGCAACATCCGCGAGCTGGAGAACGCGATCGAGCGCGCGGTGCTGCTGACCGAAGGACCGTTGCTCACCAGCAACGACCTGAGGCTGGGCGAGCTGTCGACCACGCAGCCGTCGGGCGACGCGAGCCCCGTGGTGAAGATTCCGCCGACCGGCATCGCGCTCGAGGAGATCGAACGGCAGGCGTTGATCGAAGCGCTCAAGATGTCGAACTGGGTCCAGAAGGACGCCGCGGAGCTGCTGTCGATCAGCCCGCGCGTGATGAACTACAAAATCAAGACGCTAGGGATCGACTACGCGCGCGGCCGGCGTCCATTGGTCGAATCGATCGCCAGCTAGAGGCCTTGACCGACTCGAATCTGAGTTTTGAGTCAAGCTTTCGGTCAAGGCCGTCCGCGCGGCAGCGCGGCGTTATCAAGTGATGCCGATCTAGCGAGGCGGAGCCTGGACGGTCTGAGGAGCCTCGCTAGATGTGGCATCCGGCATTAGCCGGACGTGTAGGAAGGCCGAAGTAAGAAGTCTTCTTCACGCCTTCGGGTGTGCCTTCCTGTACGCTTCCAATAATTGCGCGGCGTTGACGTGCGTGTAGCGCTGCGTGGTACTCAAGCGCGCATGGCCGAGCAGCTCCTGGATTGCGCGGAGATCGGCGCCACGCTCCAACAAATGCGTGGCGAACGAATGCCGCAGCGCGTGCGGGCTGATGCCGAATCGCGTGCTGCACGCTGCGACGTAGCGTCGAACGAGCCGATCGACGCTGCGCGTGGACAGGCGGCCGCCTCGATAGTTCAAGAAGAGTGCGTCGGCAGCGGGGCGGCGCGACAGCTCCTCCCAGTCCTTCAGCCACGCCCTCAACGCCGCCTCCGTCGACTTGTTGAACGGGATGATCCGCTCCTTGCCGCCCTTGCCGAGGACGCGGACGACGCGGCTCCTCAGATCCACGTCACCGATGTCCAGGCCGACCAGCTCGCTGAGGCGCAGACCGGACGCGTAGAACAACTCGAGGATCGCGCGGTCGCGACGGCCGAGCGGCTGCGACGCGTCGGGCATGTCGAGCAGACGAGCCATCTCGCCTTCACCAAGGTGGGCCGGCAGCCGTTGCTCGCGCTTCGGCGTTCCCACGAGAGCAGCGGGATCGGTTTCCCGGACGCCTTCGCGACGCAGGTAACGGCCGAACGCGCGAATGGCCGCGAGCTTCCGGGCCACAGAGGCTCGCGTGTTCCCGCGGCGATGCAGATCGCCGAGGAAAGCACGAATCTGCTGATGGTCGAAATCCGGAGGCGTCAGATCGACGCGCCGGCGGCCCGCCTGATCCGACAGGAACCGAAGGAACTGGGAGAGATCACTCTCGTACGCGCGGACGGTGTGGAGTGAGCCGTTCTCGTTCAGACGAAGATATTCGAGAAAGGCGTCGACTTGGTCGCGCATGCAGTCGTCCAGCTCTCGGGCTCAACGCTTCTCTTGGCTCTGGACCTCAGTGCTCCACGGCATGTGCCTCGACGCCACCTATCCACATCTCCAGATCGGCGAGCGCACGCTCGGAAGTCGCGATCTTGCGCGCTTCGCGCTTCCCGAGACGACGGCCGTCCGGACCTTTGGCGCCGCGCGGTGCTCGATCATGTATCGGCTCCATGATGCCGAACGTGATGTTCGTCGGCTGATAATTTCGCGGACTGGCATGGGATACGTAGAACGCCAGCGCACCGATTGCCGTCGTCCGCGGCGGCACACGCAACGGCTGTCCGAGGACGAGGGCCGCAGCGTTCCGCCCAGCGATCAAGCCCGACGCAGCCGATTCGACATACCCTTCGACCCCGGAGATCTGGCCGGCGAAGAAGAGGTCCTGCCGCGCCTTCGTCTGCCACGTAACGCGCAGGATGGTCGGACCGTTGATGTATGTGTTCCGATGGACCATGCCGAATCGCACGAACTCGGCATTCTCCAGCCCCGGGATCAGCTTGAACACGCGGGCTTGTTCGCCCCATTTCATCTGTGTCTGGAATCCGACGAGGCTGAAGTGGTCGCCGGCAAGTGTGTCCTGACGCAGCTGCACGACCGCGTACGGTTCACGACCGGTTCGCGGATCGACGAGGCCGACGGGCTTCATGGGTCCGAAGCGCAACGTGGCGACGCCGCGGGAGGCCATCACTTCGATTGGCAGACAACCTTCGAAGAACTTCGCGCAGTCGAACTCGTGCAATGCCGCCCTCTCGGCCGACATGACGGCCTCGTGGAAGCGGGCGTACTCGTCAGCCGTCAGCGGACAATTCAGGTAATCGCCTTCTCCGTCGTCGACGCTGCACGCTGGAAAACCCGCGGCGTCTGAAGATCCAGACAGAGCCGCGGGGTCTAAAGACCCCGCGCTACGGCTATGGCCGGATCTCGCTCGCGGTTGACAGGCGGGGTCTTCAGACCCCGCTGCTGTAGATTGCGATCCCCTGAGGCTTCGTCCCCATCGCGATGCGCGGAAGACTTTCGATTGATCGATCGTCTCCGCGAGGACGATCGGGCTGATCGCGTCGTAGAAATACAGGTGATCGGACCCGACGAGTTCGGCGATGTCGCGTGAGAGCGAATCCGATGTCAGCGGACCCGTCGCGACGATGACCGGACCATCGAGGTCCGACGGGATGTGCGGGACCTCCTCCCGGACGATGGTCACAAGGCGATGTGATGTTACGCCGCGCGTGACCTCGTCGGCAAAACGATGACGATCGACCGCGAGCGCCGCACCCGCAGGCACACGCGTCGCGTCCGCCGCGCGCATCACGACGGATCCGAGCCGTCGCATCTCCTCCTTAAGAAGGCCGACAGCGTTATCGAGCTTGTCGCCCCTGAACGAGTTGCTGCACACGAGCTCGGCGAGCCGATCGGTTTTGTGCACCGCCGTCGGCCGCACGGGCCGCATCTCGTGAATGACGACCCGAACGCCAAGCGAGGCCGCCTGCCACGCTGCCTCGCTCCCCGCGAGCCCCCCGCCGATGATGTGGATCATTGAAAGAGATCGGCTCTCGGCTCGAGGCTTTGGCTTTAGGCGCCCGTTCTCGAACCCGGGATGGCCAAGCAGTTGCTGCATTTACGCCACAAGCCGAAATACCTAAGCCGAAAGCCGGATTTTACGCCGTGGCGAGCTCCTCGCTCCGCACGTAGTGGCAGTCCTCGTTGTTGCAGATCAATTGACGCCCGTGCCGTTTCGTGACCTTCTCGACGAGGAACGGTGCGCCGCAATCCGGACACTTCTCGGGAACCGGCCGGTTCCAGAGGGTGAAGTCGCAGTCGGGGTAATTCACGCACCCGAAGAACACCTTGCCGCGCCGCGATTTGCGCTCGACGATCTCGCCGCCATCTTTCGGGCAGACGACGCCCGTCGTCTTCTGCTTCACGTACTTGCAGGTCGGATAGTTGCTGCACGCGGTGAACTCGCCGAAGCGCCCGTGCTTCAGCACGAGATTCGAATCGCACTTCGGGCACTTCTCGTCGAGAACCTGATCTGGTCGCGCCGCGGTGAGCCCTTGCTTGGTCGAGATCAGCTTTCGAGTCGTCTTGCACTCGGGATATCCCGTGCAGGCGAGGAACTGGCCGAAGCGGCCGCGCTTGACGACCATTGGCTTGCCGCAGTTGTCGCAGGTCTCCTCGATCTCTTCCGCCCCCTGTTCGGGCTTCTCCATCTCTCGCGTGTTCTCGCAGTCGGGATAGGCGCTGCACGCGAGGAACAAGCCGAACTTTCCGGCCTTGATTACCATCTTCGATCCGCACTTGTCGCAGATCTCGTCGGTTTCCTGCCCTTCTTTGAGGTTGACCATCTCGCGCTGGGCGCGCTTCAGATCCTTCGCGAACTTCTTGTAGAAGCTCTCGAGCGTGGTCTGATAGTCCTCCTTGCCCTCCTCGATCTTGTCGAGGTCCTCTTCGAGCTCGCGCGTGTAGTTGACGTCGAGGATGTCGTCGAAGGCGGGGCTGAGCAGCTTCTCGACGAGCATCATTCCGAGCATCGTCGGCTTGAAGCGCCCGTCGATCTTGTTCACGTAGTCGCGGGCCTGAATGACGCTGATGATCGACGCGTACGTGCTCGGCCGGCCGATGCCGTTTTCTTCCATCGCCCTGACGAGCGTGGCTTCGTTGTAGCGCGGCGGCGGCTGGGTGAACTTCTGCTCCGGCTTCAGTTCCTTCAGCTCGAGCCGATCGCCTTCCGACAGCGCCGGCAGAGTGCTGGCGCCTTCCTCGTCCTCGGCGGTCGCCGCATCAGGACCCGGCCCGTCGGTTCGCTGCTCCACGGCGACGGTCGCCTCCTGGTTGTAGACAGCCATCCAGCCGGCGAACTTAGGCACGGAACCCTTCACGCGGAACAGGTACTGTCCCGCCGTGATGTCGACGGTGGTCTCGTCGAACGTGGCGGGCGGCATCTGCGATGCGACGAAACGATTCCAGATCAGTTTGTAAAGGTAGTACTGATCCGGCGTCAGGTGCGGACGGATTTCGTCCGGATGGTACTGCATCGAGGTCGGGCGGATCGCTTCATGCGCGTCCTGTGCGTCCGCCTTGGCGCGATAGAAGGTCGGCTTGTCCGGCACGTACTCCGCGCCGAACCGCTGGCCGATGAATTCCCGTACTGCCGCAAGCGCTTCGTCCGACACACGCGTCGAGTCCGTTCGCATGTAGGTAATCAGTCCGATGGATCCTTCGCCCGGCAGCTCGATGCCTTCGTAGAGTTGCTGCGCGATGAGCATCGTCTTCTTGACAGGAAACTTGGCCGCCTGCTGCAGCTTGCTCGTGATGAACGGCGGAACTGCGCTCTTCTTCCGCTCTTTCGTCGTAACCGAGCTGATGATCCACTCCGCCTCCTTCAGGTCGGCGAGAACGCTGCTTGCTTCGGTCTCGTTATCAATCTTGATCGTCGCGCCGTCTCGTTTCAGCAGCTTCGCATCGAACTCGGGAGGAACGGGGCCGGCGAGCCGCGCGATAATGTTCCAGTATTCCTCCGCCACGAATCGTTCAATCTCGCGCTCACGATCGCATACGAGCTTGAGCGCCACTGACTGCACGCGCCCGGCGCTGAGCCCGCGGCGAACTTTCTCCCAGAGGAGAGGGCTGATCTTGTAACCGACGAGCCGATCCAGAACGCGGCGTGCCTGCTGTGCATCGACCATCTGCTGATTGATGCTCGTCGGATGCTCCAGCGCCGAAAGCACGCCTCTCTTGGTAATCTCGTTGAACATCAGGCGGCGGATCTTCTTTCGGTGACTGCTTCCGAGCTCCTCCGCCACGTGCCAGCCAATGGCTTCACCTTCGCGATCGGGGTCGGTCGCGACGAAAATTTCGCTGGCCTCCTTCGCCGCGTCCTTGAGCTCCTTGAGGACCTTCTTCCGGCTCGCGATCACCTCGTACGACGGCTCGAAGCCCTCCTCGATGTCCACGCCAAGCTTGCTCTTGGGCAAATCCCGGACGTGCCCCATCGAAGCTACGACTTTGTAATTCCTGCCCAAATATTTGTTGATCGTCTTCGCCTTGGCGGGCGATTCGACCACGACCAGTGCCTTTGCCATAAAACCAGAACCTACGGAAACAGACCGGCCCCCAGCCTTATTTGTGGGGCCACTCCTGCGTCTCTCATTTCGATACGAGCCGTGCGAACCCGCCGTCAGTGGACCGGACTACACGACCCAGCAATTCCAATTCCATCAAACGCGGCAACAGCTTTGAGCCCGAGATGCCGCTCAGCCCAATGAGCTCGTCCAGCCGGTAAACCTCGCCGGTCTCCATTCGCGCCAGTAAAGGGTCAGATTCCAATGACTTAGCACTGGAATAGCCACGCGCTGCCGTCGACCAGCCGAGCTCATCTAGAATAACGTCTACAGACTCGACAACCTTTGCTCCGTCCTTGAGCAGGGCGTGCGAGCCACGGTTTCGGCCGGTCAGAACATTTCCGGGCACTGCCATCACGTCACGCCCCTGCTCCAGTGCGCAACGAGCGGTTATCAAGGAGCCGCTCTTCTCCGACGCTTCGACGATCACAACCGCAAGCGAGATCCCGCTGATGATGCGGTTGCGCAGTGGAAAGTGCTCGCGGAGAGGCGGCGCACCCGGACCCAACTCACTGACCAGCGCACCCCGGCTGCAAATGCTTGCCGCCAGCGATTCGTGTTCAGCGGGATAGACACGGTCTACTCCAGAGCCTAACACGGCGATCGTTTCCCCGCCGGCCGCCAGGCAGCCACGATGAGCTGCCGAGTCAACTCCGCGAGCGAGGCCGCTTACCACGGTCACGCCGGCTGCAGCGAGCTCGGCAGCGAGGCGCTCGCCCACCTCAAGCGCGTACGGCGTCGCGGCGCGCGAGCCGACAATGGCAACTCCCGACCGGCTGAGCAGAACCGCATCACCTTTCACCCAGAGAACCGGCGGTGGGTCGCTCGTGCAGTCGAGGAGGCCGGGATACCGCGAATCGAACCACGGAATCGGTTCAATTCCAACCTCGCGTCCGCTCCGGATCGACGTGTCCGCCAGACGTCGAGCCTTGTCTATGGCATCCGAGCAAGCTGCGCGATCCTGGACGCCACATTCGGCAAGAACGGCACCCAGGACATCGGAAGCAGGACGCTGGCGATTGGCCTTGAAAGCGGCGGCTGCCCGCGCCTTGAAAGTGGGCAGCATGGAGGCCGCCACGGCCGTCTGCAGGTCCATCCTGAGCCTCCAGTGCCGCGGCAGATCGAATTGGCGAGCCGGGAGGGCTGACCCACGCTGCAGCGGCAGCGCGACGGCCGACCTCTCGTCCTTATTATAGGAGCCGGATGTCTCCTTCCGCAATCGACCGGATATTACGGACTGCGTCGACGGATTACGAAAACCTCCCTGAAACTCGGCGTTTCGTCCCACTCATCGGGCGCCCCGGCCGTGGTACGTGCCTTGCTGATTTCGTGACGGAATCCGCTTGCGGCTGTCGACCGCGGTCGCTATAGTTAACGAACACCAATGGCTTTCCGAGCTCTAATCGCGGCGGCGGCGCTGTTCGCGTTTGTACCCGCCGCGTACGCAGACGATCCGCGAGCCAAGGCAAAAGAGCAGGTCGAGTTCGGAATCATGTCCGCGCAAAGTGGCCTTTGGAAGGAGGCGGCGTTCCGGTGGGAGAAGGCCGTCCAGATCGATCCGACGTATCCGCAGGCGTGGAACAATCTGGCAATTGCCTACGAGCAACAGGGAAACTTCGAGGAAGCCAGGAAGGCGTACGAGAAGGCGCTCCAGCTGGATCCGAAGAACCTGATGATCCGGCAGAACTACGATCTTTTCAAAGAAATCAATGACCGCGCGAAGCGCCGCCACGATCGCTAGCTTCGTGCTGATCTGCGGCACTGCCGCCTGCACGAGTTTCTACGAGATTCCGATCGAAACACCGATCCAGCCCAAGATGGACGTGTCCGCGTTTCAGCGAGTCCTCATTGCAGGCTTCATCGGGGGCGGCACTGACGACGTTGATGCGAATCTCGAAACCGTTCGTCTGCTTCGCAGCCAGCTCCGTTCGAAATCCAACCTGCGCATCATCGAAGCCGAAGTCCTGCCGCTCGCGAATATCGCTGCGGGGCAGGCCAACAGGGACCGCATCGCACCGGTGCCACCGCTGAACGGGGCCGCAGACGGACAGCAGAGTGCCCCCGAGGTTGAAAAGGAAAGCCGGATTCGCAACGAGAAGGATCTCGAGAAGCTCCAGGGGATCTTCGCGGACGTCGCGTTCTGGAAAAAGCTCGGCGAGGAATATCAGAATCCGCTGATCGTGACGGGCACCGTCCTCTTCACACCGCAGCAGACAGCCGGATTCGTGATGCAGGAGCGCGAGATCTACGATCAGTTCGGGCGTCGGCGAGTCGTTCCGACGCGGACGTACATGGAACGCAAGGGATTCGTGCTCTCGCCGAAGTTCATCTTCATCGACGGCCGGACAGGTACCATTCTTTACACTGAGAAATTCCAGGAAGGCGTGCTTTACAGCGCGCAGACGAATACGCCGGCGCTCTCCTCGTACTTCGAGTTGATGGACAAGCTTGTTCCGAGCTTCCTCAACACGCTGAGCACGCAGAAAGTCAAGGGCACGCGGGTCCTTCTCAAATAACTGCGGGCTTCGTTCGACTGCCCGTCATCAGTAGCCGCACACGACCCTGTTCATTGCCGCAACCCTTGGCGGTGCAAGAGCTTCCGTGGTAAGCTAATACCTTTGTCGGTGCCGTGAAAGCCGCGTCGAGAGGGCGTGCTTCGGACTTTCGCGGCCACCACGACCGAGGGTCGAGCCAATGTTCGCAATCATTCAAAGCGGCGGCCGGCAAATCAAGGTGACGCCAGGCGCCGTGGTCACCGTCGATCACGTGAACGTCGAAGCAGGTCAGGAAGTCAGCATCGACCGCGTGCTGCTGCTCGAGAAGGACGGCGGCGAGGTGCTCGCGGGCTCACCTTTCGTCGCCAACGCCCGCGTCGTCGGCATCGTGGACGGCGAATCGCGAGGCCCGAAGATTCGCATCTTCAAGAAAAAGCGTCGTAAGGGGATGCGGAGAACGAAGGGACACCGCAGCACGTACACGAGGATTCGGATCAAGGAAATCCTCGCCTGAGGGGTTTCACTCATGGCGCATAAAAAAGGGCAGGGAAGTTCTCGCAACGGCCGCGACAGCAACTCGCAGCGTCTCGGCGTGAAACGCTTCGACGGAAACATCGTCACCGGCGGCTCCATCCTCGTGAGGCAGCGCGGGCGTCGCTTTCGTCCTGGCCTGAACGTCGGGCTGGGTAAGGACGACACGCTGTTCGCGAAGATCGGCGGCCGCGTGAAGTTCGAAGACCACGGCGCGAAAGGGCGTGTGATCAGCGTCCATCCGGTGTCGTAGCGCCGAGCCAGCGCCGCGTCACGCGATGGCGCGGACCTGAAGCTCCGCGCTCCGCTTTGCATGTTCGTCGACGAAGTAGACATCCACGTTGCGGCCGGCCACGGCGGACGTGGATGCGTGAGCTTTCGACGCGAGAAATTCGTTCCGCGCGGAGGCCCGAACGGCGGCGACGGTGGACATGGGGGCTCGGTCTTCCTCGTTGCGAGCGCCAATCTCAACACGCTCCTCAATTTCCGGTTCCAGAAATCTTTTGCCGCCGAGCGCGGCGGGCACGGCGAAGGCTCCAACCGCAAGGGCCGGAACGGCGCAGACATCGTGCTCGAAGTACCTGCGGGCACCACGGTGTACGAGCGCATCGATGGCGACCTCCAGCAGATTGCGGATCTGACGGAAGACGGCCAACGCGTGCTCGTCGCGAAAGGGGGACTCGGCGGTCGAGGGAACGCGCAGTTCGCCACATCGACGAATCGGGCACCACGGCGTGCCGAGCCCGGGCTCCCTGGCGACGAGAAGGATCTGCGCCTGCACCTGAAGCTGCTCGCAGACGTCGGCCTCGTCGGGTTCCCGAACGCGGGCAAGTCCACGCTGATCTCGCGCGTCTCCGCAGCGCGGCCGAAGATTGCCGATTACCCGTTCACGACGCTGACGCCGAATCTCGGAGTCGTGAGCCTCTCCGACGATCGCACGTTCGTCGTCGCGGACGTTCCTGGACTCATCGAGGGGGCGCACAGCGGGCACGGTCTCGGGCATCGCTTTCTGAGCCATCTCGAGCGGACGAAAGTGCTCGTGCACGTGGTGGACGTGTCGCCGGCGACCGGACGCGATCCGGTCGACGATTTCGACGTGATCGCACGCGAGCTCGAGCTGTTCCCCGGCCGCGATGCCGCCGGCGAGCGACTCGCCGACAAACCGATGGTCGCCGCCGCGAACAAGGTCGATGTGCTCGACGATCCGGCAAGGCTTGATCGGCTGCGAGATCATTTGCACGGGCTCGGCGTTCCGCTCTACCCTGTTTCAGCGGCAACTGGCGAGGGTGTCGACCGGTTGCTCGAAGCGATTTGGCGCGAGGTGGCGGTGAGGCCCCGGATGAACGTGAACGGCGAATGAGCGCGCCCCCATACCCATCCGCGCACCAGACGCGCGGCGGGGACCTCGGCCCGCGCGTTGGTATTCTCGGCGGTACGCTGGATCCCGTGCACGTTGGCCACGTGGAAACCGCACTCGCGGCATGCAGAGCGCTCGCGCTGGACCGAGTTCTGATCGTCCCTTCCCACGTGCCGCCGCATAAGCGTCAGATTCCGGTTGCGTCACCCTACCATCGGTTTGCAATGACGGCATTGGCCGTCAACGGTATCGACGGTCTCGAGGCAAGCGACGTCGAACTGTCGGCGCCTGGGCCGTCGTACACCGCGAATACACTCGACCGGCTGCTGGCGACCGGACTGAGAGCATCGCAGATTTTCTTCATCACCGGAGCGGATGCGTTTGCGGAAATCGCCACCTGGAGTCGCTATCCTGAGGTACTGGATCTCTCGAACTTCGTAGTCGTCTCACGCCCCGGCTTTGCATCGGCGGCATTGCCCGCTGCGCTGCCCCGGCTCGCCGATCGAATGATTCCGGCGCGCGCAGGTCGCGACGAGGCGCGCCTCTGGGTTTTCCTCGTGGATTCCGCAACTCCGGACGTGTCCTCAACTCAAATCCGTCGGCGCCTCGAGTCGGGAGAAACAATCCAGGGTCTGGTGCCTGCGGCCGTCGAGAAACACATCCGCCAGCACGGTCTCTATTCGGTCGGCATGTCCACTATCCTCCAGAGCACGGCAGATCACTTGCATGGCCACGACTGAACGAGGGCGCAGCAGCTCGAGCAGAAAGCGATTGACCGGAGAGGTCGCGAGGGCGGTCCAGGCGGCACTCGACAAGAAGGCGACCGACGTCCTCGTCCTCGATCTTCGTCAGACGCCGGCGTTCACCGATTACTTTGTGCTCTGTTCGGGACAGCATCCGCGACAAGTCAGGGCCATTGCGGACGCCGTCGAGGAAGCGCTTCGCGCCGTCAAGGTACGGCCCTCGCACATCGAAGGCTACGACCGCGCCGAATGGATCCTGATGGACTTCTTCAACTTCATCGTCCACGTCTTCGTTCCACAGACGCGCCAGTTCTATTCGCTCGAGCGGCTCTGGGGGAACGCCGAACGGATCGACGTCAACGAGGAGCCGTCAAAGCCGAAACTGTGAGATGCGAATTCTGAATTGTGAATTGAGGGGCACCTGGCTGCTGCGCTCGTCCGGACTATTTCGGCCTCCGTTCTCCACTGTTGTAGCGATCCACGAAGCCGCGAGTCGTCCGGTTTTCGACCGGAACTTCGATGCTACTCAACTCACAATTCACCATTCATGATTCGCCACGCAGCGCGCTTAGAGCCGCGGTCGACGGCGTACTTTCGATCCTGCTTGCGTCGCGCTGCGCGAGCTGTGAGGTGTCGCTCGACGAGCCGACGCGAGGCCCGGTGTGCGCGAGGTGCTGGGAGTCAATCGTCCACTTCACGCCCCCGCTCTGCGTGCAGTGCGGCGACCCGCTCCCGACCTGGCGCACAATCAGCCTCGCGGAAAGCACGTGTCCGCGTTGCCGCCGGCGACCGTCGCACATCTCGATCAGTCGAGCAATTGGCGCGTACGACGGCGCTCTGCGCTCGATCGTCCACGCGCTGAAGTACGATCGACGACGTACGCTTTCACGGCCTCTCGCCGCCCGAATGCGCAAGCAGAACCAGGACATATTCGATGGCGCGGACGTCGTGGTCCCGGTGCCACTCCATCGAAGCCGTCGACGAGCACGCGGGTTCAATCAAGCAGAGGAGATCGCCCGCCACCTCGGGCTGCCGCTGCGGCACGCCGTGAAACGCATCCGGGCGACGCCATCGCAGACCGACCTTCCGGCCGGACGTCGGCACGCGAACGTGCGGAACGCGTTCGTATCCGTAGGGCGCGCGAGCGTCCGCAATCTCTGCGTGGTGCTGGTAGACGACGTGTGCACGACGGGAGCGACGCTGGAATCCTGTGCTCGCGTCCTGCGGGACGCTGGCGCGCGGGAAGTGCGCGCGATTACCGCAGCGCGCGTCGTGTCTCGATCGCGCGGATGACGTCCGACGCCACGTCAGACTTCGAACGTTCACCGTCGACCTGGAGCCAGGTCGTGGATGACGCCTGCCGACGATAGCTCGCCCGGACGCGGGAGAGCAGGGCCAGGTCGCGCTCGTAACGATCGCGTCCCGCCGCTTTGCGCCCGGCGGCGGTCTCCGGCGCGACGTCGAGCAACACCGTCAGGTCCGGCGACGGCAAGAACCGCTGGATGTCCGCGAGCCACGCCGGATCCAGTCCGTGCGCCTCCCCGTACGCGATGCTCGACGCGAGGTACCGATCGCAGATGACCGCCACACCAGCGCGGAGCCAGTCCTCGATCTGCGGCCTCCACTCGTAGCGATTCGCCACGTACAGCAACTGCATCACGTCGGGCGCATATTCGCGCTCGCCGTGCAGCGCGCGCGAGATCTCGCTGCCGATGAGAGTCGAGTAATCGGGGAACGACAGCAACTCGCACGGCGAATCCTGCGCGAGCAGGTGAACTCGCAGCAGCTCCGCCTGCGTCTGTTTGCCGCTCTGGTCGAGACCCTCGAAGGCGACGAGAAGGCCGCGTAAACTCATCGTTGAAACAGAGGCATGGCGTCACAAGCTAGAAGTTGGAAGCTAGAGCGATCGCGATCACATTCACTCTAACTTCCAGCTGCTAACTTCTGACACCTGTCATCGTCAGTTCTCCAGCGCGACGAGGTCATCGATCGTCTGCCGTCTCCGTATCACCGTGTACGTCCCGTTCTCGACCAGCACTTCGGCGGGCATCGTTCGTCGATTGTAGTTCGACGCCATCACCGATCCGTACGCACCGACATCGAGCACGGCCACGAGATCGCCGACCTTCGGCGCGGGCACACGTCGATCGCGGCCGAGTGTATCGCTGCTTTCGCAGAGCGGACCGACGATGTCGCACACGATCTCCGGTGCATCGTTCGGCGCGACCGGCTCGATCCGATGGTATGCCTCGTACAACATCGGCCGAATCAGCTCCGTCATACCTGCGTCGAGGATGACGAACGACTTGCCATCGGGACGCGCCTTCACGTCGACGACCGAGGCGAGCAGAGCTCCGGCCGGACCCACGATATTGCGGCCCGGCTCGAGGACAATCGGCAACCCGCTATCTCTCACGATGGGCAGCAAGGCAGTCGCATAGTCCTTCACGGTGGGCACCGCAGACCCGTCATAGGAGATTCCGAGACCACCGCCCAAATCGAGGTGCTCGATGGCGATGCCGTCGTGTCGCAATTCCCTCGCAAGAGAGACGAGAGCCGTTGCGGCATCCTGCAGCGGTTGGAGATTCGTGATTTGCGAACCGAGGTGGACGTGGAGGCCGACGATCTCGATCCCGGGGCGCTCGGCAGTCCGCCTGCAAATATCGCGCGCGTCGCTGAGCGCGATCCCGAACTTGTTCGTATTGAGTCCGGTCGAGATATGACGATGGCTCTGCGCATCGATATCGAGGTTGATCCGGAGCGCCACGTTGACCTTCGTTTGGCGCGCGCGCGCGATTTCGTCGATCCGCTCCAGCTCGCCGCCCGATTCGGCATTGATCGTCTTGACGCCGAGATCGATCGCCTGTTCCAGTTCGGCGCGCGTCTTCCCGACGCCGGTGAAGACGATTTCCGGCGGGATGAAGCCGGCCCTCAGCGCGACATCGATTTCGCCGCCCGAGTTGGCGTCGGCTCCGCTTCCGAGGCTGCGCAGCAGCCGCGCGATGGCGAGCGTCGAATTGGCCTTCAACGCGTAGTGCATCGCATGCGGATATCCTGCAAACGCCTCGTCGGCGGCGCGATAGCGGCTGACGATGAGCGCGGCGCTGTAGACGTAGAGAGGAGTGCCCTCGGCGGCAGCAATTGCTGAAAGCGGCACGCCGTCGCACGTCAGCGTGCCGTCGAGACGATGGAAGCCGGTCACGTGATCTTTGCAATACTATCGTGAATCAGTGTGAACGTGCCGTGCCTGGTGCCTCGTGCCTCGTGCGGGTGCGTCGTGTCGAGCCTCGTGACTGGTGCGAGGTGGCGCGAATTGCCGGACGCGAGCGGAATCGCACGACATGAATCTGGTGACGCTAGGCACCGGGCGCGGTA
>JBKPCD010000002.1:0-6369 GCA_046727175.1 Acidobacteriota bacterium | reverse complement strand
AGGCCGTCGCGCGAAGCGTGTAAGGCGCGTGGGGGTGGGGCCCGACGCGCATTGAGAAGCGCCTGCGGCCGCGGCGAGCGAGCGGAGCGAGTCGAGCCGCAGCGCGTGGGGGTGGGGCCCCACGCGCATTGAGAAGCGCCTGCGGCCGCGGCGAGCGAGCGGAGCGAGTCGAGCCGCAGCGCGTGGGGGTGGGGCCCCACGCGCATTGAATAATGATGACCGGTGGCTCGGTAAGCCCGGTCGTCGATACAATCGGTCCTAGGACGGGGAGCCGGAGACCGGCACATCGCATGGTCATCAGTCGTCGCGGGTTGTTCGCGCTGGATTTCGCAGGAACGTCGAGACAGGCCACCGAGTGGCTGCGCGTGCATCGGACGGCGATGGCATGCCGCTTCGAGGTCACGCTCGCGCCGACGGATGCTGGCCACGTCAACGCGGCGCGCGCCGCCCTGGACGAGACAGATCGCATCGAGAGCCTGCTGACCGTGTTCCGCGAGACGAGCGAGCTCTCGCGCGTCAATCGCGAAGCAGCCACCGGTCCTGTCCGAACGGAGCCGGAAGTCTTCGAGTTGCTCCAACGCTGCGCCCGTCTCCACCTGGACACGCGTGGGGCGTTCGACATCACGTCCACGCCGCTGAGCCGCTGCTGGGGGTTCCTGCGTCGCGAGGGCCGGCTGCCCGCCCCCGATGAGATTGCGCGCGCGCGGGCGCTGGTCGGCACGAATCGCGTCACGCTCGACGCCGTACACTCCACGGTGCAGTTCGCCGCGCCCGGAATGGCCCTGAATCTTGGCGCAATCGGGAAAGGGTATGCTGTGGATCGCATGGGCCACGTGATGCGAGGCAGAGGTGTCCAGCATGCATTGATCTCGGCCGGCGGAAGCAGCGTGCTCGCGATTGGCGGACGCGGACGAGGGTGGACGGTGGACATCCGCTCGCGACAGGTCCGGCGCGAACGACTCGTTCGCGTCAGGCTTCGCGATGCCGCCCTCGGCACCAGCGGCGCGGGCGAGCAGTTCGTTCTCGTTGACGGCGTGCGTTATGGTCACGTGATCGATCCGCGCACGGGATGGCCTGCGCGAGGAATGCTGAGCGCAAGCGTAGTGACCCGCGATGCGGCGACCGCGGACGCGCTCTCGACAGCGTTTCTGATCGCTGGACCCGAGTTGGCGAAGCGTTACTGTACTTCGCATCCGGAGACGCTCGCGCTGCTGATGCTCGACGCCGGAACTGAGCGCCTGCAGATACTCGGATCGTGTCCCGGCGCGCAGGTGCTGTAGCGCCTTCGTGGATCAGCACAGAGATCCGCTGTCTCACTTGCATGGCGCATAACGGCCAGGTGTGGAATCCGAAACGCCAGGCTGCCCGCCGTCAGTTTTCAGCGGCGGGCGGCAAGGCCGAAGGAAGCGTGTAACGACGAACGTTTACACGGAGTTTCAACATGATCCTCACTCCCGAACAGCGCGACATCGGTCGGCGGCGGTTTCTCCAGGCGCTTGCGGGCACGCCGGCGCTTGCGGCGCTCGGCGGCGCCGCGATGATGAAGGGGCCGGTGCGCGGCGGGCCCGTGCGGATCGGGTTCGTGGGTGTCGGCGGTCAAGGGCGCGCGCTGCTCGGCCGTGTGAACCCGGCTTTCGGGGAAGTCCGCGCGATGGCTGACATCAACCCTGACTCCCTGAAGAGGGCCGACGAGGTTCTGATTAAGCGCCAGCCTGCTCCAGCCAAACACTATGTCGAGTGGAAAGACATGCTGGAGAAGGAGGATATCGAAGCCGTCATCGTCGCGGTCCCGCTCTGGGCGCACCCCGATGTGGTCGTGCCGATCCTCGAGGCGGGCAAGCACGTGCTGTGCGAGAAGATGATGGCGTGGGACATGACCGGCTGCGAGCGCATGAAAGCCGCTGCGGAGAAGTCGGGCCGCGTCCTCGAGATTGGCTATCAACGCAACTACAACCCCGTCTACCAGGCGGCCCACGACGGCATCGTCAAGCGCGGACTCCTCGGTGATGTCTATCACGTCCGGCTCGCGTGGCACCGCAACGGCAACTGGCGGCGCGAAGGCGCACCCCCGTCGCCCGACTACGATCCGTCGAAATGGGGGTATCCGGATTTCGAGCATCTCTGGAACTGGCGGCTGTACTGGAAGTACTCGCGCGGATTGTTCGCCGAGTTGTGCAGTCATCAGCTGAACGCCACGAACTGGTTCCTGGATTCAGCACCGAACCGCGTGCAGGCGGCCGGCGGCGTCTATCGATTCAAGGACGGCAAGCGCGAAGCTCACGATCACGTGTACGGGATCTTCGAGTATCCAGGCGGTCTCACGGCGACGTTCACCTCGGTCGAATCGAACGCCTTCGACGAGCGGTACGAGGCGTTCTTCGGGACGAAGGCCACGCTCATCATGTACAACGAGAGCGAGGCGCTCCTCTTCGACGAAGGGGGAACCGGCAAGCCGACAGGTGTGGAGCTTTCATCCACGCCAGGCGGCGCAGCTGTCGACGCATCGGAGACGAAGCCTGCAAGCGCCGGCGCCGCCGCCCGAACGACGACCGCGACGTCGTCCGCTCCCGCCGATCGTCCTCAGGCCGGCGAGATCGAGATCTCACGATTCTGCGCAGCGGTCCGTACGGGGCAGCCGATCGCGTGCGGTCCGGACAAGGCGATGGCCTCGGCACGTGCGTGCATTGCCGCGACCGAGGCCGCCATCAAGCACGAGAAGGAGACGACGTGAGCGATGGCGCCGGTTATCTGCGCGTCGCGTCGTTCAAGACCGCGGCCGAGTTCCGTCGACATCTGTCTCAGAGTGGCATCGCGCTTGCGCTCGACGACACGCTGAGTTCTCCGGCCGAGTCGCCCCTCGCACGGCCCATCACGGTCGACGGTACGCTCGTCGGCAACCGGTTCTGCATTCTTCCGATGGAAGGCTGGGACGGCACCCGCGAGGGTGAGCCTTCCGATCTGACGCGCCGCCGCTGGCGCAACTTTGGCTCGAGCGGGGCGAAGTTCATCTGGGGAGGCGAGGCGGTCGCGGTGCGCCACGACGGGCGCGCGAATCCGAATCAGCTGCTGCTCGTTCCGCAGACGATGAAGTCGATTGCGGCGCTGCGAGAGTTGCTGATCGACTCGCATCGCGAACGATTCGGCGGCAACGCGGACGCGGATCTGTTCATCGGACTTCAGCTGACGCACTCGGGCCGCTTCGCGCGACCGGACGCGTACGATCGTCCGCAGCCGCTCGCAGCCTGTGCCCATCCGACGCTCGATCGGCGATTCGCGGCAGGCGTCCGTGTGATCGAAGACGACGAGCTCGATCGACTGGTCCTCTGTTTCATTGCCGCTGCGCGGCTGGCGCGTGACGCGGGCTTCGCGTTCGTGGACGTCAAGCAGTGTCATGGATACCTGGGCCACGAGCTGCTCGGCGCGCGTGCACGCGAGGGGCGCTTCGGCGGGCTGCTGGAGAACCGGACGCGGTTCCTCCGCGAGGTGGTGCGGGGCATTCAGGCGGAGGTGCCGGGATTGAAGATCGTCGTGCGCCTTTCAGCGTTCGACACGGTACCGTACCGCCAATCATCGGATGGCGTCGGCGCACCTGAGATCGAGAGCGCGGCGACACACGGATTTGGCGTCCTCGTCGACGAAGACATGGACGCGGCGCTTGGCGAGGCGCACTGTGTGCTGCGCATGCTCGAGTCGATGGGCGTGCACGCGATCTGCGTAACCGGCGGCAGCCCGTACTACAACCCGCACGTTCAGCGGCCGGCGTTGTTTCCGCCAGTGGACGGGTACGCGCCGCCCGAGGATCCCTTGCGCGGCGTAGCCCGTCAGATTCTCGCGACCGCGAAGCTCAAGGCCGCGTTCCCGCAGCTGGTCTTCGTCGGGTCGGCCTACAGCTATCTGCAGGAGTGGCTGCCGAACGTGGCGCAGTACAACGTTCGAGAAGGGCTGACGGACTTCGTCGGGCTGGGTCGCTTGGTCCTGGCGTACCCCGATCTGCCCGCCGACGTTCTCGCAGGCAAGCCCCTGCGCCGCAAGTCGCTGTGCCGGACGTTCAGCGACTGCACGACCGGTCCGCGCATCGGTCTCGTATCCGGGTGCTATCCGCTCGATGCGTACTACACGGCAATGCCGCAGGCGGCGCGGATCAGGGACATTCGAACGGTTGCAACTGCGGAAAGGACTGCAGCAGATCATTCGCGATGAAGCGTTGTCTGTCGCAGGGTGAGATCGCGCCGCTACGATCGAATCCGCGCCGACAGATCTGACCGGGAACTTGAGACGGTTGCCGCTTACGATGGGTCTTCATTGACGTACAGCGCGAACACGTACGCCTGGTTCTCATACCAGTTCGCATCGACGAGCCTGAGCGTCACGCCGTACTGACGCAGCCCGCGCGGACGGCGTTGCGCCGCGCCAGAGCGATCGCGACGGAACGCGACAATCACCTGATCCGATCGTCGAAGCACCTCCGGCGTCCACGGCGTGGCGAGCACTTGATCCTGGAAGGGAACGGGGACCATCATCGCATCCTTCCGTTGCAGCGCGGCGAACAGGTAGGTCTCCCAGAAGCTGCCCATGAGGACGCGGCCGGGTGCTTTTCGTGCAATCGCACGAGCCGTTGTCTTGTCCAGTTCGTATCTAGAATTGTGCGGCGCACTCGGGAAGCGGACCGCCAATAGCACGACCACGAGCACAGCGAACGCAGGCTGAGCGTACTTTCTGAAACGCGTCGCCTGAACTGAGCGCTCGATCAGCAGAAAGATCGTCAGGATGCCGCTGATCGGGCCGAACAGGTTCGTCAGCGTCAGAAAACGACTGTCGTATCCGTTAATGCGGACATGGTCCACCAGCACGGCAAACGTGAAGTTCAACGCCGCGATGCCGAGCGCAGCCATCGCGGCGATCGCCCCATCGCTCGCAACGGCTGCTCTCAACTCTGAAGCCAGGTCTCGACGCCGTCTGACCAACGCGTATGCGAGCGTGGCCGCGAGCGCGAGAGATACGAGCACCGGAACGAGGTACAGCGGCCACCATGACAACGCGCGCAGCTCACGTGCCATGGTCGAGAGATTCTCTGTCAGATGACCTGTGTCCAGTCGGAAATGTGCCTGGAAGTCGTTGCCGTAGTGCGTCAGTCCGTAACGGTGATACGCCGCCTTCTGAAGTCGCTCGACAACCGTCGCTGCCACGACCGCGGTCAGAGCCAGACCATACGGCTTCAGTACGCTCTTTCTCGATCGTTCAGCGCCTTCTTTCAGCACGCCTCGCACACCCTCGAGGCTCACGAGGAACAGCAGAAAAGGCGCGCTGGCCACGGAGCTCCAGACCGCGAGGAATGAGAATCCAGTCGAGAGAAGGAACCACCGCCAAAGTCTGGGAGTCAGATCAGCGTTCGCTGTTTCGAAATGTGCATCGAACATCCGACGCGCGCAGTACCACCCCAAGAGGAGGGCCGTCGTTTGCCACGCGTACGTCTGACTGAGCTCGAACAGCAGATAGCGGCTGTCGCCGTGCAAACAGAGCGCGATCAGATATGCGGCTGCGCCGGCAAAACGAGCGGACCCGCTCAGTCCCGCGAACACGACGGCACCGAGAAAGACCCAGATCGCCTGCACCGTAAAGAGGCTCTCGGGCGTCCACGTGTAGCCCGTGATGTGACCGACGAAGCGGGTGACGAGGAAGGGCCACGCTCCCCACCGGTCCGCACGGTAGTAATAAAGGTTGAAAACCGTCAGCGGCCGGTCGTCGTTGGACATGAGGACCGGGATCGCCGAATCGGAGTTGAAGTCGACGTTGTTCAAATCGCGATCCGGGCCGAACGTGCCCAAGCCACGCCAGACGAAGAACGCCCAGACCGCCAGCGCGGCAGTGGTTGCGACGGTGTTCCGAAGGGACGCCGACGGCCAGCACGATTTACCATCACGGTGATCTTGCGCGAGAGCGGGGATGCCAGGCAACCGCGGACACTATTTCAGCCGGCCGTACTTCCGGAGCGCCGCGAGAAGACGATCGTGCGGCAGCGCGTACACGCGCAGGCCGTCGGCTCCGGTCATCGTCGTGGCGGCGAGCATCGCATTCAGGATGGCTTCTTCAGTCGCTTGCACGGTCGAGTAGAACAGCGCATTCATACGGGCGTTCGGAAGCATATCCACTCGCTGGATGTCCTCAGCGCCTGCGCTTTTCGCGTTTGCGGTGGAGAACGCCAGAAAAATATCGCCAGAGCTGTTGCCGCCGAATCCGCCGGTCCGTCCAACCCCGAGCGCCACTCGCGTCGCCAGCCTTTTCAGCTGGTGCGGGAGGACCGGCGCGTCCGTCGCGACGATGACGATGATCGAGCCCTCTTCGCGTTCGGGGTCGCGAGAGACGGCCTGA
>JBKPCD010000001.1:0-51668 GCA_046727175.1 Acidobacteriota bacterium | reverse complement strand
TGCACAAGTCCCGGAGCGCGGCGCCCGCATGGCAAGGCGCGAAGAGCGAGTTTATTGGGCATAAGTGAGCGATGAGCAACGCAGCCAGGCGGGATGCCCCGCCCGGGAATTGTGTGAGTCATCACGGTTCCAGGGGACTAGTGCACTCGATTACGGCTGCACCCGCGTTCCGCGAGATCGGCGAGCGCCTGTCTCGCGAGTCCGAAATCAGGATTGTGTTTCAGGACACGTTGCAGCACTGACTTAGCCGCTTCGGCATCACCAACCGCGCACAGCCCGACGCCGAGATTCACGCCAATCTCGCTGAGATGAGGGTTCTTGTCGACGACGTTGCGCCAGAGTTCCAGCGATCGCGTAAGCATGCCGCGGCGCGCATAGAACACGCCGAGATTGTTCGCGACGACGGCGCGGTCGGGTTCGTGTTTGAACGCTCGTTCGTAGTACTTCTGTGCGGTATCGAAATCGTCTCGCGCCTGGTACAGAAATCCCAAACGCGTCAGCACTTCGGAGTCATCTGGATTCTGCTGCTCCGCGTTTTCGAGCAGTCGAAGGGACTCGCGCTCCGCAAACGCATCGCCGCGCAGCGCCACTTGTCCATAGGCGAGCCCGAGGTCGCGCGCGTCAGGCTTTGGATTCCCGAACTGGACCAGCTTGCCAACGTCACGCGTCCGTGGGCGGTCGGCGTGTGGCACCCGAGGGATTCGGTGATCGGTCACGACCGTATGGCCGATGTCAGCACTCTCCAGCCGAGGCATGTGACAGGCGGTGCAGTCTTGCTGGCCGGGAGAGTGACGTTCGATCGTTGAACCGTGGCATTTCATGCACCTGGTGCGGTAATAGTCTGCTTTTTCTGCCGCACTGGGCTGGACGTGTGGATCGTGACACGTGATGCACGACAACGCATCCCCACTTTCGCGCTTGCACCGGCTCAACGTCAATGATTCCACGTGGCTGACGGCTCCGCGGCGTTGTTGCGCGTCATCCTCACGAACGAAGATCGCCAGGTAATCCGACAGGATTTCACCGGGCCTGTAGTCCTCCTGAGACCGGCCCGCTCGGGCGATCCGGGCTTCACCCTCGAGGTGACATTGCATGCAGATGCCGTCACGCCGCTCGCCCGTCAGCTTCGCAGGGTTGACCATCGTCGCGGCACCGTTCACGTGATCGCTGCCAGGGCCATGGCACCGCTCGCAGCTGACGCCGTCCTGCAGAAAAGGAACGCCGCCAAATCCATTGAGGGTGCCCTTCATCGTCGGTTGAACGCGGCTCGCATGACAGAAGAGACAGGTCGAGTCCACAGGGTGGTTCAGCTGCATCTCACGGAGCTGTGCCTCGCCCGGCGACATCTCCCAGGTGTTGGTCGCGGCGTAGTAATTGATTGGCGTCTGGTACAAAAACCCCTCAATGTCGAACAGGAACGCACGTCCCCGCGTATTCGAGCCGATGTAGTACTTCAGTGTTTGCCTGCCGGAGAGCGCCCTGGGGCCGGACCGCTCATACGAGAGGACGGCTGTTTGACCGTCCCGAAGCACGCGATAGAACACGCCGGATGGAGCATGCCGGAACGATCCTTCCAGGCCGGGCAGTGCCGGGCCGCTCGTGCGAGCCATGGCCGTGCGCGAATAGCTGTCGTAGATGGCCTGGTGGCACGGGCGGCACGCTTGATTGCCAACTTCAGCACTCCAGTATTCGCGATACCGCGGCTCGGACTTGGCTGCCGTCCACGGCGCGGACCAAAGGAGCACCCCGGCTGGCAGAATTGCACACAGAACGCTCACCGTCGCTTGGTATGAGTGGACAGAAGCGGACTTGCGGAAGATGACGTGAATCATCGTGCTCCGTCTCGCTCACGTCGTTGCTGCTCTGTGTCCTCCCGGATCGTCACCACCTGGCCGCTCTTCACATCCTTCAGGATCTGAGAGCGTCCGCTCGGCCAGCGCACCTCGATGACGTCCGCCTGCCTGGCCGAACCGAGGCCGAAGTGAAGGCGCAGATCGTCGTGCGAGTAGTAGCTGGACTGGCTCAACACGGCGCGCGCCTGCTGTCGCCCGCCGGCGGTTACGACGACGGATGCCCCGAGTGCGAGGCGGTTCGACGTGCGTCCTTCGAGCTGCACAGCAATCCAGCCGTTCGATCCGTGGTAGTCGTTGCGCAGGAGCGAAGGCGGTTCGTTCATGTTCATGATCAGCATGTCGATATCGCCGTCGTTGTCGATATCGCCGAACGCGGCGCCGCGGCTCGAGTGCGGAGTCGTCACGCCCGGGCCGCTCTCGTTGCTGACGTCCTCGAACCGCGCGCCATCGGGGTTGCGGAAGAGTATGCGTGGTCCGCGATGCGGGTACTGTTCGAGAGAGCGCTCGATTTCCGGGTACACGTTGCCCGTGACGTAGAACAGATCCGCCCAGCCATCGTTGTCGAAGTCTGTGAGACCGACGCCCCACTCGACGTACCGGTTCTGCACGTTCAGGCCGGCGCTCGTCGCCACATCTTCGAAGAGCCCCTTGCCGAGGTTTCGGTACAACGCTGGAATATCGTCCGCGAAATGTGTCTTGACGAGATCGAGCAATCCATCGTCGTTGAAATCGCCCACCGCGATCCCCATGCCTGCCTGCGGGTTTCCCAGTTCGTTATACGCGCTCCCGCTTTCGATCGCGACGTCGGTGAAGGTGCCGTCGCGATTGTTGCGATAGAGAATCGCGGCCGTCGTATCGGATGCGACGTAGAGGTCCGGCCACCCATCACCGGTCAGATCGGCCGCGATGGCGGTCATGGAATAACGCCCCGTCACTCGCGCGATACCCGACGAATCCGAGACATCGCGGAAGCGTCCGCCGCCCTCGTTGTGATACAGGAGGTTCGTATCGGTCGGAAGCCCCTTCGGTCCGCAGTTGACCGGCACGCCTTTCCACGTGCAGTTCGGGCCTTCGCCGGGTTCGGGTGCTGTCCGGAGATCGAACCGCAGGTAATTGGCGACGAAGAGATCGAGGAGCCCATCGCGATCGATGTCGATGAACGTGCAGCCGGTCCCCCAGCGCGTGGCGCCAGTCGACAACCCGGCGGCCCGCGTGACGTCTTCGAATCGGCCATTTCCGCGATTGCGATACAACACGTTCTGCCCGTAATACGTGACGAACAGATCCGGCCATCCGTCGTTGCCATAGTCTCCCACGCAGACCGACGACGCCCACCCCTGGCGGCGCAGGCCTGCGCGATCGGTCACGTCCTCGAACGTGCCGTCGTGCCTGTTTCGGTACAGACGATTGGTCGGGGCGTTCTTGGCAGAGAACTGCGCGTCTTCTCTCGCGCCGTCAGCGAGCCGGGTGCCGCTGAGGACGAACGCGTCGAGCCATCCGTCGCGATCGACGTCGACGAGCGCGACGCCCGCGCCGTTCGTTTCAATGATGAATCGCTTGCGATCAAGGCCGCCGTAGATCGTCTCGTGTGTGAGGCCAGCTTGTTTTGCGATATCGGTGAAGGTGACGGGCCAGGCCGTGCCTCGTGCCTCGTGCCGGGTGCCTCGTCCGCGTGCTTCGTGCCTCGTGCCTTGTGCCTCTCGTGCCCGGAGCACGACGTGCTCGGTGGCCCAAGGCCCCTGGCAGACGGCGACCATCAGTGCCCCGAGTGCAACAACGGTGCGGCTACTCATCGCGAATTATCATGGCTGCCGCACGAGGCACCCGGCAACGAAGCACCAGTACGACGCACGAGGCACGAAGCACGGTACGAGGCGCCAGGCACAAGGCACGAGGCACGGCGCTGCTCTCCTCACTTCAGCCGTTCCGCGATCTCGAACTCCCGTTTCGCCTCCTCCGCCCGCCCCATCTGCTGCAGCAACTGCCCGAGCGTGTAGTGCGCGGATCGATTATTGGGATCGTACTGAATCGCCCGGCGCAACATGCCTTCGGCCGTGGACGACTGTCCCTTCTTCATGTAGGCACGGCCGAGGAGCAGGTACGGTCCGCTGTAGTACGGATTCAGCCACAGCGACTTCTGAAGAGACGCGATGGCTTCGTCCACGCGCGAGGCCCGCAGGTGGGCATCACCGAGCTGGAACAACGTCATCGCATCGCCCGGATTGATCGCGAGCTCACGCTCGCACAGCGTAACGGCTTCATCGAGCCTGCCCCTGAAGAGTGCGATTTGACCGAGCAGGTAATTCGCATGAGGCGTGCGCGGATCCTTTTCGAGCGCACGTTTCAACTCGGCCTCGGCGAGCGGTTCCATTTCGAGACGGAGCATCAGCTGCGCCGCGATCACGTGAGCGCCGGCTGAATCGGGCGGTACGCCGAACGTCCGCGCCAGCGCCCCGCGCGCGGCATCCGGCCGGCGTGTCTGGATGTACGCCTGCCCGAGGATGTAGCCCAGCTCCTGATTGCCGGCCGCCCAGGTCGCGGTTTCTTCGAGCAGTGGAATCGCCTCCAGGAATCGGTCCGTCGCATAGTACGAGAGGCCCAGCACCTGCACGGCCTCGCGTCGCTCCATCGAATCGGCAGGCAGCTTGTCGCGGACGGTCGCGAGCTGCTCGATGGCGTGTTGATGATCGTCGGCATGGTAGTACGCGATACCGAGGAGGTAACGAACTTCGGGAAGGCTGGCATCGAGGGACTGAAGCCTCGCAATCGCCTCGCCCGGTTTCCCTCCGTCGATGAGCGCGCGAACCGCAACGAGCGTCGCCTTCAGATCGGTCGCTGGCGCGGCGCCGGGAGTTGCCTGGACTCCCTTGACGCGAATGTCGAACGAGACGCACAGGGCAGCACAAAGAAGGAGCGCGTGGCGGATCATGCCGCTTCACCTCTTGTTGACGTCGAGGGGCTGCCCCGTTCCTTCCTTCAGCGTGTGATAGCGATCGATCGCGAGCCCCGTCCACGCTTCCTCACGGCCGTCCGGCCACCGAACTTCGAGACGGTCGAACGCCCGAGCGGCACCGAGGCCGAACAGCGCCCTGAAGTCGTTCTGCGAATAGTAGCTGCCGCCACCGCGGACCTCGGTTCGCTGCACGCCATCCGGCGCGACGAGCCGAACCTGCGCGCCGATCGCATTGCGATTCGACGCACTTCCGACGAGCGCCGCGCCAATCCAATGGTGGTCGCCGCTGCGATCGAGCCGGAACAGATCGGGCGTGTCGTGGATGTTGTTGATGACGACGTCCACGTCGCCATCGTTGTCGAAGTCGGCAAAGGCTGCCCCTCGTCCCGCCTTCGGAATCGTCACCGGCGGCCCAAGCTGCTGGGAGACGTCCGCAAAACGCCCGTTCCGCAGGTTCTGGTAGACGACCTTCCGCTGCGTGTACCCGGCTTCCGTCTTGAGCTGCTCGACTTCGGGGTAGACGTGTCCGTTGACGAGAAACAGATCGAGCCAGCCGTCGCCGTCGAGATCGACGAACGCCACACCCCAGCCAAGCCAGCGCGTGTTGAGGCCGATGCCTGCGGCGAACGTTCGATCTTCGCAGGTGCCGTTGCCCACGTTCGCGTAGAGCGTCGACGTGTCGCCAGCGAAGTTCGTCTTGAAGATGTCCATCGTGCCGTTGCGATCGTAGTCGCCGACCGCCACACCCATCCCGGCCTGCGGCTTGCCGTCCTGGCTGTACGCGCATCCGGCGCCAATCGCGATGTCGCTGAACGTCCCGTCGCGGTTGTTGCGATACAACGCGCTGGGATTGGAGTCGTTCGCTACGTACAGGTCGACCCATCCGTCGTTGTCGAAGTCGAGTGTCGACACGCCGAGGCCGTAGGTCCCTTGCGCCCGAAGGATGCCGGATTTCTCCGACACGTCCTCGAACGTGCCGCGTCCGGTGTTGTGATAGAGCGCGTTCTTGCCGCCGGGAAGTCCGGGCGGACCGCACGCGACGGGCAATCCTTTGTACCGGCACAACCCAGATGACGGCACCGGCGTCGACTCGAGATCCAGATCGATGTAATTCGCCGCGAACAGATCGAGCCGTCCGTCGCGGTCGTAGTCGAGAAACGCGCAACCGGCTCCCCACCGGCTGCGGCTCTGCGCAAGCCCGGCGGTGCTGGTGACGTCCTCGAACGTGCCGTCACCTTTGTTCCGATACAGCCGATTCTGGCCCCAATACGTGACGAAGAGATCGTCGTGGCCATCGTTGTCGTAATCACCTGCGCACGCCGCCTGCCCCCACCCGCTCTGCGCGAGACCGGCGCGCGACGTCACGTCCTCGAAGGTGCCATCACGCTTGTTCCTGTACAAATGGTTCGTCGGTTCCTGCCCCTTCGGAAATCCTTCGAGCGTCGTGCCGTTGACCAGAAAGATGTCCATCCAGCCGTCGCCGTCGTAGTCGAGCGCAGCAGCGCCACATCCGGTCGTCTCGAGCAGATACTTGTTCGTCGTCTGACCACCGTAGATGGTCTTCGCGATCAAGCCCGACTGCGCGGCGATGTTGGTGAACGAGAACCCCAGTTCCCTCGCGGTCGCATCCGCCAGAATCTCCGTCGCAAGGACACTGGCGAGCACGAGCGTTGGAGCGAGCACGAACCGTGGCGGAGCGTTCAAAGCGATCGCGAGTCGTCGCGTCCTTGGGAGGGAATTCATGAGGCGAGTCTGCATCCAATGATCACCATTTGATCGTGATCTCCGCAGACGATGTGTTCGGCGGTAAACGAATCTCGACGAAACTCGCGCGAGAGCGCCAGCCCGATTCCCCCGCGCTCCACCGTCGATCATCGAGCTGGTTCACAGAACCTGTTGCGAGGCTGACGGCCGTCGGCGTGCGGTCCGTGCGAAGGGCGATCATGGTGCGGGCACGGCGCAGCGGCCCGCGGCCTTCGTGCGGTACGTCAATGACGATGCGCGCTCCGGTTGGACTGTCCGACCACTCAATCCGACGAACCGAATAATCGCCTTCCTGATAGGCCATCGACAGGCCGTCGTCTTCATAAAGCTCGGCGCGCGCGCCATCTGCCGGGTAGAGCGTCATCCGAAGCTCGGTGTTCTCGTCGATCTCGCCGTCGTGGTGCACAACCGGCTGGTGATAGACCGCACCGCCGGCCCGGACGAAGATTGGAAGGGACGAGAGCGTGACGTCGAGAGGCACATCGCGGCCACCTTCGTACCGCCGTCCGGTCCAGTAATCGAACCACACGCCTTTCGGCAGATACAGCGATCGCTCCCGCGCGGTTTCTTCGACTACGGGTGCGACGAGCAGGTCGCCGCCAAACATGAACTGGGTTTCGAGGTCGTACGTCCGCGGATCGTCAGGGAACTCGAGGAACATGGGACGCAAAGCGGGAATGCCGGTCACCGACGCCTCGCGCATCACGGTGTAGATGTGCGGCAGCAGCTCGTATCGCAACTCGATCGATCGCCGGTTGATCGCTTCGTGCTCGACCCCATAGGACCACGGATCCTGGGGCGGCGTGCCGAACGCCGTATGGCTGCGCATGAAGGGCGAGAAGACCGCCGCCTGCAACCAACGCGTGTAGAGGTCGGCCGACGCGGCGCCCGCAAACCCTCCGATGTCGGCGCCCACGAACGGGAATCCGGAAACGCCGAGGCCCTCGAGCGTGGCGAGGCTGTCGGCGAGAGCGGACCACGTGCTGACGTTGTCGCCCGGCCAGACGGCAGCATAGCGTTGGCCCCCTGCAAACGTGGCGCGCGTGAGCACGAATGCGCGTTCGCTCGGCCGCAGCCGACGCAGTCCTTCATAGGTCGCACGACTCATCAACTGTCCGTACACGTTGTGAATCTCCCGATGATCCGTCGGACGACCTTCGTTGTCGTGACGCACTGTCAGCGGAAAGGTGCCCGCCGGATCGACGAAGACAGCCGGCTCGTTCATGTCATTCCAGATCCCGGCCACGCCGATATCGACCAGGGCCTTGTACAGGTTGCCCCACCACTCACGTGTCGCAGAACGGCTGAAATCCGGAAACACGCTGGGGCCTGGCGCACGGTCCGCCTGTGATGGCCAGACTGGCGCTTCGTACACGGTGCCGTCGGCGTTCGTGACGAAATGGTCTCCCGCAAGGCCGCTGTCGTACGGCGCGTATCCACGCTCCTTCTTCGGATGCGGATCGACGATCGTAACGATCCGAAAACCCCGGGCGCGGAGATCGCGAATCAGTTGAGCGGGATCGGGAAAGCGCTCGCGGTCCCAGGTGAACGGCTTGTAGCCATCCTGGTAATGGATGTCGAGCCAGATCGTGTCCGCCGGGATCCGTCGCTCGCGGAAATTGTCGGCTATGAAGCGAACCTGACTATCGGGAAAGTAGCTGTAGCGGCACTGATGATACCCGAGCGCCCACAACGGAGGCAGCGGCATGTGTCCGGTCAGATCCGCGTAACGCCGAAGGACCTCCTTCGGAGTCGGGCCGTCGATGACGTAGTAGTTCAACTCGCCGCCATCGACGCCAAACGACAGCACTCCCGCAGATGTGTGACCGATGTCGAAGCTCGAGCGAAATGTGTTGTCGAGCAGGATGCCGTGCGCGTGTCCGTTGCGCAGGACCATGAAGAACGGAACGGACGCGTAAATTGGATCGGTGGACCCGTCGTACGCGTACGTGTCGCTGTTCCACATGACGTACGAGTAGCCACCGAGCTTCCTGCCACGTTTGTTCAGTCGTCCGTTCTTTTCTCCAAAGCCGTACACGAACTCGTCGTCTCGAAGTCGCTTCCACGTTCGGATCGTGGGCCCGGCGTACGCCGTGCCGTATGTTGGATCATCCGCCACGAGCGAGATCCCGTGACGGTCGAGAATCTCGAGACCGAACGGCTTCTGCTTGACGACAATGCGCAGCTTTTCCGTGTCGATGACCGACTCGCCCGATCCGGTCCGAATCGCGACGCGCGGCGGAGGACCCTGTTGGTTCAGGACAGCGTACGAGTGATCCCGACCGAAGTCGCGCCCGGGAACGAGACGGACCCGAACAATCTCGGGCGTCACGCTCGTGACGGCGAGCGCGACGGTCCCGCCGCGGTAAATGAGTCCCGTTGGGGTCCGTTCGGGACGTGGGAGCGTGTCGACCGCCGTCCACTGCGCCGGCGACGAGACAGGGAACAGCAGCAGAAAGACCCACGCCACCCACCCGCGGTTGAGCGTTTTTGGCATGTGATCGTACTGGTTGTGTTCGTGTCGTAACATAGCTGCGTTCGACAAGGAAGGGAATTCCTATGAACGACTTGACACGCCGAAGCTTTCTGGAGCTGAGCGGTGGACTGGTAGCGGCTGGGGCGATCCGTCCTGACCAGACGGCGGGCTCACAACCCGCGACGACGCCGTTCGCTGCGCCGCGGATCGAAACGGTGCGGATTGCCTACGTCGGCATCGGCGGGCAGGGGTCCGGTCACGTGCGGAATCTCCTCAAGGTTCCGGGATGCCGCATCACCGCGGTTTGCGACATCAGACCCGAGCGCACCGACTGGGCCACGAAGGTGATTACCGAAGCGGGTCATCCGGCTCCGGCGGTCTACACACGCGGGCCGCGCGACTTCGAGCGGCTGTGCGAGACCGAGGATCTCGATCTCGTCTACAACGCCACGCCATGGGAATGGCACGTCCCGATCATGCTGGCCGCGATGAAGAGCGGAAAGCACACGGCGACCGAGGTGCCCGCGGCAATGACGCTCGAGGACGGCTGGGCGATCGTCGACGCCGCCGAGAAGTTCCGCAAGCATTGCGTGATGATGGAGAACTGCAACTACGACCGCATGGAGATGATGGTCTTCAACATCGTTCGTCAGGGTCTCTTCGGCGAGCTGCTGCACGCCGAAGGCGGCTATCTGCACGATCTCCGGGCGATCAAGTTCGCCGACCAGGGTGAGGGGCTGTGGCGCCGCGCCTGGGCGATGAAGCTGAACGGCAATCTCTACCCGACCCATGGCCTCGGACCCGTCGCAAACTGCCTCGACATCAACCGTGGTGACCGGTTCGATCATCTCGTCTCGATGAGCGGACCGTCGCGCGGCCTCCAGGAATGGGCCGCCGCGCACCTTCCGGCAGATTCACCCAAACGGAAGGAGCAGTACGTCCTCGGTGACGTGAACATCAGCCTCCTCAAGACGACGAACGGCCGGACGATCGTCGTGCAGCACTGCACCAATCTGCCGCGTCCCTACAGCCGCATCCATCTCGTTCAGGGCACGAAGGGTCTCTTTCAAGGGTATCCGGATCGCGTGTACATCGAGGGGCGCGGCAAAGAGGATCAGTGGCAGCCGGCCTCGGAGCTGCTGGCGGAGTTCGAGCACCCGCTGTGGAAAGAGATGTCCCAGGCGGCGCAGGGCGCCGGTCACGGTGGGATGGATTACATCGAAGACTATCGCCTCATCAAATGCCTGCGCGAAGGCCTGCCGACCGACATGGACGTGTACGACGCCGCCGCGCTCAGCGCCGTCATTCCCTTGAGCGTTCGCTCGGTCGAGCACCGCGCCGAGTGTGTTCCGTTCCCCGATTTCACGCGAGGAAAGTGGAAGACCACCCCACCGCTCGGCATCGTGCACATGTGACTTGGCTCAAGGCTTAGGACTCTGGGCTTTAGGCATGGGTGTGCCGAAGAGTCGGGAACGGACTGGCCCAAAGCCCAAAGCCTTGAGCCCAAAGCCGACCTTCATGCCCACCGACCGCGCGATCGTCCTCGCCCGCGGGCTCGGAACGCGGATGCGCGCGGCCGATCCCGCCGCAACCCTCGACGACGCGCAGCGGCGCGCCGCGGACGCGGGCGTCAAGGCGATGATGCCGATCGGCGGCCGGCCGTTTCTCGATTACGTCCTCAGCTCGGTTGCCGATGCTGCAATCCGTCGCGTGGCATTGGTGGTCGCACCCGACCACGAAACGATTCGCGAATACTATCGACGCGAGGGACGGCCGGCGCGCATCAGTCTCGACTTCATCGTGCAGCAAGAGCCGCGCGGCACTGCCGATGCCGTCCTGGCGGCGGAAGCATGGACCGAAGATCACCCATTTCTGGCACTGAATGCGGACAATCTGTATCCCGTTCCCGTTCTCCGAGCAATTGCCGACCTTTCGGAGCCGGGCCTTCCGGGCTTCGAACGAGAGGAGCTCGTACGTTCCAGCAACATCGATCCCGATCGCGTGAAGGCGTTCGCACTCGTCGAGGTCGATGCCGGTGGTTACCTGACGCGCATTGTCGAGAAGCCATCGCCCGACGTCATCGCGCGACATGCAGGGAACGCTCTCATCAGCATGAACGTGTGGCGGTTCGATAACCAGATCTTCGCGGCGTGCCGGGATGTTGCCCCGTCCGCGCGCGGCGAGCTCGAGCTGCCAGTGGCCGTCGGGCTCGCGATCAAACGAGGCGTTCGCTTCAAGGTCCTCGCGGCGGATGGACCGGTGCTCGATCTGTCGCGCCGGATGGATGCGTCCGAGGTCGCCCGGCGAGTCGTAAATATGCTTCCGCGACCATGAACGGCGAGAGTCTCGCGAGGCAGCTCGTGCAGCGTGGTCTCCCGGCAGGCGAAGGACCGGTCAACGCTTCCCTTTTCGACTCGACGCTTCGCGCGCTGCGGGACCTCTCCGGCGCTCCCGCCGACCACGCGTGGTGGGTGCCTGGTCGCGTCGAGGTTTTCGGAAAGCACACCGACTACGCCGGAGGCCGTTCGCTCGTCGCGGCGGTGCCGCGCGGTTTCGCCTTCGTGGCTCGACGTCGCAGCGACGCCAATCTGAGCGTCTTCGACGCGCGAACCGGCGAGAGCCTCTCCGAACCCGCGAGCAACGCATCGGCCCGCTGGCAGCACTACGTCGACGTCGTTCGCCGGCGGTTCGCGCGAAATTTTCCAGGCGCGGTCTTCGGAGCTGACGTCGTGTTCGCGAGCGATCTCCCGAGCGCGGCTGGCCTGAGCAGCTCCAGCGCGCTCGTAGTCGGCATCGCCGCCACGCTCGCGAGGGTCGCCGACCTCGACGCCCGTTCCGAGTGGCGACAGAACCTGCAAACTCCGATGGACATCGCTGGCTACTACGCGTGCATCGAAAACGGCGCGACGTTCGGCACGCTCACCGGTGACGCCGGTGTCGGGACGCACGGCGGAAGCGAGGACCACGTCGCGATCATCTGCGGCGTTCCGCAGCATCTCTCGGCGTATGCGTTCGTGCCGATCCGTCACATCGCTGACGTCCGCGTTCCGGATGGCTGGCGCTTCGTCATCGCGTCGAGCGGTGTCAGAGCCGAAAAGATCGGCGCGGCCCGGACGGCCTACAACGATCTGTCTCGCGCAAGCGCGATCCTGCTCGAGCTGTGGAATCGCTTCGAGCGCCCTGCCGTGTCACTCGGCGCCGCGATGTCGTCCGATGCGGATGCTCCCGATCGCCTGCGCCGCATCGTCGAGCACACGCGAGTCGAGGGATGGACCGCTCGGGCGCTCGAGGCGCGTCTCGATCACTTTGTTCGTGAAGACGCACGTGTCGCCGGCGCGCTGGCCGCATTCCGGGACGTTGATACCAGGAGAATCGGTGAGCTCGCCGAAGCTTCACAGCGCGATGCAGAGACGCTCCTTCAGAATCAGAGCCCCGAGACGATCACGCTCGTACAAGCTGCGCGGGAACTGTCCGCGCACGCGGCCTCCGCGTTTGGGGCGGGATTCGGGGGCAGCGCCTGGGCGCTCGTCGACGATGCGGATGCTGATGCGTTCGGGCGCTGCTGGCTGGATGAGTATCGCCGGCGCTGTCCGACGGCGTCAGACCCGCAATCGTTCGTTGCGACGCCAGGCCCGCCGCTCACGGAACTGAAGAAAGCTGATAACTACGCTGATCTGACCTCCAACACTCAGTAGCCGATGTAGAGAGGATTGCCGTCCTGGTCCTGCAACGCGAGCGTGCGCGAGGGGTACTGGGCATCGCGCATCACGCGCCGCAGGTCGAAGCCCTGGATGCCCGCCGGCACCGACGCGTACATTGCGGCGCCGGGGCGGCTTCGAACGAAGCCTCGCGCGGCGAGGTCCTCGTATGCCGTGAGAACAGTGTTGCGTGAGACGCCAAGCATCCGGGCGAGCGACCGTGTCGAGGGAAGCTGCGTCCCTCGGCCCACGCGGCCCGCTTCGATCGCCTCCTGCAGCTGACGCACAATCTGCAGCGAGAGCGGCTCGCCGCGATCCCGGTCGATCGCGAACTGGCCCGTCAACTGGATCTTTGCCGCTCGCATATGGTGAGAGAATATCGCCTGCCAGGAGGACTGTCACCATGATCAGCGGCGGCAACGCAACGATCTACGTCTCGAACATGGATAGCGCTCTCCAGTTCTACACCGAGGTGCTCGGCCTGAAGCTCACCAACCGCTTCGGGAACAACTGGGCGACCGTTCAGGCCGGAAAGACGCTCGTCATCGGACTGCATCCCTGGTCGGCGAAGTTCCCGCGGCCAGGCACGAAGGGGTCCGTGCAGATTGGTCTTGTCCTGTCGCGGGACGAACCGATACGGGAATTCGCCGCTCGCCTCCGCAAACACGGCGTCGAGGTCAGCGACATCATCGAATCGGCAGAAGCCAACTACATACACTTCGCGGATCCTGACGGGAACCCGATCTATACAGGAGACTGGGATCCGGAGTTTGAGGAGGAGCGCGAACCACACGATGCCGTGAGTTCGGCAACGCGCTGACCGGCCGCGGCTGCTTCTTACTCCGCGGTTCGGACCCCGCAGCCCATCAATCTCGGCTCAGCCACGGGCTCCCGGCGCGGCGCTTGCAGAAGCATGCAGAGCGACATGGCTGACGCATCCCCCGGTACCGCGATCGAGATCCCGGCGGCAACGATCATCAAGGTCCTGGTGGTCGCGATCTGCATCTGGCTTTGGCTGCAGCTGTGGCCGCTCTTCATGCTCATTCTGGTCGTCGCTGTGCTGGCGGTCGCGCTGGATCCGATCGTCGGCTGGCTCGAAGTGCACCGCATCCCGCGCGGCATCGGATCGTTGCTCATCGCATTCGGCCTGCTCGCGGCGATCGTCGGTTTCAGTCTGGCGGCCGGTTCGTCGCTCGTCTCTGAGGCGCGGTTGCTTGGCGATCGCATCCGCGAGGTTCAGGACGAACTCGTCCGCCGCACGCCCGCTGCGCTGCTGCGAGTGCTGCCTGGCGTGAACGGTGACGTGGCCGTGGGCGCAGGTTCCGTCTTTCCAGTCCTTCGCGATCTGGGAAGAACGCTCATCAGCGGCGCCATCGTGCTGCTGATTGCCGTGATCCTGACCTTCTATCTCCTCGTCGAAGGCCGGCAAACCTATTCATGGCTGCTCGCGTACGTGCCGCGCAACAAACGCGCACGCGCGCATGTGACCGCCTGCGAGGCGCGAGGCGCGATCCTCGGGTACGTCGCGGGGAACGTCGCGACGTCGTTCTTCGCGACCGTGTTCGTCTGGACGACGCTCGCGTTGCTGCACGTACCGGCCGCGATGCTGCTGGCCCTGCTCGCCGGGATCTGCGACTTCGTGCCCATCCTCGGCTTCGTGCTCTCCGCGGCTCCCGCAGTGCTGCTTGCGCTCAGCCAGGGAGCTGGTACTGCAATCACCGTCGTCGCGCTGTACGCCGTCTACCACTTCATCGAGAACTACTTCATCGCGCCGAAGGTATATGGAAATCGTCTCCAGCTCTCGAACCTCGCCGTGCTCTTCGCGTTTGCCGTCGGCGCGGAAATCGGCGGCATCGTCGGCGCGCTGCTCGCCCTCCCCGTCGCCGCGATGTATCCGGTGATCGAACGACTCTGGTTGAAAGAGTATCTCGGTCGAGACGTCGTCGAGGAACACCGAATCATCGAACACAGAGCCTCATAGCGATCGCGAGGTTCCCGGTTCACAGGTTCCCAGTTCCGGGTTCAATGTTCGGGATTCTCATACGCGATCCTGGAACCAGGAACCAGGAACCGGGGAACCCAGAACCCTGTGAAACGTTATGATAGGCAGCCGTGATTCGCATCGACCGCACGCGGACGCCAGCCGATCTCACGCGGAAAATCGATCGGCCGTTCGAGTTGTCGGCGGGCAAGATACTCTCGATCGAAAAGACGTGGACGGCGTCGAGCGGCGCACCGGTATTCACGGTTGACGGACGGTACACGGCGCGCGGGTGGACGGAGTGGACCGAGGGGTTTCAGTACGGCTCGGCGCTGCTGCAGTTTGACGCCACCGATGCGCGCGAGTTCCTCGAGCTCGGTCGCGACCGGACGATCGCGCGGATGGCGCCGCACCTCACGCATGTCGGCGTGCACGATCACGGGTTCAACAACGTCAGCACGTACGGAACACTGTGGCGGATGGGGCGCGAGGAGCGATACGACGCCACCGACTGGGAGATTCGTACCTACGAGCTGGCGCTGAAGGTCAGTGGCGCCGTCCAGGCGCGGCGATGGACGCCGCTTACCGACGGCGGGTTCATCCACTCGTTCAACGGCGCGCACTCGCTTTTCGTGGACACGATTCGTTCGTTGCGCGTGCTCGCCCTGGCCCACGTGCTCGGCCAGCGCCTCGTCTCCGAGCAGGACGCGCAGATCAGCCTTCTGGTCCGCCTGCTGCAGCACGCACGCGCGACGGCCACGTTCAACGTCTACTACGGCTGCGCGCGTGACGTCTTCGACGTCCGCGGGCGAGTCGCCCACGAGAGCCTCTTCAACGCGCGCAACGGCACATACCGCGGGCCGAGTACTCAGCAGGGCTACTCGCCCTTCAGCACATGGACGCGAGGCCTGGCGTGGGCCATGCTTGGCTTCACGGAAGAAATCGAGTTCCTTGCCACACTGCCTGCCGATGCGCTGCGAGACGCGGGGGACGCCAGCGCCATCGAGTGGATGATGGACGCGTCGAGAGCAACGTGCGATTTCTATATCGAGTCGGCGGCGTGCGCCGACGGCGTGCCCTACTGGGACACCGGTGCGCCGGGGCTGGTCAATCTCGGTGATTGGGCGGACCGCGCGGCGGATCCCTTCAACGATCACGAACCCGTCGATAGTTCGGCGGCGGCGATTGCCGCGCAGGCGCTGATTCGACTCGGCCGGGTCCTCGCGTTGCGCGGCGATGACGGTTCACGGTACGAACAGGCAGGATTGCGTGTGCTCGACACGCTGCTCGACGAGCCGTACTTGAGCACCGATTCGCGCCATCAGGGGCTGCTCCTCCATTCGATCTATCACCGGCCGAACGGATGGGATCACGTACCGGCGGGTTCGAAGATTCCGCGAGGCGAGTCGAGCCAGTGGGGTGATTACCACCTCCGCGAGGCAGCGCTGCTCGTCAAACGACTCGCGAGCGGTGGCCCTTATCTCGCCTTCCATGGAACTGGCAGCTGACAGCTCGACGGCGCCATCTCCCGCTGGTGTCGCGCTGATTACCGGAGGCACGCGAGGTATCGGGTACGGCATCGCCCAGATGCTCGCGCGTGAAGGCTGGCAACTGGTCCTGACCGGTCAACGGTCCGCGGACGCAGCGTCGTATGCGGTCAAAGAGCTTCAACGCGTGGCGCCGCGCGTGCTGTACATCGCAGCCGACATGGCTGACGCCGCCGCACGCGCCGCGCTCGTCGACCAGATCCGATCGCGCTACGGTGCTGTGAATGCGCTGATCAACAACGCGGGAAGGGCGCCGCGCGTGCGACAGGATCTGATCGAGGCCACCGAAGAGAGTTTCGAGGAGTTGATCCGCACGAACCTCCAGGGTCCATACTTTCTGACCCAGGCGCTCGCGCGCGACATGCTCGCGCGGAGACAAACCGATCCCGAATTCCGGGCCACCATTGTTTTCGTCACATCCGTTTCGTCGGAGATGGCATCACCCAATCGCGGAGACTACTGCGTGAGCAAGGCGGGTCTCGCCATGACCGCGCGGCTCTTCGCGGTGCGGCTTGCGGAGAGCGGCATCGCCGTGTACGACGTCCGCCCCGGCATCATCGCGACCGACATGACCTCGACGGTGCGGGAGACGTACGATCGCCGGATCGCTGACGGTCTCGTTCCCGAACGGCGATGGGGCACGATTGAAGACGTGGGCCGTGCAGTCGCCGCGCTGGTTCGCGGCGATCTGCCCTACGCGACGGGCAGCGTCATCCACATCGACGGCGGCCTGAGCGTTCCACGGCTGTAGTGGTTCGGTTCCGGGATTTTTAATGCCGTTACCGTGGTTGTAGGGCGGGCAAGCCCCCCTGCGCGGCGCGGTCTAAGACCGCGCCCCACACAACGGCCGTGCCTATCAATCGATTCATGGTTATAACGTCGAACGTGAAGCGAACGTTTGTTATCTCCTGCGCGACGATACTCGTTGTATCCGCCTTCTCATTGCGTCTTCGTTCGATGCAGCCGGCGACGCCGCCGAACTGGCCGCGTGTGACTCACGAGACCAGGCCGTGGACGCGCTGGTGGTGGATGGGGAGCGCGGTCGACCGCGCGAGCCTGAGCGCCGATCTCGAATCGCTGAAGATGGTCGGACTCGGCGGTGTCGAGATCACGCCAATCTACGGCGTCGCCGGAACCGAATCACGATTCGTTCCGTTTCTCTCCGAGGACTGGGTACGGTTGCTGGAGCACACGCTGAGCGAAGCAGAAAGGCTCGATCTTGGCGTCGACATGGCGACCGGCACGGGCTGGCCCTTCGGCGGACCGTGGGTCGGAGAGCGCGATGCCTGCCGCACGCTCGCCTACAAGACGTGGACGCTCGAAGCGGGTCGCCGGCTCGGCGAGCCGGTGAGGCTCGATCAGGCGCCGTTCGTGCGCGCGATCGGCAATCAGATCTACGAAGTCCTCGAGGTCGCACCAGGCGAACGCGCCCCGCAGGGCACCCGCGACCAGCCGCTGAGCCGTCCCGATGCAAAGCGGATCCAGATCGGCGATCTCAAGGAGCCGGTCGAAGCGAACCCCAATCTGCAGGCGCTTGCGTTGGAACAGGTGCGCTATCCGAAACCGCTGCCGCTGGTCGCGCTGGTCACATATTCGCGCGACGGAAAGGCAATCGACCTCACGTCGCACGTCAATGCCAAAGGGATGCTCGACTGGACGCCTCCTTCGGGAACGTGGACGCTGGATGCGGTGTTCCTTGGCTGGCACGGGAAGCTCGTCGAACGTGCGGCGCCCGGCGGCGAAGGCAACGTCATCGACCATTTCTCGACCAGCGCAATCCGCAACTACCTCGCTCGATTCGATCAGGCCTTCAAAGGTCACCCGCTGAGTGGACTGAGGGCGTTCTTCAACGACTCGTACGAAGTAGACGATGCGTCCGGGCAATCGGATGGAACGCAGGCTCTGTTCGAGGAATTCGAGCGAAGGCGGGGATACGATCTGCGACAGCACCTGCCCGAGCTGTTCGGCAAGAGCGCGAGCGCGTCGGCCGGTGACGCGCGTTTTATGGCCGCTGGGGCGACCGAGACAAGCGCGCGCATTCTCGCGGACTATCGACTGACCATCTCCGATCTCCTGCTCGACACGTTCACGACCGAGTGGCGCGTCTGGGCGAAAGCGCGGGGCGCGATCGTCCGCAACCAGGCGCACGGCTCGCCGGCGAACATCCTCGATCTCTACGCGGCTAGCGACATTCCCGAAACGGAAGGTACGGAAATCCAGCGCGCGAAGTGGGCGACGTCCGCGGCACATGTCGCGGGACGACCGCTGGTCTCCGCAGAAGCGGCGACGTGGCTCGGCGAGCATTTTCGGTCGACACTTGCGGACGTTCGCGCCGCCCTCGATCGCTTCTTCGTCGCCGGCGTCAATCACATCGTCTATCACGGTACTGCGTACTCGCCGCCGGACGATCGCTGGCCTGGCTGGCTGTTCTACGCGTCGGTCGAGTTCAACTCCAGGAACTCCTGGTGGCAGGACTTCGGCGCGCTGAATCAGTACGTGACGCGCGTGCAGTCGTTCCTGCAGCACGGGATCCCGGATCAGGATGTGCTCGTGTACTACCCGTTCTACGATGCGTTGGCACGGCCGGCGAAAGAGCGGTTGGAGCACTTCGGCGGTGCCAATCCGCCCGCGGACGGCAGCGCCTTCGAGAGCGCGACCGCCACGCTGCAGAAGCGCGGGTATACGTACGATTTCATCTCGGATCGACAGGTGGTCGCCGCTCGTGAGGTAAATCGGACCATCGCCACGGACGGCGGAACGTACAAGACGCTCGTGCTGCCGGCCAGCAGGTTCATTCCGCTGGAAACATTCGATCACGTGCTGACTCTCGCCCAGCAGGGTGCGACCGTCATCGCATTCAAAGGCCTGGCGGATGACGTCTCCGGACTCTCGGATGTCGAGCGTCGCCGGGCGCGTTTGAGGGAACGGCGAGACACGATCCGGTTCGGACCTGCTGACGCGAACGGCGTGAGCGAGGCGCCAATCGGCCGCGGCAGAATTCTTCGCGGCGACGATCTCGAGCGCCTGCTGGCGAAGGCAGCCGTTCAACGCGAGGCGCTGGTCGATCGAGACCTGCAGTTCGCGCGACGGCGCTATGACGGCGGTCGATACTACTTCATCGCGAACAGCACCGATCGCGATATCGACGGATGGGTCCCGCTCGACGATCGCAGACGCGCGGCGGTCGTCTTCGATCCGATGACCGGCAACCGCGGAGACGCACAGGTCCGTCGCTCGACCGACGGGACGATCGACGTGCTGCTGTCGATGCCGCGCGGCGGTTCCCTCATCGTGGCGACAACGGACACACCAGCGGGGAGACCATATCCGACGTACACGGCGCTCGCGGCAACATCGAATCGCGCTATCCCGGCAGCCGCAGGTCGGATTGAGATCACCGGCCCCTGGACCGTCCGATTCGTCGAGGGCGGTCCCGAACGTCCCGCCGAACGGAAAGTCGATCATCTCGCGTCCTGGACAACGTTCGGCGGCGAGGATGTGAAGCAGTTTTCCGGAACCGCGACGTACTCGACGACGCTGCCGAAACTATCAGGAGATGCGGGCGCATGGGAGCTCGACCTCGGCCGCGTACGCGAGAGCGCGCGCGTGCGGTTGAACGGGAAGGACCTGGTGACCCTGATTGGTCCCACGTTCCGCGTCACGATCGGTCGCGCATCGCTCGCCGATCGGAACGTGCTCGAGGTCTCCGTCAGCAACCTGATGGCGAACCGGATCGCCGCGCTCGACAAAGCCGGCGTGCGCTGGCGGAAGTTCTACAACGTGAACTTCCCCGCGCGCTTGCCGCAGAACCGCGGGCCTGACGGTCTCTTCAGTGCAGCGACATGGGAACCCCTCGACTCTGGTCTACTCGGGCCCGTGACGCTGACGGCGCTCGCGCGCCGGTGACAGGTTCCCGGTTCACCGGTTCCAGGGTTCCAGGTTCAGGTTCCCGGTTCTGGGTTCCCGGATGCCTCCCGGTTCTCAACGGCGCGCGCCTTGGGCTGCTGGTTGCGGCGCCGTTTGCGAATCTCCTCGTATGCACGCTGTGCCTCGGGCGAGTCTAGATAGACCATCAACCGAGTCGTGCCGCCCAGGGTGCGACGTGCCAGCGTTACAAGATGGCGAGGTCGTCATCGCTGAAGTATCCGCTCTCGTGGCCGTCAAAGACATGGTTTTTCGTCTCCTCGAGGGAACCCTTCGCGTACCCCAGAAACTTGTGGAATTCGAGGGGCGCGAGTCGCGAGAAACCTTCTGAGATGTTGCGGGGACCTCCACGGGCAGCATCTCGGATTTGTCTGACGAACTTGTAGTCACTCGCAACGGTGCCACTCGAGGTGAGCCTGATGACTTCGGCCCGAAGTTTCACGGCGAGCTTATAGATTTCGAGGTCTTCGACACGACTCATTCCAAGCATGCTGGTAAGCGTTGCAGCAGCTATGCCGCCGATGATTCGGCCGCATTCGCTTCGCCCGACCGAGTCGTAGCTCTCGAGATCGAACGGGTGCGTGTTGTCGGTCACGCCGGCCGAGTCCGTCTTCGCGCGCGAAAGCGTGTACGACACGCCGAACTGCACGCGCTTCGAGAAGCGGCGGTTGGCGGAGATCTGCAGCGCATCGTAGCCCGCGCGGCTGTCGTACAAGCGCCAGCGCATGTTGCCGTATCCCGGGTACGGACGCAGCAGGTTCAGGTTCACGGCGTTCGCGCCGGAGAACTTGAGACCGGCATCGACGTAACCCTGCGGCAGGTTCGGCTCGATCGCGGGAATCGTCCCGCCGAATCGCGTCGGATCCTGATTCGCCGGCAGGAACATCGCGCCGTACGGAATCGCATTCAAGTCCGTCTGCCGCGGATTGTGGCGGGACTGCGTGCCGACGTACGCGAGATCCAGCACCGTGGACCAGCCGATGTCGCGCTGCACGCCGACGCTGTAGCTGTAGACCGTTGGCACCTTCCCGTCGCGCGGCGTGCCGACGACATCGCCGTAGACCGGTAGCAGGTCACTCCGCGTTGTGCCCAGCGAGCTGAGGCTGCCGTTCGTCAGCGTCACGAGCTGAATGCCGGGAGGATTCGTGATCGCGTCGGCAACGCGATCCGTGTCGATCCGGTCGTAGCTGATGCCGAATCCGCCGCGCACAATCGTCTTCGAGCTGCCGGTGACGTCCCAGCTGAATCCCGCGCGCGGACCCCACAGAATCGCCGCTGTTTCGAAGCCGCCCGCCGGATACCCGTCCGCGACGCGGCCGACGCCGTTCGTGAGATTTCCCGAGCCCGCGACGATCGTTCCGACGTAGTTCGACGGCCGCGTGTTGTCGAGCGTCGGCGTCGCCGAGATCGCCGGGTCGAGTGCGCGCGCCGTGCAGGGCGACCCGACGCAGACGGGTCTGTAGAGTCGTACCGCCTGCGCCGCCGTGAACAGTTCCGGATTGAAGAAGCCGAGCCGCGCTTCCTTGTCGTGGATGGGCTGATAGTTCGAAATCCGGAGCCCGACGTCCAGCGTGAGCGTTGGTTTGATCTTCCACGTGTCCTGGATGTAGCCCGAAAGATCACGATAGTAGTAGTTGCTCGTGATTTTCTGCTCCGCCTGGGTGTAGGTATCGAACAGCCCGAGCAGCGCGTTCGCAAACGGATGCCCGGTGTTCTGCGGATGGCTCGTGCCGAACGCGAGGTTCGACTGCACCGGCCCGAACGAGGTGCGCCGGTTGTTTGCGCCCTGATAGTAGATACCGGTCTTCACGGAGTGGGTGTTCCACACCTTCGTCAGGTTGTTCATGAAGTTGTTGATCTGGAACTTCTGATCGAATGGCGTGCCGTTGAAATTCGTGTTCGCGAACGTCTGACCTGAGATGCCGCCGAAGGTCACGCTCGGGAGCGTGTCGCTCGGATCGGCATCCGGGAATAACAACGGCGTGGTCACTCCCCACTTGTTGCGCGTCGCCTCGGTCAGATCCACAGGACCGATGAAGACCCCTCCCCGTCCCGCACCGAAGATGAACTCGTTGACCAGGCTCTGGCTGAACACGTGCGTCAGCGTCGCGGAGAACACGTCGCCCGGTCCGTTCTTCCGCACCACATCCGTCAGCGGAAAATTGAACGCCGCGGTCGTCGTCCCGAGCGGCTGCACGTCTTCGTCCTTGTTGTGGATATAGCGGCCGCTCAGCCTCGTTTCGGCTGTGATCTGCCAGTCCACACGGGCGATGTCCTCACGCCGAGGGGTGTCGCGGGGCAGCTGCGACGTGTAGTTGTATTGATTCCCTCCTTCGGGGGCGTTGGGCAGAGGGAAGGTGTTCATCAGCTGCTGAGTGCCCGCGGCAAACCGGCTGCTCGGAATGACGTTTCCGAGAAAAGGCTGGCCGGTGTTCGGATCACGAATCACGATCAGATTGCCGTTGACGTCGCGAGTCTGCGAGAAGTCTCCATTGCGCTCGGCGGCGGTGGGAACACGAATGTTGGTCGGCGAGGTGGCCGGTGTCTTCTGCTGGTAGTACTCCTGCGCAGCGAAGAAGAAGACCTTGCGGCTGCCCTTGCTCCCGCCCACGGGAATCGGTCCGCCGAAGTCCCAGCCGGCGTAGTCGTATCGATATGGCGGCTTGGGACGATTGTTGAGGACGTTGAAATAGTTGTTCGCGTTGAAGTCTTCGTTGCGCTTGAAATATCGGATCCCGCCTCGATATTCGTTCGTACCTCCACGCGTGGTGAGCGAAATGAAGCCGCCGCCCGCCCGTCCGTACTCCGCCTGGTAGTTGGACGTCAGAATCTTGACCTCCTCGACGGCATCGGGATTGATCGTGACGAGAGCGCCCGTGTTGTTCCCGAGGTTCAGGTTGGTGACGCCATCCACGGTGTACTCGTGCTGGTTCGATCGCGTCCCGTTGATGTTGAAGCTGCCGACCACGTTCTGCACCGTCGACGTCGTCTGCGTGCCGCCGGCGATGATGCCGGGGATTGTCTTGAACAGATCCGCGATGTTGCGCCCGTTGAGGGCCAGCTCCTTGAGTTGGGTGTTCGTCACGAGGTCGGAGCGCTCCGCCGACTCGGTCTTCAGCAGCGATTGACTCGATTCGGCCACAACGCTGACCGTCTCGCTCACGTTCCCCACGTCCAGCACGATCTCGCCAACGCTGATCTTGGAGGCCGTGCTGAGGACGACGTCGCTCTTCTCGACCTTCTTGAAGCCGGAGAGCTCGACGCTGATGGTGTAGGTGCCTGGAGGAATCTCGACGAGAACGAACGTGCCTTGCGCGGTGGTCACCGCGGTATAGGTCGCGGCCTGGATCGTGTTGACGGCCGTCACCGTGGCGCCGGGCAGCACCGCGCCACTCGAATCCTTGACCATGCCGGTGATCGTGCCGGCGCTCTGCGCCGACGCCGACACAACGAGGACAACGACGAGCGCGATCGAAAGCGTGAGCTGACGGATCACATTTGTCACGGCTTTCCTCCTCCTCCGCAGGGACTTCCTCTCTCCCCGGGACCCCCTTACGCCGTCGCTCGCGGGCCCCACGATCCCCGCTCCGCTCCGCGAGGTCCCCGCCGGGCGTTTTGTGCGCGTGGGGCGGGCGGGCTCGCTCGCAAGGCTCGCTTGCTCCAGGGATGACGGAGTACGGCACGTTTCGACCCAAATGACAACCTGATGGAGGAATCCAGGATGAGTTCCGGTATGCGAACCGTCGGTAAGTCATTGTGGGAGGGTGAGAGGTCCGGAAGGGAGCCGACTGTTCCGCATTGGATAACACCCTCGTGTCCAGGGCGACGAGATTTGAACAGGAGATCAGAAGATCAGGAGATCAAAAACTCACGGAGACCTCTTGACCTCCTCATCTCCTGTTTTCCCTGCCGGTCACTCGGTGCGGAGCGCCGTAATCGGATCGACGCGCATGGCGCACCGGGCGGGAAGGTACGCGGCGGTCAGCGTGACGAGGACGAGCACGAGCAGAACGAACGCGCCTGTCACAGGATCCGAGAGGCTGACGTCGAACAGCAAGCTGCGCAAAAGACGGCCTACACCCGATGCGACGACGATACCCGCAAGCAAGCCGACAGCAACGACCTTGAGCGCGTCGTACAAGACGAGACTCGCGATGGTACGCGCGCGGGCGCCGAGCGCCATCCGGACGCCGATCTCCTGGGTTCGCCGTGCCACGGCGTAAGAGAGCACGCCATACAGGCCCAGCGAGGCGAGCAACAGCGCAAGACCTGCGAAGCCTGACGCGAGGTATGCGACGAGCCGCTCTCGAGCGACGTCCCGGCCAAGACGCGATTGCAGGGTCGTTACCGAGTCGAGGACGAGTCCCGGCTCAGTCCGCCGCAGAGCATCACGGATGGCTCCGACTGCCTGTTCGGCGTCCCCGGCCACCCGGACATCGAGATAGTTGGGCGCCCGGGACGCATCGAGTGGAAAGTAAACCATCGGCGTCGGATCGCGCAGCGACTTCACGCGCGCATCGCGGACGACGCCGACGATCTCGGTGTCGAGCTGATTGAAGCCGAGTCGTTTGCCCAGCGGATCCTGTCCCGGAAAATAACGGCGCGCGATCGACTCGGTGACGACGGCGACACCCGGTTTCCCCGCCATATCGCGGGGCTCGAATCCGCGGCCGGTGACGAGACGCATGCCGACGGTCGCGAAATACCCCTGGCCGACCCAGTTGTCCTGCAGCGAGACGCTGTTCGGAACGCCTTCGATCGTGAAGCCGCTCGAATGGAAACAGTTGTCGACGAGACCGCACCCCGAGACGGTCGCCGACGACACACCCGGAAGCTGCCGCACGGCCGCAACGAGGCGCTCGCTCAACGCCGGAACGCTCTCCTGCAAGTACCCGCTCGCTGCTGGTGAAAACGTCGCGCTCACCAGCCGATCGACCTCGAAACCGGGATCGACCCGCACGAAGTTGATGAGCGTCCTGCCCATCAGTGCGGCGCCGAAGACAACGACAACCGCCAGAGCGAGCTGCGCAGCGACGAGCGGACGCATGCCTCGCATGCTCGTTTCGCCGATCGCGAGCCGTTGATTGCTGCCGATGGAAACCGTTCCGCCTATCCGCGTCGCGCGAATCGCGGGCGCCAGACCGAACAGGATCGCCGTCAGGATCGTGAGGCTTGCCGCAAAGAGGATCAGCCGGCCGTCCGGCGAGAACACCGGCGGGAGCACGCGCGATGTCCCGAGCACTTGATGCGCGAGGAATGCGCTCGCCCACCGACCCGCAAACAGGCCGGCTGCCCCGCCCACGATGGCGAGCAGCAGGCTCTCGGTGAGGCATTGCCGGATCAGTCGGCCGGTCGTCGCCCCGAGCGACAGCCGGATACCCACGTCGCGCACACGTCCCGCCGCGCGCGCGAGCATGAGATTCGCGACGTTCGCACACGTGACGAGCAGAACGACGACCACCATGGCGGCCAGCGCCAGGAGCGCGTCGGAGTACTGCGCCCGCAGGCCGGAGAAGCCGCGGGCAAAAGGCTCGAGCGCGAGCCTGTGGGCGAGCATGTCGCGACGGGCCGCGGAATCGTCGAAGGTGCTGGCGAGCTCGGTCAGCCCCTGCCGGTTGGCGGTGTCGAGCAGCAACTTCGCGCGCGGCAGCTCCTCGGAGGGAATGCGTGCGATGAGATTGAGCCAGGCGATCCGGTCTTCGCCAATCCACGGGTTGCTGCGATCGGCGACGTTGTAGGAACTGGAGTTGTTCTCGTACCGCAACGGCCCCTGGAGCGTCAGCGGCATCCAGAGGTCTGCTTCGTTATCGGTCCAGACGCCGACGAAGCCGGGCGGCGTGATGCCGACAATCGTGACCTGAAGGCCGTTTACCGCGAGCGTCTGACCGATCACGCTGTCCGATCCGCCGAACGAGCGCTTGTGAAATCCGTCGCTGATCACCGCGACCGTATCGACCTGCCCGACGCGCACGTCGGTGGATCCAAGGACGCGGCCACGGGTCGCGGACACGCCCAGCGTCTCGAAGTAGCTGCCCGACACGAGCTGGCCCCGCACTCGTTCTGCCTCGGTCGCTCCGGGGAGCCGGACGACGAACCTCGAGCTCCGAGTCGCCGCCGCAAGTTTTCCGTGCTCCCCAATCGCCTGTTGCAGCCACTCGAACCTCGGGTACGAGAACCGGAAATAGCGGCCGGTCCCTCCCGACACGTCGGGGGCGGCATCCGGAGCGTTCTCGTAGAGCGCAACGAGCTCGTGCGCGGCGGGTACGGGCAGTGATTTGAAGAGCACTGCGTCGAGCAGCGTGAAGATCGTCGCGTTCGCGCCAATCCCGAGGGCCAGCGTCGCGATCGCGGCAACTGCGAACCCGGGCGTGCGTCGCAGCGATCGCAGCGCATAGCGCAGGTCCTGGATCAATGCGTCTAAGAATGCTCCGGTTCGCACGTCTCGCACACCTTCCTCGATCGTCTCGACGCGTCCGAGCTCGATATGCGCCGCGCGTCGTGCTTGCTGAAGCGTCATGCCCTGGCGCACCTTCTCCTCGACAAGCAGGGCCTGCACTGCCCGCACCTCGTCGTCGAGATCACGGTCGGCGCGCTGCCGGTGGACGAGATTTCGCCACAAGCTGGATATGCGGGTTTTCAACGACATGGCTCGGTCAACGACCTCGACGCCTCACGTTCGGAGCTCCCGAATCCACGAAGGCCCCGCTATGCTTCGAGCGCGCGCGCGATCGCGACGGCTATGCGGTTCCACTGCGCCGTTTCCTCGCCGAGCTGCCGGCGGCCGGTCCGGGTCAGCGTGTAGTACTTCGCACGGCGATTGTTCTCGGACGGCTGCCACGTCGAGGAGAGCCAGCCCGCTTCCTCGAGGCGATGCAGCGCCGGAAAGAGCGACCCGGGTTGAACGACGAACGTGCCGCCCGTGATCTGCTCGATGCGGCGGGACACACCAAGGCCGTGCTGCTCGCCCGTGCTGAGCGCCTTCAGAATCAGCAGGTCGAGCGTGCCCTGCAGGAGAGTGATCCGGGACTTCGGCATGTTAGTGGTCCGATCGCGAAATAGCTCGGCATTCGGCCGGCGCTGCATCCGCCCTCGATGCATGAGCCATTTCCCGATCGGACCGCTAGCTCCCTATCGACATCCGATACGAGAGCCAGCATGCGCTGGTTCCTATCGAATGTCAATAGGGACGGCAGGATGCTGAAAAGCGCGTCCTGCGGCGAGGTTCTCGGTTCACGGTTCCCGATTCACAGTTCAGGGTCAGGTTCGTTCTCGGCGTCAATCAGAACTCAAGAACCTGGAACTGTGAACCGAGAACCGAGAACCTCACCGGCCGCGTCAGCGGCTCGGAGCGTGGTCGACGCCGTGCGGTCGTCCGGGATAACTGAGTCGCTGAACCACCTGGTTGCCCACGCGATGATCGATGACCGCGATGCCGGGATTCGAGCCGCCCTCGAACGCGGCGAAGGTGTACCTGCCGCTCGACGAGGTCCACTGATGGCCAGCGATCGTCGTGGTCTCGCCGGGCGTGAGATCTACGAGGTCGTACTCGAACGTGTCCGTATCGACGACGGCCAGCTGTGCGGGCATCGTCCGCAAGCCGACCGTCAAGAGCTTCTCGTTTGCCGATAGCCGCATCGTGTCAGGCGCACCGAGCGTCAGCGCGTCCTGATATGTCCGATTCTCGAGATCGATTACCGCGACCTTGTTCGCCGTTCGGCGGCTGACGTACGCGATCTTCTCGTTGTGCGTGAGCGCGAGCTCGTGCGCGCCCGGAACCGTCAGGCGCCAGAATACCTCCCCGGTGCGCGGGTCGATCGCGAAGACCTCGTTCGTGGCATCGCTCGTGAGGTACAGCGTGTGCTCGTCCTGCGAGAACACGCCCGCATGCACGCGTCCGTTCGTCGTGGCCGTGTTGGTATCCCATGGGCCGAGCAGCGCGTCGTCGTGCGTGTCCACGACGGCGACCATATCGGTCCCATAGAGTCCGACCGCGATGAGGTTGCCGCCGCTACTGGCATGCACGTGGTGCGGCCGGACGCCGGCCGGCAGGAAAATTCGAGTGAGGACGAGGCCGGTTTCGACGTCGGCGATGGCAATGGCAGGAGGCGTCCCGAACTCCTCCGCCACATAGAGCTTGCCCTTTGCGTAGGCCAGATCGCCTGGCTGCGAGTTTGCGGCCATGGCGATGGTGTTCACGATGGCGCCGGTGGCTGCGTCGAATCCCCGGATCGTGTGAGCGCCGCGATTCGCTGCCCAGATCGTTCCGTTCACCGAGCGGTGGTCAGGCGTGTCCGCGACCGCCAGCGTGCCAATCGCGGTAACGCCAACAAAAACCAGTGAGAATGCTCGTCGGCTGCCCCCATACGTAATCATGGCTCCTCCTGGATTCTTCAGGGCACGCGCGGGGGAACCGGTGCCGTCCGCGCGAGACCTGCTTTGGAAACGCGGAATCGGGGGGCAAACGGGCTCATCCGCCATCCGGTGCGATATAAATGAGCATCCAGCTGGCAACCAATGATGGCGGACTCCGACGTGACCGGTTTGCTCGTCGCCTGGAGTGAGGGCAATCGAGGTGCGGGCGCTGGCCTGATGGAGGCGGTCTACGCCGAGCTGCGGCGGCTGGCGCGCGGCTACCTTCGACGGGAGCGCCGGGATCACTCGCTCCCGCCCACCGCGCTGGTCCACGAGGCGTACCTGAGGCTCGTGGATCAGCGTCGGGTTCGCTGGCAGAATCGCGCGCACTTCTTCGCCATTGCGGCGCACGTCATGCGGCGCATCCTGGTGGATCATGCGCGCGCGCATGCAGCCATCAAGCGCGGCGCAGGCCTCCAGGTGCCGCTCGACGAGGCCGAGCATCAGGCGACTCCGCCGGAAATCGATCTCCTCGCCCTCGATGGCGCGCTCGACAAGCTCGCCTCGCTGAACCATCGACAAAGTCGACTCGTGGAGCTCCGGTTCTTTGGTGGGCTGACCGTGGAGGAGACGGCGGAGGTCCTGGGCATTGCACCAGTGACCGTCAAACGCGACTGGATGCTCGCCCGGACGTGGCTCTATCGCGAATTGCGAGGACGTTCGTGATGCTCACTCCGGAGCAGTGGGAACGCGTGAGATCGCTGTTCCATGCCGCCCTCGAGCAGCCGCCCGAGACGCGAGACAGATTCGTGCGCGAAGCGAGCGGCGCAGACGAGGCGATCTGCCGGGAGGTCAATTCGCTGCTCGCGGCCCATCCACACGCTGAGGGGTTTCTGAGCGAATCACCGGTCGACTGTCGAAGTGCGGGTGACCGACACGGTCCGGGGACGAGACTCTCGTCGGGCTGCCGGCTCGGTCCTTTCGAGATTGTGGACTCGCTCGGCGCGGGCGGCATGGGTGAGGTGTATCGCGCGCGAGACACGCGTCTCGATCGGCCGGTTGCTCTCAAGGTACTCGCCCCCGACCTGGCGAGCGATGTGCGGAGCCGCGAGAGATTCGAGCGGGAGGCACGCCTCATCTCGATGCTGGCGCATCCCCACGTCTGCACGCTGTACGACGTCGGTGTGGCCCCGATCGACGGCCGCGAGCTGCAGTTCCTCGTGATGGAGCTTCTCGAGGGAGAAACGCTGGCCGCGCGCCTGCGCCGTGGGCCATTGCGCACCGCGCAGTGCCTGAATATCGCCGCTCAAATCCTCGATGCACTCGCCGCGGCGCATGCCTTGGGCATCGTGCATCGCGATCTGAAGCCCGCGAACGTCGTGCTGAGAAAGTCGGGCGTGAAGCTGCTCGATTTTGGCCTCGCACGTTTGAGGTCCCGATCGTCTCTCGGCGGACACACCGCGTCCGATTCGACGAACGAACCACTCACAGCGGAAGGATCTTTCGTCGGCACATTGGCGTATATGTCGCCGGAGCAGCTGCGAGGTGAAGAAGCGGACGCCCGCTCGGACTTGTTCGCGTTCGGCGCGGTGCTCTACGAAATGATCACCGGCGTCCGCGCTTTTGCGGCGGACTCGCAAGCGGAACTCATTGCCGCAATCCTCGAGCACGAACCGCCGCGGCTCACGATCCGGCAGCCGCTCGCGCCACCAGCACTCGAGCGGCTCGTGACGGCATGTCTCGCCAAGGATCCCGACCAGCGGTGGCAGACTGCCCGCGATCTGCTGCGCGAGTTGACATGGCTGCGCGACAACGATGCGGCGCCTGAATCCGCCTCCCGTAGTGAGCTCCGTCGCACCGCGCGAGGGATCTGGGGCTGGGTTGCGGCGTTTGCGATCGCCGTGCTCGCGCTGGTCGCGATCAATCTGCCCAGGCGTCCCATCGTCGGGTCCGCCCCCAACGTCAGCTTCCTCGTTTATCCGCCGGAGGGGACCAGGTTTCCGCGCGGCACTGCCGAGATGGCCGTCTCACCGGACAGGAGTCGTTTGGTATTCGTCGCGCTCTCCGCGGATGGCACGAGACATCTCTGGGTGCGACGATTCGATTCGGTGACGGTACGGTTGCTCGATGGAACGGAAGGGTCGGCGTTTCCATTCTGGTCTCCGGACAGTCGTTCCATCGCCTTCTTTGCGCATGGACGCGTGAAACGGATCGCCGAAGCCGGCGGCTCGCTCCAGGTCATATGCGAGTCTGACGGGTGGGCCGGTGGCGGGACGTGGAACCGCAACGGCAACATCCTGTTCAGCACTTTGAAGGGCCCGATTTGGCGAGTCGCAGATACAGGTGGCGAAGCCACGCCGGCCACCACGCTCGACGCATCACGAAAGGAACGCGTCCATGCGTGGCCGATTTTCCTGCCTGACGGCCGGCGCTTCCTGTACCTGGCTCACGGCAAGGACCGGGAACGGACGAGCATCTATCAGGCATCGCTCGACTCGAATGAGACGCACCGCGTGCGCGCCGCCGAGTCGCGATTCGACCTGGACGGTCCGCACCTGCTGTTGCTCAACAACTCCTCGCTGCTCGCTCAGACGTTCGACATCGATCGCGGGCAGGTCATCGGTGAGCCGATCACCGTCGCCGACCAGATTGCCATGGACAGTCCTTTGCGGTCCGGCGGCGCGTTCGCGGTCGGCGCCGGCGCGCTCGCATATCGAAACGCCAGTCCCGACAGTCACCTGGTCTGGTTCGATCGAAGCGGCACGCGGATTGGTGCTTTTCCCACTCCTGCCGATTATCAGCATCCCTGGCTTTCTCCCGACGAGACACGCATTGCCGTGGAAAAGACGGACGTCACGACGGGACGGCACACCATCTGGATTCTCGAACCTTCGCGCGGTACAACGTCACGGCTCCTCTCAGACGAGGCCGGGGCGCACCTGCCGGTGTGGTCGCCCGATGGCAACCACCTTGTGTTCGCGTCGAACCGGCTCGGCGGTGTTGATATGTACACGATTCGCGCGGACGGTGCTGGAAATGACGAACTCGTCCTTAGTTCCACCGAGAAATTTGGCCTGCTTCCAACCGACTGGTCCAGCGACGGGCGGCTTCTTCTCTATCACAGCCTTCGACACGGTCAATGGGATCTCTGGGTCATACCAGCTTCGCGAGCGGCGAAGGCCGAGCCGTTCTTGGAAACACCGGCAAATGAGCGCCAGGGGCAGTTTTCCCCGGACGTGCGATGGGTTGCCTACACGTCCGACGAGTCGGGCACCGCGGAGGTCTACGTTCGCCGATTCCCCGGTGGCGACGGCAAGTGGCGCGTGTCGACGCATGGCGGCGCGCAAGCACGATGGAGACGCGATGGAAAGGAGCTCTTCTATCTTGCACCTGATGGGAACCTGATGGCTGCTGATATGCGCCAGAGCGCACTCACCTTCGAAACGAGCCCACCACGAGCGCTGTTCAACACCGGCATCACGGCCTCATTCGTGGACCGAAGGAATCAGTACGTGGTGACCCGAGACGGCCAGCGATTTCTCGTCAACATCAGCGCCGAGGACGAGAACTCCGCACCGATCACGGTCGTGTTGAATTGGGAGACGGCGCTCAGGAAGTAACCGAACGATCAGACGGCCCTCCCCGATTCGCTTCCTCGTTTGGAAGATTCCGGTCAGCCCGACGTCGAACAATCAGGTGCCGCGGTTTCTTCCGTCGTCAGAACTGTGCACCTGCTACCAATGCTCCGTCCACCCGGCGCGTTCCAGCTCGCGCAATCGCGCGCGTGCCGCGTCGAGCGCTTGCGTCCGCGTGTCGAACTCGCAATCCGCGAGCTGACGGCCTTTCCGCGCGAAGGTCACTCGCCATCTGTCGCGGACTTGGCCGAGCGTCGCATCGATCCATTCGCCGCGACGGCGCACGCGCCACAGACGTTCATTGAGTTGCGGAGTGTTCGTGGCCAACGCTCTAAAGGCTGCCGTTGGAGAATCTGGAATCACGAACTGGGACCGGGAACCTCGCCGGCGGCGTCAGCGCTCCGCCGCCGTCGTCTCCGGCGGGCAGGGCGCGTTGCTGTAGCCGGACCTGAAGGGCCTCACCTCGCCCGTCGTCACCTCGAACCGGTGCCGCCACACACACGCCGTGTCGTTGGCCAGCAAATGAATCGACACCGACGCCTCGTCCGAGATCGTCTTCACGTAATGAATGTCGTCGAGCGGCGGGAGCAGCGTGTAGAACTCACCGGCGTCCAGCACGTGCGAGCGAGCTACCTCGAGCACCGCGTGCGTCTCGTCCCGGCCGTCGTCCAGGCGGCGGTATACCGTTTCGTGCTGTCTCCCTCGGTAGACCCCGACCAGTCCCCACGCAAGATGATCGTGAATCGGCGTTTCCGCGCCGGCAGGGACGACGAGTGAGAACAAGGTCAGCGTTCCGTCCTCGGCGCGATACAGCGCGTACTGGCCGATGCCGCTGCCCATTCCGCTCGTGAAATCCGGCGACGCATACGCGGCCGGCAGCCAGCCGTCAGCGGCCAGCAACGTCGCGAACGCCGGCTTGAGCGCCTCGACGCGCGCAGGCGCCGCCGCAATGGTCGCGACGACGTGCGCCGTCTCGTTCACGAGCGCCCGAATCTCCGGAACATCGACGAGATATCCGAATGCCTGGTGTACATGATCGTGTCGAAGGTCGCACATGGTCGGCAATCTTACCGGATCGTCAGCGACTAGGCTCGATCGATCTTTCCTGTTTTCCGAACACTGACGACATTCGGTTCCGGGCATTGATGGCCGCCGCGATGCTGATCGTCGGCCTGGTGCTCCTGGTCGCGTGCGCCAACGTCGGCAACATGATGCTGGCGCGCGGCGCGGCGCGCGAGCGCGAGATCAGCACGCGGCTGGCGTTGGGAGCCGGGCGTGCGCGCGTGCTTCGCCAGCTGCTCGTCGAGAGCATGCTGCTCGCCCTCGTCGGCGGATGCGCGGGACTCGCGCTGTCCGGGTGGACGACGAAACTCCTCGCCCTCACCCTCGAGCAGAACGCAATGGTCATCGGCGGCGACTTTTGCGTCGTGAACCTCGCGCCCGATTACCGCGTGCTGACCTACGTCCTGACGATCGCCATCGGCTCAGGTGTCCTCTTTGGACTGTCGCCCGCCTTGCAGCTCACGAGAAGAGATCTCGCGACGGCGCTCAAGAGCCAAGGCGCAGCGTTTGGGTACCTGCGCGAATCGAGACTGCGGAACCTACTCGTCGGCACCCAAGTCGCAGTATCCGTGCTGTTGCTGGCCACAGCGGGGCTTCTGGCTCGGGGCTTGACCCTATCGCAGGTGGCCGAGCCGGAGTTCGAAACGCGTGGTGTTTTCACGATCGAGGCAGACTTTGGCAGCATCGGAAACAATCCCGCCGGAGCTATCGCACGCAAAGAGCGTCTGTTGGAAAAACTGCGAGAGCACCGCGAATTCGCCTTCGCGGCGCTCGGCACCCGTCCCTTCAGTGGAACCTGGACGCCGCCCATCATCGCGGGCAACACGAAAGGCAGGACGCTGGCGAGCTACGCATCGTGAAGGACGTTCGCTTCGCCAACCTCACCCGCCTCGATCCAGCCCACGTCTATCTGCCGGCCGGCGCGAACGAACGAGCCTCACGCGCGTTCGAAAAAGGCTCCTTTCTCGATCTCCTTGTGCGTGTCCGGGGCGATCGACGCCGCGCTCTCGTGGCCATCGAAACGACAGTAGCGTCGTCCGATCCGAATCTGCTTCCGGGTCTGCGTCTAGTCAACCTGGAGGACGGAATGGTCCGGGTCCCAGCGGACTCTCTCCGGGACGTGCGCGATGCTGTCGGCGACTCTGGCGATGGTGGCGCTGACGCTCGCCGGCATTGGCATCTACGGAGTGATTGCGCATTGGTCACGCACCGAACACGGGAGATCGGCGTCCGGCTGGCGCTTGGAGCAGATTCCGCTGCGGTCTGGAGGGATGTGATTCTCCGGGGTCTCCGCTCCGTCGTCGTGGGAATCCTTGTCGGCCTCGCAGCAGCCGCGGGGCTCTCCGCGCTGCTCCACCAAACTCTCATCTTTCCAGGCTCGATGGACTTCCTTTACGGCGTGCCGTTCTACGATCCGATCACGTTTGCGAGTCTCGTGGCGTTCGTTTCGGCCGTCGCCGTCGCCGCAAGCGCGGTTCCCGCACATCGTGCCATGCGGGTCGATCCTGCGGTCACCCTGCGATACGAGTAGCGGCCGGCTCGCGGCGCGGTCTAAAGACCGCGCCCTACGAGTGAGTTGCCGCTGATCACGCCTCGCGCAGCGAAATGGCCGGGTCGATCCGGCTCGCGAGGCGTGCCGGCAGGTAACTGGCGAGGAACGCCGCGACGACGAGCGTCAGCGTGGCTGCAACCAACGACACCGCATCGGCGCCGCTCAGCCCGTACAACAGCGAAGACATCGATCGTCCCAGCAGCAGTGCTCCGCCGAGTCCGAGGACGAGTCCGACGCCGACGAGCTTCATCGCGTGACCCAGGACGAACCATCGAACCGCGGCAGGATTCGCGCCGAGCGCGATCCGCAGGCCCATCTCGCGCGTGCGCTGCGCGACGGAATACGAGATTAGGCCGTAGATGCCGACGCTGGCAAGGCCGAGCGCGAGCAGGCCGAACGCCGAGAGCAGGCCGACGCCGAACTTCACCATCCACAGCGACTGGTTGAGGAGCGTTCGAACCGTAGTGGCCGAGTTGACTGGCACGTCAGGACCAAGCGCCCGAACTTCACGCTGCATCGTTCCAACCATCGCCTCGGGATCTCCCGCAGTACGAACGTAGAGCACCATCGCATCGGTGTAGTTCTGCGCGAGCGGCACGAAGACACACGATTGCGGTGACTCACCCAAGGTCTGATACTTCGTCGTTTTGACGATGCCGACGATTTCGCGCGGCGCGGGCTCTCCCTCGAATTGCAGGCGCCGGCCGATGGCGTCCCGATCGGGCCAGTATTTCGCCGCCATCGTGTCGTTGACAATTGCCACAGGGCGTGTCTCGCGACGATCTGTCGCATTGAAGTCGCGCCCGCGACGAACCGCCACGCCCAACGTCCTGAAGTAATCGACGTCGACGGTGTTCACGAGCGTCAGCACGGACGTGGTGCCGTCCTGCTGCACCTGTCCTTCGATCGACGCACGCCGATAGACCTTCGCCCAGAGCGGCGCGTTCAGCGCCCACGATACCGACTCGACACCGCCAACGGCCGACAGCCGTTCGCGCACGTCGCGGTAGAACTGTTCGGTCCTTGCCTGGTCGTAGCGCGCTTGTTGCGTGTTGACGCCGAGGATCGCAAGTTTCGACGCGTCGAACCCAGGATCGATCGCGTAGGCCTGCTGGATGCTCCGCAGGAACAACGCCGCCGCTACGAGCGCAACGAGCGACAACGCCATCTGCCCGACGACGAGCGCGTTGTGCACGAAGGCTCCGCGCCCCGAAACACCTGAGGCTCGCACGTCCTTCAACGCGTGGCCCGCCGACGAACGTGACGCCTGCCAGGCGGGCACGATGCCGAAGACCAATGCGGTCAATAATGCAAGGCCACTTGAGTACGCGAGTACTCGCCCGTCGATCGTCAGCTCGACGAAGTTGTTCGCGACCTGCGCCGGCCGGAACGACCACAGCACATTCCGTCCCCACGCACCGAACACGAGCCCGAGCGCGCCACCGACGAGCGCGAGCAGCACGCTCTCGGTCAGCAGCTGGCGGACGATGCGGCCGCGTGCAGCGCCGAGGGCGAGGCGAATCGCCATTTCCTGCCGGCGGCTCGACGCGCGGGCGAGCAGCAGGTTGGCAACATTGGAACAGGCGATGAGCAGCACGAGACCGGCGACGGCCAGCAGCACGAGGCCGCCGATCAGCAGTCCCTGGCGCATGCCCGGAAAGATCGTCGCTTCGCTCAACGGCATCAGCGACACACTCCGGCCGGTGTTCGCGCCCGGATAGCTCCGCTCCAGCGCGCTCGCAATCGTCGCCATGTTCGCCTGCGCCTGCGCAAGACCGACGCCAGGCGCGAGCCGCGCGGCTCCGCTGAACGAGAGGGCCGAGCGATCGGTCAGCCATCCCGCTGATTCTCTCGACAACAGGAGCGGCGCCATTATCGACGGCAGCCAGACGTCGGGACCCATCAGCGCCGTGACCCCCATGAACCCGCTCGGTGCAACGCCGACGATCGTGAAGTCGATCGCGTTCAGGCGGATCGTGTTGCCGGCAATGTCCGGCCGCCCGCCGAAGCGCCGCTGCCAGAATCGATGGTTCAACACCACGACCGGATGTGTGCCGGGCGTGCGATCTTCGGATGGCAGGAAGAAACGTCCTGCCGCCGCACGAACGCCGAGAACGTCGAAGTAGTTGCCGGTCACGAGCTGCGAGAACACGGTCTCGGGCTCGCCGCCGGCCGACATCGCCAGAAGCACCGGCGCCGAGTAGCCGGTCAGTCCGCTGAAGACTTTGTTGGCCTCGCGCAGATCCACCAGATTGGGATACGACAGCGGCATGATGTTCCCGAACTGGGTCGTATTCTTCGTGTCGAGCGTGTTCACGGCGACGAGCGTCTCGGGGTGCTCGACGGGAAGTGGATTCAGGAACAGCGCATTGATCAACGTGAAGACGGTCGTGTTGGCACCAACGCCGAAAGCAAGCGAGAGGACGGCGGCAGACACGAAGGCTGGCGCACGGACGAGCGTGCGAAGCGTGTAACGAAGGTCCTGCAACAGTGAATCCATCAGGCACGCCCTTTTGTTGTGCTCGCGGCCGCCGACGCGTACTGAAGAGGATGCTGGCCAGAGCGGCGATTTATTTGTACAGTCGATACGATTAATTATCTGGAAGGTTCCATCACGCCTCGCCCCTATAAACTCGGCCAGCGTCAGATTGCGACCAAGGACACGCGCCGCCGCATCGTCATCGCCGCGCGCGAGCTGCTGGCCGACGACAGTGGCCCGCAGGGTTTCACAGTCGACGCGATCGCACGCCGGGCCGGCGTCGCGCGCATGACGGTCTATTACCAGTTCCGGTCGAAGCGAGGCGTACTCGAGGCGGTGTTCGACCATCTCGCGAACGCCGGGCTCATGCCATACCTCGGACCGGTGCTCAAGGAGCCGTCGCCGTCGCGCGCGCTGGATGGATTGATCGCGGCCTTCTGCGCGTTCTGGAATTCGGATCGGATTGTCCTCCGGCGCGCTCGCGCGCTGGCTGCGCTCGATGCGGAGATCGCCGAAAGCGTCCGCGCCCGCGACGAGCGGCGCCGCGAGCACATTCGCAGGATCGTCGGACGGCTGCGCGAGAATACTGGAGCGACGACAGTGCCTTTCATCGTCGATGTCCTCCACGTGCTCACCAGCTTCGAAACGTTCGACGCCCTGCTCACATCCGAACGCAGTGTTCAAGATGTCGCCGACATCGTCCGTCGGCTCGCGTCCGCGGTACTGGACCCGGCCTGAGCGTTCGGACGTGCGCTGCCACACGGTTCAACCAGTGAGCCTATGCGACGCGAGAAGTTCGTAGTCGTCCTTCAACGAGGCGCATAACCGGGCAAGGCGCGCGGGGATGCACCCCGCGCGAGCGGAACGGGGATCACGGCGTCCCCGCGAGCGAGCGCGTGAGCCGGGGCCCCCACCGCGCGGACTTGCGCGGTGGGGTGGGTGGGGGGTCCGGGGGACGCCAGTCCCCGGGTCTAGGCGCCGCCACGGGCGCGCCCCGCGGGAGCGGAGCGGGGATCGTGGGGCCCCCGCGAGCGAGCGCGTGAGGGGTCCGGGGACGCGAGTCCCCGGGTCTAGAATGACCCGAACATCGTTGGCTCGGAGGGCTGTGTGCTGCATCTCGATTGGCATGCGTTGAGCGTCAACCTGATCCGCTTCGGCACCGGCGATCAAGCGATCTCGTTGCTCGAGAAAATCATCCGGCCGGTCATCGTCTATCTGTTTCTCGTCTTGGCGCTGCGCGCGACCGGCAAGCGCATCCTCGCGCAGCTGAACCCGTTCGATCTGGTTGTTCTCCTCACGCTGTCGAATACGGTCCAGAACGCGATCATCGGCAACGATACGTCGCTGAGCGGGGGCATCGTGGGCGCGATCGCTCTCTTTGCAGCGAACGCGGTGCTCGTTCGTTTCTATTATCGCGGCCCGACGCTGGAACAACGGTTGATGGAAGAAGACGATATCTATCTGATTCGCGACCACGTCCCGCAGGAACATGCGCTGCGCAAGCTGCACATCAACATGGGTGAGCTGACGGCGCGAGCACACGAACGAGGGTTCGACGACCTGCACGAAGTGGAAACTGCCGTGCTGTATCCGAACGGCACGGTCTACATGAAGGGTGACTCCGCAGATTCCCTGCGGATCCGGGAAGTCCTCCACGAGGTCAAGGCGCTGCGACAGGCGATCGACGAAATGCGGCGCTGATCGAGAGCGATCCGGATCAGCTCGAGGTCGTCTTTGTGAAAAGAGCCGCGGCTACCGTTACGTTCGGTCTCCTCACAGTCGCTGTCGTCGCTTCACTCGTCGCACGTCGGGCCTTTTCGAGCGACCAGAACGCAGCGAAGAACACCTCACCGACTGCCCGATCCGTCGCCGCACGCGTCGACAAGCTGTTTGCGCAGTGGAGCTCGACCGACTCGCCGGGGTGCAGCCTGGGCGTCAGTCGAAACGGCGTCACTGTGTACGAGCGCGGGTACGGGATGGCCAACCTCGAATTGAAGGTGCCCATCACCCCGCTCACTGCTTTTCACGTCGCCTCGGTCTCCAAACAATTCGCGGCCATGAGCATCCTGCTGCTCGCACAACACGGCCAACTGTCACTGTACGATGAGGTCCGGAAGTACATCCCGGAGTTACCCGATTACGGCACCCGGTTGACCATTCGTCACCTGCTCACGCACACGAGCGGGTTGCGCGAGGGGTTCACTCTGCTCGGCCTGGCAGCGCCACGCGAGGACGGCGTCGACCCGAACGATGCGGTCGTGAACATGCTCGTGCGCCAGGGAGCGCTCAATTTCGCGCCCGGCTCCGATTACCAGTACAACAACGGCGGCTACACGATGCTGGGCAGCATCGTGAAGCGCGTGAGTGGTCAGTCGCTCCGGCCCTTCGCTGACGCGAACATCTTCAAACCACTCGGGATGGCCCACACGCACTTCCACGACGACCCGACGATGATCGTTCCGAATCGCGCGTCGGGCTATCACCGCGACGCAGGTGCGCTCCACCTCCCCCTCCGGCAGGATCCCGGCGGACTGATGGGCAATGCGGGCCTGTTCACGACGACGAGGGATCTGCTGCGCTGGGAACAGAACTTCGCGGACGTGCGTGTCGGCGATCCGGCGCTCGTTGCAGCCATGCAGAAACCAACAGTACTTCGTGGCGGCGAGACGAGCATGTACGGTTTCGGGCTTCAGATTGCCGACCATCGCGGCCTGCGCACGATCGGACACGGCGGTGGTGACCCTGGATTTCGGGCCTATGCCGTGCGATATCCGGATCGGGGCCTCGCGATTACAGCGCTGTGCAATCTCGATGAGATCGATCCGATTTCGTTGACCCGGCGTGTAGCGGAGATCTTTCTCACGGACGCGTTCCCATCTGCCGATGCCGGTCCAGCGACGGCACCGGTAACGCTTTCTCCCGAACAACAGTCGCGCTTCGTAGGGCTGTATCGCGAACCCTCGAGCGAGACGTTCGGACGGATCTTCGTTCGCGACGGAAAACTGATGGCGTCCGGGAATGCGGGTGAAGAGGGCGATGTCGTTGAACTGACGCCGGTCAGTGCAAACAAGGTGATCGTTGCCGGGACGTCGATCGCGGCCGAGCTCGTTCCGGCCGCGGCCGGTCGTCCGAAGGAAATCCGCGTGACGGGAGCAGGACCAAAGAACGTGGTGAGCGAGGAGGTGACGGCATCATTCGCACCGTCGAGCACCGACGTGCGCGCTTTTGCGGGGCACTACTACAGTCGTGAGCTCGACGTCACCTACATCGTCTCTGCCGCTGACCCGGGCCTGGTAATGCACGTCCCCGGAAGATCGGACATCACGCTGCGGCCTCTCTTCCCGGACGCGTTCCATGGCGGCGCCGTCGATGTCGTGGAATTCGTACGCGACCAGCGCGGCGTCGTCGCAGGATTCACTGTGAACACGAGCAGCGTACAGCGGCTGCGGTTCGATCGCGTGAATCGGTGAATGCGTGCCTCATTCGAACCGCAGGGTAGCGCAGCTCGCGATCGAGATCGTCTCCATTCGACGACGACGCCATGGAAGCAGGTTGAAGAGTCTTCGCATGCGCCTACTTCCCCTCGTTGAAGATCAGTTGGACTGCGACGGCGAGCCGATTCCACGTCTCCTTCTCGACCGCGAGCTGCTTCTGGCCCGCCCGCGTGAGGGAATAGAATTTTGCCTCGCGACCCGTTTCCGACTGCCGCCACTCGGATTTCAACCACCGTCTCTGCTCGAGCCGATGCAACGCGGGATACAACGATCCCTGGTTGACCTGAACGGCCTCGCGCGAGATCTGCTGAAGCCGTTGCGCGATCCCGTATCCATGCGCGCTGTCGAGCGACAGGATCTGCAGAATCAGCATGTCGAGCGTGCCCTGGGGAATCGGAAATCGAGAAGGCGGCATGTTGCCTCAAGCTTCGACACGTCAGCGTAGAGCATCGGCGCCGGGGTCAAGCGAGCATCAGCGCATCAACGGCAATTCACCGGATCGATCGAGCCGGATGAAGGCTTCCGCCGCCGTTGCGCCGATTTCACGTCCCCTGAAAAGCTCCATGGGCTCGTGATGGATGCGGTAGATTTCGTCGCCGCGCTGACTTTCGTGAGCGAGAAGAGCGCGGCGCTTTGCATCGCGCGTCGGGCTCACGTCGACGTGGACGGTCGGGTGGAATGCCACCGTCTGGCTGCCGGCGTCGACTTCGAAGAAGTACACGGGGAAGCTTCGCTTGAGCGCGTACCACGCGCGGATGCCGAGCAGGCTGGCCGCCTGGTGATCGGGATGGCTGTCGATTGGCCAGTGCGTAAACAGCGCGTCCGGCGTCTCCGATTTGATCACCGAGGCTATGCGATCGATCTCCCGCGCGTTGACTTCCGTCGCTCCATCGATCTGCCCCGCAAAGACCGGACTGGCGCCAAGAATCTTGCATGCCTGCTGCGCTTCGGCGGTTCGAATTCGAGCCGCTTCGTCCAGGGAGCGTCCCGGGATCCCACGCTCGCCGCGCGTGAGATAGATGATCGTCACGCGGTGTCCGGCCGCCGCGTAGCGAGCCAGCGTGCCTCCGCACCCCGATTCGGGATCGTCCGGGTGCGCGCCGAGACAGAGGATGCGGAGCGGCGTCGGCTTCTGTTCGGCCTCGGAAACCGGGCCAGTCAGCGCATAAAGCCCGAGCAGGGATGCGTCGAAGAACTCGCGGCGTGATGGATGTTCGTCGTGCATGGGAGCGAATTGTGCCACGGCTTCGATGCATTTCGCGTGCGCGGAGCCAGGGCGTTATCCTGCAGAAGGCTGCTTGGAGAAATGCGACCTGACCTAGGTGAAATCACCGAAGCGTTCAACGCACGCGCGGCTTCGTACGCCCAAACGGACTGGCACGTCCGATGTGCAGAACGCCTGATCGAGTTGTGTCGGCTCCGGCCCGGCGATCACATCATGGATGCCGCAACGGGCACGGGGTTCGCGGCATTGGCCGCTGCGCGTGCCGTCGGTGACGGCGGACGTGTGTTAGGTGTGGACATCTCTCCGGGCATGCTGCGAGAAGCCCGGGCGGCAATACAGCAGGCGGGCCTCAGGAACATCGAGTTGCTCGAGGCCGACGCCGTGCGTCTGCCGCAGCTGCCCGATGAAAGCTTCCACGTCATCACTTGCGCTCAGGGCCTCCTCTACATGCCGGCCGCCGATGCGCTGCGCGAGTGGTATCGGTTACTGAAGAAGCGCGGGCGCGTGGCGTTCACGTCGATGCGCACCGGCTCGCCGCCGGGCGCGCGGGTTTTCCGAGATTGCGCCGCGGCGTTTGGTGTCTCGCTGCGCGATCCAAGCGAGCCACTGGGCTCGCCTGCGGCGTCCAGAACGGCCCTCGAAACGGCGGGCTTCGAAGTCGCCGTTATCGTCGCCGAGACGATCGAGTTCACGGCTCGGGATCATGCGCGAGCGTGGGAATCGAATTTCAGATCCGCTGTCCATGCCAGCGTTCGACGCCTTGGAGAGGACGAACTGCGCGACCTCCAGAGCGCCTATGACGCGGCACTCGCCCGCGAGGAATCCGAGAATCCAGGTGCTCTCAGCCGCGCCGATGTTCTTTACGTGATCGGACAACGCTGAGGAGCTTCGAGCGGCGCTGTCGCGCTCTCGCGGTCTGTCCGCTGGACCGGAAACGCGGTCAGGTTAGCTGGCCTGCGCTTCACCATGTCGAGCGCTTCGCGGACATACTGCGGACCGATCGCGTGCGATCAGCCCAAAGCCCTGAGCCCAAGCTGACAGGGCGCATCAGCGTCAGAACCGCGCGTACGTTTCGACGTGCATGAGCGCGTCGTTCGGATAGAAGTGATCGACGTTCTCGCGCGTGATGATCTGGTGCTTGACGAATACCGCGGGAGGCACGGGACGACGGCCGAGGATCTCGAGCGCGAGGCGAATCAACCCGTCGCCGTACTTTTCAGGAAAGTACCCGACCGACGCGATGAGCGGCGTGCGCGGCTCGCGCAGCTCGGCGCGCGCGTCGGGCTCCGCGTTCTGACCGACGATCGCGCAGCTCGTGCCGCGGCCGGCCTCCTGAAACGCGCGCGCGGCGCCGAGCGCGCTCGGATCGTTGACGGCGCCGACGAGGATGTGCGAGCTCTTCGACTCCCGCAGGTGTTTCCGAACGCGCTCGAGCGCGGTCTTGAACTGACCGTCCGCATCGATCGACACGACGGGCCAGTTCGCGGCCTCGTGCACCACCTCACGGATGCCGGCGAGCACGCCGCGCACGCGCGAGGCCGGCAGCGATCCCGCGCGCGCGAGCTCGAGCAGCAGGATCTCGTCGACCTTGCCGCTCCACTGCTGCCGAGCCCACCGCGCCAGATGGCGCCCCGCCAGCAGCCCAGCTTCGTAGTTGTTCGCGCCGAAGTAGGTCGCTCCCGGATGCGGGATGTCGATCGCGATCATCGGGATGTTCGCCTCGCGGTACTTCGAGGCGATCGCGGGCGCGACGGCTTCGTCGGTCTGGAACTCGATCACCAGATCGACACCGTCGCGGATCAGCAGCTCCGAGTTCTTGAGCGCAACCTTCGCCTGATACCGGTTGTCCACGACGATGAGCTCGATGTGCTCATGCTCCGCGGCCCGAACGAGCCCGTCGTGGACTTCGCGCGCGAACGAGCTGTCCTGCCCCTGCGCCGCGTAGCCAATCCGGTACTTCTTCTTTCGCCGGATCTCGGACGTCAGACGATAGCGATTGTTCTCGACCTTCTCGATGAAGCCGCAGTGCCGAAGGGTGTACAGAAGGCGGAAACACATTCCCTTGCCGAAACCGGTGCGCATCATGACGTCGCACAACCGGAGGCTCTCGCCCGAGTGCTGGAAGGCCCCGAGAATCTCGGTCGCGTGAACGAGCGATTTCACCAGGTAGAAATCGTGTCGGGCAGGCCGACCCGAGGCGCCGAGCGGGGGATCCGTAGTCATGTGCGACGTTTTGTATAGCACAACATCGAACGGAATGGCTACGCCGCTCAATCGAGCGCGTTTGCGCCAGTATTGCGCGCGAAACCGCTGGATTGGCACCGCGCGCCCGCGGGAACCCTCGCCCACCGCCGTTCGCAGGTGAAAAACCGAGGGGCGCCGCCGCGAGTCGCTTGCGAACGAGTCCACTTCGGCGGACTCTGAGCACCTGCGGGGCCGTGTCGGTGTGCGTCGAGGGGCCTCACCCAACGCGCGCAAAACGCGCGCCGGAGAACCCCGCCCGCGAGCGACGGCGAGACGGATCCGGGGACGAAGTCCCCGGATCAAACGAGGAGGAGGCTATGGACTCGCTGAGAAGAAGCTGGAGCGGGAGGGCGCAGCAGCGAAGCGCGTCTATGCTGCTCGTCTGCTCGATGCTGCTTTTCACGGCGCGCGCCGCAGCGCAGGAGTCGCGCGCCACCATCACGGGACGCGTCATCGATTCGTCTGGCGGCGTCCTGCCAGGCGTGACCGTTACCGTCATCAACCTCGAGACGAATTCGACGGCGACCGCGATCACGAACGAAAACGGGCAGTACACGATTCTCTACGTCACCCCCAGCACGTATCGTGTCTCCGCCGAGTTGAGCGGGTTCAAGAAGGCGTTGCGCGACCGCGTGGAGGTTCGCGTCGGCGATCGCACGCAGCTCGATTTCACGCTCGAGGCCGGGGGTATCACCGAGGAGGTGCAGGTGACCGCAGATTCGCCGCTGCTCGAGACGGGCTCGGCGACCCTCGGTCAGGTCATCGACAGCAAGCTGATTCAGGAGATTCCGCTCGGCGACGGCACCGCGTACGGGCTGACGCGCCTGGTGGGCGGCGCGACGTTCGAGCGCTCGTACGCGCTCCAGCGGCCGATGGACAACGACAACCTCCGCGGGCTGACGGTGAGTGGAACGATCAACAGCGAGTTCACGATCGACGGATCGAGCAACGTCGGATCGCAGGCACGCGTTGCGATTCAGCCCCCGGCCGACGCCATTCAGGAGTTCAAGGTCGAAGCGGCAGCCTACGACGCACAGATCGGTCACACGGGCGCGGGAAACGTCAACCTGGCGCTCAGGAGCGGCGGCAATGCGATGCGCGTGGCGGCGTCGTACTACAATCGTGACGATTCGCGATCGGCGAACCTCTTCGCCTCGAACCGCCTCGGCACCGGCAAGACGCCGCGCGACTACAACCGGTACAGCGCGACGGTCTCGGGACCCATCAAACGAAACAAGACGTTCTTCATGGGGTCGTTCGAGAAGCTCCAGGACGACACGATCGAAGCGGTGACGACCTCGGTGCCGACCGAGAAAATGCGGGCCGGCGACTTTTCCGAGTTGCTCTCGCGGGGCGTCCAGATCTACAACCCGTTCACCGCGCAAAACGTCGGAGGAACCATCACGCGACAGCCATTCGCGGGGAACATCATCCCGTCGAACCTAATCAACCCGATCGCCGCGAACGTGCTGAAGCAGTTTCCGCTGCCGAACCAGACACCCGCTGCGGATTTGTCACAGAACTACTTCGCCGAGCAGCCCTGGACCTACGGCTACTGGTTCTACATGGGCCGCGTCGACCAGGAGTGGACGCCGAGCAACAAGACGTACGTCCGTTACATCGAGAACTTCCGGCGCGAGGAGCGCTACAACTTCGCGTTCAATCCGATCACGCAGGGTGCGACGGACCGCTACAACCACAATGTCGCCGTGGGTCATACGGCCATTCTCTCGCCGACGCTGATCCTCGACGTCAAAGGCAGCTGGCTGAAGTTCAACGATGATCAGACGCCGCACGAGTCGTTCGACCTGGCCTCGCTCGGGTACTCGAGCAGTGTGCTCGCGCTGCTCGGCGAGTACGATCACATTCCACGCTTCGACGTCGAAGCGGGCACCCTGGGGACGGCAGGACGCGTGGCGATCCTCGGCGGCCAGCAGAACGGGTTCAACACTGGGCGCGTCCAACCCTTCTACAACGTCCAGTTCACTCCGACGCTCAACAAGATTGTCGGAAATCACTCGTTCAAGATCGGGTACGACTGGCGCCAGCTCCAGCAGAAGGAAGTCAATCAGGGCTTCCGCGGCGGCTACTACAATTTCGACGGCACGTACACGCGCTTGGCGAACAATGTGACGGGCCAGTACGGCCAGGGCATTGCGGCATTCGTCCTTGGGATCCCGACGGCCGGCCGCGTCGAGATTCGGCCCGAGCAGGAGTACTCCGTCACGAGCCACGGGGTCTTCGTGCAGGACGACTGGCGAGTCACATCCAACCTCACTGTGAACCTCGGACTCCGCTACGACTACGAGCTGGGAATGAAAGAGAAGGAGAACCGCAACGTTCGCGGTTTCGATGTGACGACCCCCAATCCGATTCAGGCGCAGGTTGCGACGCGTTACGCCGCATCGCCTCCCGCCGGCGTCCCATTCTCCGCGCAGGAGTTCGCCGGTCGGGTCGTCGGCGGGTACCAGTATCTGAGCGATGACGAGCCGTACATCTGGGACGCTGACAAGAACAACATTCAGCCGCGCCTCGGCTTCACCTACAAGTTGGGCGCGAAGAACGTCGTCCGTGGCGGCGCCGGCCTCTACGTCGCACCATTCCAAATCACGGGCGTTCCCGGCCTCAACAATCCGATCAATCAGCGCGGCTATGCGCAGGACACGCCCGTGCCTGTGACGACCGACAGCGGGCTGACGTTCCAGGGCACGCTGAGCAACCCCGTACCGAGCGGACAGCTCCTTCAGCCGGTTGGCTCGAGTCTGGGTCTCCTCACGAATCTTGGCGGCAGCCCCGGCACGATCTTCTCCACGACCCGGAAAAACCCGCAGTACTGGCGCTACAGCATCGGCATCGAGCGAGAGCTGCCGTGGAACATGGTCACCGAGATCTCTTATCTCGGCCAGCATGGCCAGAACCTTCCGATCCTCGAGGCGCAGAATTACATCCCGCAGCAGTACCGAACGCAGAGCGCCACGCGCGACGCTGCCGCGGAGACGTTCCTCTCGCAGGTCGTTTCGAATCCATTTCAGGGTCTGTTCCCGGAGAACCCCGGCTCGAACGGCACGACGATCGCCAGGCGCAGGCTGCTGTTGCAGTACCCGCAGTTCGACACGCTCAACCTCGAGACCTATCGCGGCGCGAACACGTATCACGGCGTCGTCGTACGACTCGACAAGCGATTCACGAAGGGCGTGATGATCATGAGCTCGTACACGTGGTCGCGGCTGCGCGAGAAGGTCGCGCCGCTCAACCCGTGGGAGGACCTCGAGGATCGCGTCTCCCCGGTCGATCGTCCACATCGCGTCACGTTTGCGAGCGTGCTGGAGCTGCCGTTCGGAAAGGGGCGGAGATTCGGCGACGGGTGGAACGGCCTCACGAACGCGGTGCTCGGCGGCTGGCAGTTCGCCGCGAAGTACGAATGGCAGACGGGGCAGCCGCTGACGTGGAACAACAATACGTACTACGATCCATCCTGCGGATCGCCCTCAGGCCTGAAATCGCAGTGGGGGAAGGACGGTTCTGGGCAGATCTACGGTGTGGACATCCCGATCTTCGACACGACGTGCTTCTACACGGTGAACGGTCAGCCGATCACCAACGCGCAGGGGCAGGTCATCACTTTCCAGGACACGAATTTCATTCCGATGGGCGCCGCGAATATCCGGCGTTTCCCGACCACGATCGAGAGCGTCCGCTTCATGAACCACCACCTGCTCGATCTCGGCCTGACGAAGAATTTCGAGATGGGACGAACGCGTCTGCAGGTGAGGGTCGAGGCGCTCAACGCGACGAACTACACACTGTTCAATGTCGGTAACGTGACGCTCGGGCCGACGAACGCCTCGTTCGCGAAATTGAACAACCTCGATTCGAGCACGGTGATGAAGCCGCGGGACATTCAGCTGGGAGTCCGCGTGGTGTTCTAGCGGCGGTCGGCTCTTGGCTCCAGGCCGGCTCAGGGGTTTTGGGCTTTGGGCTTGGGCTTTGGGAGCCAAGAGCCCAAAGCCCTAAGCCTGAGACGCGTGTCGATACACATCCCATCCCTTGTACGTGGTCAGCGCATCCTCGATCGCGCTGGCCACGTTCGCTCTCGTCGCGGCAACGTGGTGCTCGAATCCGCGGCGGCAGATGAACTGCAGCAGCTTCTGGAACTCCGGCACCTCGATTACGCCGTAGCCGCCGAAGGTCTCCAGCCGATCGTCGGTGAACGTTCCCTCCCCCACGTAGCCCGAGATCATCCCGCGTTGATCGTTGGTTGAGACGCGGCAGTACGTGAACGGGCCGGGGGCGACGCGGCCGACGATTGTGCCGTACGTGTTCTCCTTTCCCACCGTACCCGCGATGATCGCCTGGTAGTCCATCTTCTGCTCGCTGAAGAAGGCCTTCGGCAGGTTGGAGCAGTGAAAGACGACGCCTTTGTTCGGGTCGTCGCCGAAGTTGTTGTTCCAGTCGAGGAGCGCGGCGGGCTGCTGGGACGCCGCCTGGAGCACGTACATCCCGACGAGGCCGGCAATGTCGGTCTCGCACGCGCTCGGCAGCAGCGAGTTCGACATCATGCTCATCAGCGTGCACGGCACCACGCCGTAGAACTCCTCGAGCGCCGTCCAGCACTGGATCGCCGTCGCGGTCAGCGACTTCTCGACCATCCATCGATCCAGTGCCACGCCGAGCTTCGCCATTTTCTTGACGCTCAGCGTCGGGATCGATTTCGTGCTGGTGTAGCCCTGAATCGCGTCGAGCTTCTGCTGGACATCGGGTTCGGCGTCCGCCATCCGATTGATCCAGCCAAGGAGCTCCGACAGATCCAGCGTTTCGACCGAGACGCCCGCCTGCTCCAGTAGTTTCTCGCTGTAGCGGACCGTGTTGAAGGCCGCCGGCCGCGCGCCGACGGCGCCAATCCTCGCGCGCTTCAATCGACCGACGACACGACAGCTGCCAGCGAAGCGGCGGAGATCCTCGCGAAACGTCCGGCTCGAAGGTGGCGTCGTGTGGAGCGTGGTAAGCGAGTACGGAATCCCGTACTGACGCAGGTTGTTGCAGACCGACATCTTGCCGCAGAAGCTGTCGCGCCGGTACTCGACGCTCATGCGCTGATCTTCGTCGGCGAACGCGTGGACCAGCACCGGAACGCCAAGGTCCGCCCATCGAAGCGTGTTCGCGACGGCGCGCTCATCGCCGAAGTTCGGCAGTGTGACGAGGATGCCGTCGATGGCGTCGCGCTGCGCACGAAACAGATCCGCGCAGGCCCGCGCATCGGACAAGCTCTCTACCGCACCGAACTTCGTCGCATCGTCTGCGAGCGCGACCGCGCGAATCCCTTCCTGCTCGAGAACCGATAACACCTCGGTCCGCCCCGTCGAGCAGAGGTGCGCCGGAAAGAATCCCCGATTGCCAATGACAACGCCCAACGTGACCGGTTGCATAACTCCTCAGGTTCCTGGTTCTCAGGTTCCAGCTTTCCAGGCCTGGTTCCAGGCTCCTGGTGCGAACCGGGGAACCACCTTGGAACCGGGAACCGGCGTACCTGGAACCCCGGTAGCGGAGCATACGACGATTCGTTTCTCTCCGCAAAACATCAGCCACGATCTCGAATACGCGTTGACAAGCGACGTCGCGACGGTATGCTGCGCGACATGACGGAGGCATTCCTCCATGCCTGCCTGTAACCGACGTGACTTCCTCCGCATCGCAGCCACGACGACGGCGTGTGTGCTCGCCCCGCGCAGCTCGCGGGCGGCTGACGCGCACATCGAAGTCTTGATCGACGAGCCGATCGGCCCGGTAACTGCCGACCTGTACGGACACTTCGTCGAGCACCTCGGTGGCGTGGTGTACGACGGAATCTGGGTGGGCGAAGCATCGCCGATCCCAAACACCGGCGGAATTCGCCGCGCGCTCGTCGATCACATGCGCCGGCTGCCGCCCGGCGCAATCCGGTGGCCCGGCGGCTGCTTCGCCGACAGCTACGATTGGCGCGACGGCACAGGTCCGCGGTCAGCACGGCCGCGGCGGACGAATTTCTGGGCGAACGACATGGCGCTCCCCGATGGAACCGCCAAATACGAGCCAAATCAGTTCGGCACGAACGACTTCATTCGATTGTGCCGGCTGTGCGGCGGCGAGCCGTATGTCGCTGCGAATCTCCGCAGCCTCCCGCCGCGCGACTTCTATCAGTGGATTGAGTACTGCAACAGCCCGGCCGGCAGCACGACGCTCGCCGATCTGAGAGGCGCGGGCGGCGACCGCGAGCCGTTTCGCGTGCGGTTCTGGGGCGTCGGGAACGAATCGTGGGGATGCGGAGGCAACTTCACGCCCGAGGAGTACGCGACGGAATTCCGCCGTTACACGGCGTGGGTGCCGCGTTACGGCGTCAACCTCGCGTTCGTTGGTTCGGGGCCGAACAGCGGCGACCTGTCGTGGTCCCGCCGGTTCCTGGCCAAGCTGACCGAGAAGGGTGAAGGCGCGCTGAACGGCTTGTGGGGCTGGGCGCTCCACCATTACTCGTGGAACGTGAGCCGCGGGGCAACGACGGACTGGAACGCCGGAAAGGGCGACGCGCTGCAATTCACCAACGATGAATGGTACGAACTGCTCAACGAGGCGGATCGCATGGACGCGCTCGTTTCCGGGCACTGGGCCGTCATGGGCGAGATCGATCGACGTCACCGCATCAAGCTCGTCGTCGACGAATGGGGCGCGTGGCACCGCCCGGGAACGCAAGTGGACCCAAGCCACCTCTTCGGTCAGCAGTCGACGATGCGCGACGCGCTGCTTGCCGCCCTGACGCTCGATATTTTTCACCGCCACGCGGACAAGGTCGCGATGGCGAATGTCGCGCAGCTCGTCAACTGCCTGCACTCGCTGTTCCTCGCGCACGAGAACCGATTCGTGGCCACGCCGACGTTCCACGTGTTCGAAGCGTACGCGTCGCACGTCGGCGGCCAGTCCGTCCGCACGGCATTCGCGGCGCCGCGCATCTCGTACGATCGAGTAGACGCAAAGGGATCGTTCTGGGGTCTGAGCGGATCCGCCTCGATCAAGAATCGGACGTTGACGCTGAGCGTCGTCAACCCGCACGTGACGGAGCCGCGCGAAACCGAAATCGCGATTCGCGGTGCGGCGATCTCCTCGGCGCGGGCGACGACGATTTCGGCGCCGGACATTCACGCGCACAACACGTTCGATCGGCCCGACACGGTGAAGCCTCGCGAGGATCGGATCGAGGGCGCAGCGGGTCGCGTGCTGACGTATCGCTTTCCGCCGGCGTCGGTCACGAGGCTGACGATGGAACTCGGATGACGAACCGCTGTCTCACCCTCTGTCGCGGGGGGGCGGGCGGGCCCCCCCCCCCCGGGGGGGGGGGAGACGGCGCCCCGAACGCGGGGTTTAACCGGTTGAGTGGGGTGGGGGGGGGGCGGGGGGCCCC